>MNUO01000041.1 GCA_001871015.1 Candidatus Desantisbacteria bacterium CG1_02_38_46
TTAATTAAGTGGAGATCAACAATTTCAGCAATTTTTGGTGCTTTTAAGTGTTTAACACTGGAAAGCCAGATTATCCTGGCGCGCTTATATAGTCGAGTATTTATAGAACGAAGTAATTCCTTTATTATTCTTTTTTCATGTCTGGATAATTTCCGAATAAATACAGGTCGCATGGTTACCACCTCCTATGGTAACCATTATATCATGTTTTTTAAAAAATGCAAGTAATATTTAGTTAACAAAGCAGTATACCACCGAAAACCCATGAGGCAACGATAGTTTTGGCAGTATTTTCAACAACCGGCTCGCACATTTGCATTCTAACGCGTTTTCTCGGGCAGGTCAAGGATTTAACACCCCCCTGTTTTGGCCCCCCACAAGGGGAAATTAAATTTTATCGCCGACAGAAATTTCTAATTCTGGCTTGACAAACTATATATTGTGTATTACAATATAATCAAACTTTCCGAAATTGTCAGGCGAGCATTAGACAAATTTCTAGGGGAGTGATCCAAAAGAACCCAAAATGCATTTTTCACTTGACAGAATATCTTTTTTGTATATACTATAATGTAAATACAGGAATATCCATTGAAAATAGAATCTTTTGTTTGGGATGATAAAAACATAGAGCATATTAGTCATCACGGTGTTAACCCAGATGAAGCAGAAGAAATTTTTATATCAAAATATTTTCTTTTAAAAACAAGGCAGGATAGATATATGGCTTTCGGTAAAACATTTGCAGGTCGATATTTAATTGTTGTCTTTGAATTTTTAGAAAGTGCAAGGGGTATCCAAGTAATAACTGCAAGGGACATGGATGAGAAAGAAAAAAAACTATATAGGAGGAAATTAAAATTATGAAAAGAAAAATTCCGCATTTCAAAAATTTGGAAGATGAATCAAGGTTTTGGGACACACACAGTATAACTGATTACTTAGATGAACTTAAGGAAGTAAACAACTTATTTCTTTTATCACCAGGCTTGATTCATAAAATCAAAGAAAGAGCAACCAAAAAATTAGTATCTATTCGCCTGGCAAATTGGGAAATAGAAAAAACAAAAGAAATCGCTAAAATTAAAAAGACCCCCTACCAAAAACTTATGCGTGAATGGATAGACCGGGGGATAAGACAAGAAGCTAAGCCTAGTACTTGAAAAATATTACAACTGACTCGCACAGACGCGTTTTAACGCATTTTCTCGGGCAGGTCAAGGGTCTAACACCCCCCTATTTTTAGTTTCCACGAGGGGAAATTAAATTTTATCGCCGACAGAAATTTCTAATTCTGGCTTGACAAACTATATATTGTGTAGTATAATAATCAGCAAGGCGCTGTCAAAATCCACCAGCAAGCGAGGTTTGAGAAGTGAAACAGATTGTTTTTTCTAACCATGCTTTAGAACAATTATCAGATAGAGGTGCAACGCAAGAAGAAGTAAGAATTACAATCCAACAAGGGGAACAAGTCCCTGCCCGGAAAGATCGGGTTGCATTCCGGAAAAACTTCTCTTTTAATTCAACGTGGAAAGAAAAACATTACGAAACCAAACAAGTTACGCCCATTGTAAAGGAAGAACCTGATAAATATACTGTTATAACCGTATATGTTTTTTATTTTGGAGGTGAGTAAAGTGAAAATCAAGTATGACCCAGAAGTAGACGCTGCTTACATTTCGTTTAAGAAAGGCCCAACCCAAGTAACGACAATTCGCATTACTGAAGATGTTGCTATTGACCTGGGGCTTTATGAAGAAATAGTGGGAATTGAAATCCTGGATGCTTCGGTCCACTTAGGATTTAAGAAAGAGGCACCAAAAATAGAATTAGAAAATCTCGTCCTTGCATAAAAGCCCAGGGAAGGCCGACCCTCACATTTGCGTTCTGGCGCATTTTCTTGCGGGGGTCCAATACTTTACACCCCCCATTTTAGTATTTTCTCGTCGCCAAATTTCTTTTGAAAGGAGATAAAACCATGGCAGAAACACCAAAACAGGTAGCTAAGTTTGAACTCACCGTTCTTGAACAAGGCAATATCCGGGTTGCTCCAACTGGTAAGAAAGCAGCCTTAGAAATTTGCCGGTTTGAAGAAATCCAACGCATTCTCCGAAAACAACTGCGAGAATGTTTTAATATGGTAATAGACATAAATATTAGAAAGAGAAAGGCGTAGCAAAGATTAACCAGGAAGTAGAATTTAACTACGGGGAGCACATAAGGTAAAATGAACGATAGTAATGATAAATTTTTTGCAATCTTAGAATTAGTGTTGCCCTGTTCTGTACACTTTCTAGAATTATACACAGCCGATTACAAAAAGCCAGAGGAGTATGGCGAAGCAACCTTGTTTGAAATCTGCGTATATTTACTATTTAGATTAGATCTATCTCTTGTTAAACTTAAACAAAAACCTGACGTAAGAAAAAAATTGATTTTTTTTATCGCTGACAATTTAGTAGATAAATTTTCAAAGTTACTCAAAAACGACAATTTGTATAAAATCATTAATCAGAGAATGGATATCTATGGCAAAGTAGTGCGCACAGCATCAGAAAAGATTTTTGAAAATCTGCACTTCCACTTATTTAATAACATAGAGTTTTCACGAAACACCGATGAATTAAAGTTTTGGGATTCAGGCATAGAACCCGTAATGCTCGTAGGTCTTTCTAAAGAGATGTCACGGTCAATAAACATGGTTTTTATAGAGAACCTTTTAGTTTCATCCTTCGGCTGTTGCTTAAAACACTTATTTCAAGATAATGATGATTTTACCCAGTTGTCTTTAAGCGAAATTGAAAAAAGAATTAAAAAGGGAATGGCGGAAGCAAAAAAGATAGATAATAAAATATTTAATGAGAAAAAAAATTAATGCCCCATTCTTGTATTTTCCCGACGCATAGATTTCCAAGCCATAATTTTTTTGACACTTTTTGCTTGTTTAAATTCAAATTCTAAAATTCTTGGAAATTTTAATTGAAACCCGACCCTCACATTCGCATTCTAACGCATTTTCTTGAGCAGGCCAAGGGTCTAACACCCCCTGAAAAAAGAATTTCCCGACAACCCCGATGTTACATCGGGGAGGAGGTGGTCGCTATCGATTAAAAAACTTTTGGTCTAACTCCAATGTTACATTGGAGTGGCCTCGCCATAGGCGAGTATGGGTAGCAAGAACGGCTCTACTTATTACTCATACTTTTTGGTCAGGAAGAACCAAATTAAAAGAGGTATTGTCCCGAGTTTTTACAGGAAAAACGGGACATCATCTTTAGGTGCCATTATCGGTTTGGGTAAAAAAAAGTAAATATCAAGGAGGTTGGTATGTTGGAAGTAGAGAAGCAAAAAAAAGAACTAAGGAGAATTTTAGGAAGATTAGCGAAAGATATAATGACACGGAAAGGGTTAAATGAGGTTACGCCCGAAATTCTTGACGAAGCAAAAGACATTTTAAAACTCAATCTTGATAAAATCTATAAAGAATTAATAAGCGAACTCAAAAAGAAAAATTAAAACGAAAGGAACCCAAATGATTAAAAAATTATTTTTGGTGTTGGTTATATGTTTAATTTCAGTTGTATTTTTCTCACCTTTAGTTTCCGCCCAAGAGCCCAAAACCACTGCCGCAGTTATAGATTTACAGGCAGAAGAAGGTGTCTCCCAAAGTGTTGCCCGAATGCTTTCAGACTATCTGCGCGCTCAATTATTCAACACACAAAAGTTTATCATGGTCACCAGAGAAAACATGGAGCAAATTTTAAAAGAACAGCAGTTTCAATTGGCGGGCTGCACAAGCGAAGAATGTATTGTCCAGGCAGGACAGTTGCTGGGTGTGCGAAAAATGTTTACTGGTTTTGTAGGTAAAGTTGGTACTACTTATCTTATAACCTTAAAAATTATTGATGTTGAATCAGGTAAAATTGATAGGGTGGAAACCGAAGAATGCGATAAATGTGAAGAAAGTGCGCTTTTAATTTCTATAAAAAACATTACTAATAAAATCATCGGAGCGCCTGCAATAATCACAAAGAAAACAGAAATTCCCAAAGGTTATGCCTATGAAACAAAGTGGGGGATTCATACCTGTGGAGCAGTGGGCCAAATTGCTTACGAAGCGGCAATTTGGCCAGCAATATTAACAAGTTATTATTGTTGGGTCCCCTATTGGCGCATTAATGGAGGGTGGTCACCAATTTATTATGGTTATCTGCAACGGTTTAATTCTTATCAATTTACAATTGAGAGCTTGTTTAATATCCCTATCGATTGGTGGTCTTTTCAGTTTGGAATTGCATATACTTTTGGGAACTTCCCGTCTCTTAGTCTCCCCGTTGGATTTGAATTTTTTTATGAGCAGCGAAAAAGTTTTTCATGTCATCTCAGGCCTGTTTTTTGGATGTGGCCCTTAAGCTCGGTCCCAGTGGTAGAATATTTCGGTTATTTCCCACCATATTGGTATGCAATGGTAGATTTCTCGTTTAATTTTTACTTTTGAGAAATTTTCCCCGAAAGGAGCCCAAAGAAATGAAAAATTTAATTTTAGCAGCACTTCTGGTATCAGTGGTAAGTTCAGGAATTGCAACAGACAAATGGTCTTCTGTAGTAGTCAGCGGCATAGTGGTGGTGGCGAAGTGAAAGGAGTTAAGAAATGGCGGAAAAACCATTGTATATTGCATTTTTGTGGCATATGCATCAGCCATTCTACAAAAATGGGATGAAGGGGAAATATCTTCTTCCCTGGGTGAGGATGCACGGGATAAAGGATTATTATGATATGGCTGCGCTCCTTGAAAAATATCCCAATATTCATCAGACTTTTAACCTCACTCCGGTTCTAATCATGCAGATTGAGGATTATGTCAACAATAAGGCAACAGATATTTTTCTTGAATTGACCCTCAAGAAGGTTGATGAGCTAACTGAGGAAGATAAATCCTTTATTCTCTATAATTTCTTTATGGCAAACTGGGAGAATATGGTTAATAAATATCCCAGATATAAAGAATTGCTTTCAAAGAGGGGATTGCATATCACTCAAGCCGAGATTGAAAAAGTTAAGTCAAGATTCAACAAACAGGATTATTTAGATTTACAGGCTTTGTTTAACCTTGCGTGGTTTGACCCGATGTTCCTTACGGATGAACCACTTTGTTCTTTAGTCAAAAAAGGAAAAGGATTCAGTGAAGAAGACAAGAAGGTGATAATTGATAAACAAATTGAGGTTCTCTCAATGATTATCCCGGAGTATAAGAAACTGCAGAAGGCAGGGCAGATTGAAGTTACCGCAAGTCCATTTTATCATCCAATTCTTCCGCTCATTTATAATACAAATATCGCGAGGTTTCCATCTCCTAATATTCCACTTCCAAAGAAGAGTTTCTCTGCTTCAATTGATGTGAAGGCGCAGATTGAGCAAGCAATTGAATTCTATAAAGAACGTTTTGGTCGCCCACCTTTGGGAATGTGGCCCCCTGAAGGAAGTGTTTGCGAGGAAATTATACCCATAATTGAAGAAGCAGGGATAGAGTGGATTGCTACTGATGAGGATATTCTGGCAAGTTCAATTGAAAAACCTATTTCCAGAGATACAAGAGGGAATGTGTTAAACCCCAGCATTCTTTATAAGCCGTACAGGCTCCAGTGGAGTCGCCATTATTTTGACCTTTTATTCCGTGACCACACTCTCTCGGATTTAATCGGGTTCACTTATTCAAAGTGGAGCACAAAAGATGCTGTTCAGGACTTTATAAAAAGATTAGAGACAATAAGGGAGGGGGTTAGCAATCTTCCAGGTGAGTACATCGTGTCCATAATCTTAGATGGCGAAAATGCATGGGAATATTATCCAGACGATGGAAAAGATTTTCTTCAAGGGGTATATGAACGGCTGAATGAACATCCACATTTGAAGTGTGTGACTATCTCAGAATTCTTAAAAGGCAGAACAATTCTGGACACACTTCCCCGTTTATTTCCTGGCTCATGGATAAACAGGAATTTTGATATCTGGATTGGTGACGAGGAGGAGAACCTCGCATGGGATTATCTGCGCAGCGCAAGGGAGTCGCTTTTAAGTTATGAAGCAGAACTTATCCGTCCCCCATTGCCTGAACAGGCACAGAGTCTTGCTAAGGCATGGCAGGAGATTTATGCGGCTGAAGGAAGTGATTGGAACTGGTGGTATGGTGACCAGCACACCAGCGGTTATGATGAGGCATTTGATTATTTGTACAGACAGCATCTTTCAAGTGTCTATTCACTGATTGGCAAAGAGCCTCCTAAATACCTGGAGATTCCGATTACAATGCCGTTTAAAGTTAATCCTCCAGTTACAATGCCCGTAGATTTAATTCACCCAATTCTGGATGGAGAAGTGACAGATTACTATGAATGGTTATCCAGTGGTTTTTATGATATTCGCAAAATAGGCGGGACAATGCATCAGGCACAGAGCATAGTCAGGGCAATTTACTACGGGTTCGATATGCAGAATCTTTATTTCAGATTTGATTTTAATCTAAACCTTTCAGAATCTACTAAGGTTGAAGAGATTTCATTGAACTTTGATATTATTTCTCCTTACTCTGCCAGAATTAGAATTTCTTCAGAGGATAAACAACTCCTTTTTTCACAAGGTGAAAGCCAGGAGAAAAAGATAGGTGTCCTTGCAGTGAAAAAAATAATGGAGATGAGTATACCAATTGCGGATTTAAATTTGAAACCTAAAGACGAAATTAAATTTATTGTTACTGTTCTCAGAGATGGCGTGGAAATGGAACACTGGCCAACCCGCGCCCCTTTTACAATTGTTGTTCCTTCTGTGGACTACCAATTGGAAAATTGGTATGTGTAGGTGTCACACTGAAAGTGGTGTCAGGCACTTCGTGGGTAAATTCGCAAGACAGTCAGAGCCAGACACCATTTTCCTGACACCTTGAGATTGAGAGGACTAAATGACTGTTAAGACAGTTGTTGTCGGAGAATTGGAGACAAATTGCTATATAATCGGCGATAAGGAAAACTATGCAATTATTGACCCCGGTGCTGATGCTAAGAAAATTATGATGAAAATGGTGAAAATGGTGTCAGGCACTTCTCAGAGCCAGACACCATTTTCAAAGCCGGTTCCTATTATTCTGACACATGCCCACCCCGACCATTTAGGTGCAGCGGGAGAGATAACAGGTGAATTAAAAGGTCAAATTTATCTACACAGTCTGGATTCCGAATGGCTGAAGCACATATTTGGAAGTTTATTCCCGGGATTGCGCAATGTTGAAGATAACGAAATAATTAAAGTCGGCTCAATAGAATTAAGAGTCATTTACACTCCCGGGCATACGCAGGGCAGCATCTGTCTATATTTAGAAAGAGAAGGGACACTTTTTAGTGGCGATACCTTGTTTGCAGCCGGAGTGGGACGTACTGATTTGCCTGGCGGTGACGAGGAATCCTTGAGGTCTTCGCTGAAAAGACTTTGGACTTTACCGGATTCAGTGAAAGTCTATCCCGGGCATGGACCGCAGACGACTATAAAAAATGAAAAAGGAGCTACTGGAGAAATTGATGGTAACTGAAAAAAGAGAAACGTCCCCTTTTTTGGATTTTATAAGGGTTGAAAGGGGCTTGAGCCAAAACACTCAGGAAGCGTACACGCGGGACATAAAAGGGTATCTTTCGTTTTTAGAGAAAAAAGCCATCAGCTTAGAAAATGCAAAATCAGAAGATATCATTGATTTTCTGCTTGAATTAAGCAGGCGGGGGCTGAGAACTACTACATTGGCGAGAAAATTGACTGTCGTGAAAGTCTTTCATAGATTCCTGGCAAACGAAGGGTACTTGTTAAAGGATCCAACAATCTTTTTAGAATCACCACGAAGAGAAATGTGGCTACCCTCAGTTTTAAGCAGGGCAGAGGTAGAAGTGTTATTAAATATGCCAGCTCTTTCCAGTTCTGGTGGCTTGAGGGATAAAGCATTGTTAGAACTTTTGTATGCTACGGGAATGCGTATCTCAGAGGTTGCGAATTTGCGCCTCGAAAATTTACATTTAAAAGAAGGATATCTTAAATGTTTTGGCAAGGGAGGAAAGGAAAGAATTATTCCTGTCGGCGAGAAAGCAAGAGAGGCAGTAGAAAAATACCTTGAAAAAAAATTAGAAAAGATTAGTCAACAAGTAGAATATGTATTTGTAAACTGGCGAGGGAAGAAACTGACCAGGCAGGGGTTGTGGGAGATAATCAAAGGATATGTGAGAAAATCAGGGATAAGTAAAAAAATTACTCCCCACACATTCAGGCATTCATTCGCTACGCATTTACTTCAGGGCGGGGCAGATTTGCGCTCGGTGCAGGAGATGTTAGGGCATTCAGATATCTCCACGACCCAGATATATCTGCACCTGGATAGAAGGCAGGTTCAGGAAGCGTACAGAAAGTATCATCCCAGAGCCTAAGAAAAAGGGGACGCTTCTCTTTTTTGGAAAGAGAGGGCTATATGCCGAGGATATTTAGGATACTTCCGGAAACCGGGATATTCCACATTCTTACGAGAGGTAATAATCGTCAAGAAGTATTCCTTGATAATAGAGACTACCAATAATACTTAAACTTGCTAAGTCAATATAAAAAGGAACACCAATTCTTGCTTTATCATTACTCTCTTATGCCAAACCATGTGCACTTAGTATTAGAAACAATCCCTGAAACTATTCTTGCGAAATTTATGAAACAAATTAATCTTAGTTATATGTATCACTATAAACGGAAATATTCTTACGTGGGACATCTCTGGCAAGGGAGATTTAAAAGTCTATTAATAAACAGGGACGAATATCTTATTGTTTGTGGAAAATATGTGGAGATTAATCCTGTAAGGGCTAATATAGTAAAAGACCCTAAGGATTATAAATGGTCAAGTTATAATCATTATGCATATGGAGAAAAGAATCCTCTTGTCGATAACGATCCTCTTTATGAAAGCCTGGGAAAGAACGAACTGGAAAGGCAGGCAAGTTATAGAGAGGGGTTCGAGTACCTTATTAAAGAAATAAATTTAAGGGCAAGATTTTTAGGAAACAGATATTTTATAGAAAAAATGGAAAAAGAATTTGGCGTAAATAATCTAAAGTCGGCAAGGGGAAGGCCGAGAACTGAAGAAAAATAGAAACGTCCCCTTTTTTATGGAACTGATAACTACTCATATTGGGGCGGATTTTGATAGTCTTGCATCAATGGTTGCGGCAAGCAAGTTATATCCTGAGGCATTGTTTTCATTTCCAGGGAGCATTGAGCAAAATGTCAGGGATTTTTTGACATTGCACAAACATTTTATTGAGATAAAAAAACCAAAAGAAATTCCTATTCAGGAAATCAAAAGACTGATAATTGTTGATACAAGGATTGCCAGCCGCATAGGTGATTTTGAACGAGTTTTATCAAATAATGGACTTTCAATTCATATATATGACCACCATCCACGAACAAATGAAGATATTAAGGGCGAGGTTAATATAAACGAGATGGTGGGCGCCACTTCTACAATCTTGACAAATATAATAAGGAAGAAGAAAATTTCATTAAGACCACTTGAGGCAACAATTCTTGCACTGGGGATATATGAGGATACTGGCTCACTTACATATGGTTCAACAACTTCCCTGGATCTGGAGGCGTGTGCTTATTTAGTGGGAAGCGGCGCCAACTTGAATCTTATCTCTGATTTCATCAATCCAGGCCTGAATCCTGAGCAGTTGAAATTACTCAACCTTTTGCTCTCGGATTTACGAATAGTTAAGATAAATGGAGTTAAGATTGCTATTACCAGTGCTGAGGTGCCAAGTTCATCCGGAAGTCTTTCACTGGTTGTACATAAATTAAGAGATATGGAGAACCTGAATGTCATCTTCGCCACAGTCAAGGTCTCTAACCGGATACAGGTTATTGCTCGTTCTCGATTGGAGGGGGTGGATGTTGGTAAAATTTTAGAATTCCTTGGAGGCGGAGGACACACAAGGGCTGCTTCAGCAACAATTCACCAGCAGGATTTGAATGATGTCCAACAAAGATTGTTGAATATTCTTAAGAAAAAGGTCCAGCCGTTAATTTTTGCAAGGGAGATAATGGTAGCTCCGGTAAGGACAATTCAGGAGGGAGTTTTAATAGAGGAAGCAAGAAAGATAATGCTGAGATTTGATTTTTCTGCTTTACCCATATTAAGGGGGGGCAAATTAGTTGGTATTATATCACGCAGTGACCTTGATAAGGCAAGTCAGCATGGTTTGAAGAAGGCGCCGGTTAAAGGTTATATGTCCGCGCCGCCAATAACTATTAAGCAGGATACCAGCATTGAGGAAATTCAGAGACTGATGATTGAACACAACATTGGACATCTACCTGTGGTTGATGGAAAAAGTCGCTTGTTAGGGATGGTTTCAAGAGGGGATATGTTGAGGATACTGCATAACAACAGCGTTGGAGAGCAAGGGTTTTCGCTTTATTCCTCGCCGCTTGTTAAGAAAAATGTTTGCGCTCTTATTGAAAAACGCCTTCCACTTTTTTTGCAGAAATTGCTTAAGAGAATTGGTGGTGTTGGCAGGTCTTTAGGATATCCGACATTTGTTGTAGGCGGTTTTGTGCGGGACCTGATGTTGGATATTGAAAACTTTGACATTGATATTGTTGTGGAGGGAAACGGGATTCAGTTTGGGCAGGCACTTGCCAGCAATCTTGGTGCAGAGGTGAAGACACATCAAAAGTTTGGCACCAGTATGGTGATAGTGGAAAAATTTCCATCTTCCTGGGGAATCCATATTGATGCTCCTCCCAGAATTGATGTTGCTACCGCTCGCATGGAATTTTATGAGTATCCTGCAGCACTGCCAACAGTTGAATTGAGTTCAATCAGGCAGGATTTGTACAGGAGGGATTTTACTATAAATGCAATGGCAATTCGATTAGATGGAAAATATTTTGGAGAATTGTATGATTTCTTTGGAGGGGAAAAGGATTTGCAGCGCAAGAAAATACGGGTTTTACATAATTTGAGTTTTGTTGATGACCCCACCAGGATTTTTCGTGCTATACGGCTGAGCACCCGATACAATTTTAAAATAGAAAATCAGACGCTTTCCTTTGTCCAGAATGCTTTGAATCTTACACTGTTTGACAGGGTGACCAATGAGAGAATCAGGGGTGAACTTATAATTATACTTGACGAGCAGGAACCAATTAAGGAAATCAGACAAATGGTCAGGCTTAGCATACTTTTTTATATCCACCCCAAGATAAAACTTACCAGGGAATTGAACCGTCAATTTTATCATATCGGTGATATATTCAGCTGGGCAATTTTATATGCGGGTGGGAAAATTAAGAGATGGTTGGTATATTTTTTAGCATTAACAGGAAGATTAAATAAAAAGGAACTGACAGAGGTTGTGGATAAATTTAAGTTTCCAGTGGATGTGCGCGAGGTTATACTCCTGACCCACAAGAGTCCTGTAATTTTGAGGGCACTTAACAAAAAAGGGCTAAAGCCAGGCAGTATTTATAAGGTCCTCCATTCCCTTCCTTTAGAGTTTTTGTTGTTTATGATGGTAAAATACAGGAAAACCTATCTTGAAAAATATATTGGTCTTTTTATAACAAAACTCTCCAATGTGAAATTAAGAATTAACGGAGATAAATTGATGGAACTTGGTTTTAAGCCAGGACCTGTATTCAGGGATATACTTAATTCGATATTGAATGCGAAATTGAATGGTGAGGTCAAAGATACACTTGATGATGAAATTAAATATGTTAGTAGATGCTGGAAAACAAATTAAGAAAAATCAGACCTGAAGGTTTGAGTTACAACATACAGATGTAACTCAGGACTTTAGTCCTGAACTAATCAAACCTGAAGGTTTGAGTTACAACATACAGATGTAACTCAGGACTTTAGTCCTGAAGAAGGAGAGCAAGTGAATAAAGAGTTTACAGAAATTTTAGGTCAAGTTGAAAAGGAGAAAGGCATACCACGCGAAAAGTTACTGGCAAATCTCCAGGAAGCATTGATGTCTGCCCATAAGAAAAAATTTGGCTTTTCCCACAATGTTCGGGTTACCATAGACCCGGATAGCGGAGAGACCAAAGTTATCTCTTTACGGGAAATCGTTGAGAATGCTCCAAGGCCGGGTTTAGAAATATCACTTGAGGAAGCAAAAAAGATAAACCCGAAATACAAAATAGGTGAGAAAGTAGATATAGAAATTCCACTTAAGGAGTTTGGACATATAGCGACACAAGTAGCTAAACAGGTTATCACACAAAGAATCCGGGAGGAGGAAAGAGAATTTATCTATCAGGATTTAAAACCCAGGGAGAGAACCGTTGTGACAGGCGAAGTTCGCCATAAAGATTACCAAAACAATTTCCTGATTGACTTTGGGAAAATTGAAGCTACTCTTCCAGTAAAAGAGCAGGTGAAGAATGAAAAGTATCGCCAGAGTGACCGTGTAAAGCTCTATGTAGTAGAGGTAAAGAAAACATCTAAGGGCCCTTTTGTTATTGTTTCACGGACACATCCTGAACTTATAAGAAAACTTTTTGAATTGGAGGTGCCAGAGATTTTAGAGGGGATTGTCGAGATAAAAGGAATTGTCAGGGAGCCAGGTGTTCGGGCTAAGGTTGCAATTTATTCTAACAATGAAAAAGTTGACCCTTTAGGTGCATGTGTTGGTATGAAGGGGGTGCGCATCCAGGCTATTGCCAGGGAATTGGGTTTGGAAAAAATTGACCTTGTTCGCTGGAGCGATGACATTGGTACTTATATCTTGAATGCTTTAAGCCCAGCAAAATCCAAAGAAATATTATTGGATAAAGAGCATAAGCGGGCTACTATTTTACTTGAAGATGAACAGTTAAAACTCGCTATCGGTAAGCAGGGACAGAATGTACGGTTGGCGAGTCGTCTGACTGGATGGCAGATTGATTTGAGAAAACGAGAGGAAATTGTTCAAAATCTTACCTCAATTTCTGGCGTTGGTGAAACAATGGCAAGGAATTTGATGGAATCCGGCTTCAGGAGGATTGAAGATATTATCCGAGCTTCAGATGAAGATTTGTTAAAAGTTAAAGGAATTGGAGAATCCAAGGCAGTGAAACTTCGTTTGGCTGCCCGGGAAGCACTTAAAACTGCTAAAACGAAAAAGTGATAAAACAAGGATAGAAAGAGGTGATTAAATGGCTAAGAAGAAGATTTCACAAATTGCAAAGGAAATGGGAATTTCCAGTAAAAAGTTAATTGAGGCATTTCATAAACTCAAAATAAGTGCGAAGAAAGTAAGTGACTATGTTACAAATAAAGAAGCTGATAAGGCACTTGATTTTCTTACAAGTGCACCAAAAAAGAAGGTAGTGAAACCAGCTAGACCAAAACCAGTTAAAACTGCTGGTCCCAAAGTTAAAAAGAAGGCAAAACCCAGGGCACCAGCAAAACCCAAAATACCGCGAGAAGTTAAGGTGGCGCCAGCACCAAAACCAGTTTCAAAGTTAGAAGAGGTTGTTGCGCCTCCCACCCCTGCCGTTGGCATAAGTGCCCGAAACCTTAAGCCAAGGCCCCCAATAGTTACAGTGATGGGGCATGTAGACCATGGAAAAACTACGCTCCTGGATGCAATCAGGCAGACAAATGTAGCAGGAGGAGAGGCAGGGCAGATTACACAGCATATCGGTGCGTATGAAGTTGATGTGAAAGCTGGTAATACCAGTGGTAAAATTGTTTTCCTTGATACTCCGGGGCATGAAGCATTTACAGCGATGAGAGCAAGAGGAACCCGGGTGACTGATATAGTAGTTCTTGTTGTGGGCGCAGATGATGGAGTAATGCCTCAGACAATAGAAGCTATTAACCATGCCCGTGCAGCGCAGGTACCAATAGTTGTGGCAATAAATAAAATTGATAGGGAAACAGCAAATCCTGAACAGGTAAAACAACAATTGTCTAACTATAATTTAATCCCGGAAGACTGGGGAGGGGAAACCATCTTTTCACCTATTTCAGCACTAAAGAAGGAAGGGATAGACCATCTATTAGAAATGATACTCCTTCAGGCAGAAATGTTAGAGTTAAAAGCTGACCCTACGGTTCCAGCCAGAGGAACTGTGATAGAAGCAAGGCTTGATAAGCATATGGGTCCGGTAGCAACCGTGGTAATTAAAGAAGGAACTTTAAGAGTAGGCGATACATTTATCATAGGAACTCAGGATGGCGAATCTATAGTGCCCACGGGCTCAGGTGGAATTGGAAAGGTAAGGGCACTGCTCAATGATAGGAGTTTGAGAGTTAAAGAGGCTGGACCTTCCACACCAATTGAGGTTTTAGGTTTAGAAAATGTCCCGCAGGCAGGTGAAATACTTTATGTGATAACTGATAAAAAAATCCTGAAAGAAATTGAAGAGAAGAAAAAATTGACTCATCTCATTGCCCCTCCTAAAAGGCTAACCCTTGAAGATTTGTACAAACAGGTTAAGGAAGGAGAGGTGAAGGAATTAAAAATTGTTATTAAAGGAGATGTGCAGGGTTCAGTGGAAGCAATTACAAAGGGATTGGAAAAAACAACCTCCGAAGAAGTTAAGTTACAGATCATTCATAAAGGTGTAGGAGAAATTAACGAAGCAGATATTATGTTAGCCTCAGCTTCGAATACGATTGTAATAGGGTTTAATGTAATCATAAATCCAAATGCCAGGAAGTTAGCACAATATGAAGAAGTGGATGTGAGATTATATAAAGTTATATATGACCTTCTTTCAGATGTGAAAAAAGCTTTGGAAGGAATGCTTCCACCTAAATTTGAAGAAGTAATTATGGGACGGGTTGAAGTAACTACTATATTTCAAGTTTCAAAAGTTGGAACTATTGCCGGTTGCAGGGTGACAGATGGTAAAGTAACAAGGGATGCTCGTGTTAAACTTTTGAGGAAAGAAGTCGTTATTTACGAAGGGAAGATTTCAAGTCTGAAGCGATTTAAGGAAGACGCTAAAGAGGTGGAGAAAGGTTTTGAGTGCGGGTTAATGCTGGATAATTTCAATGACATCAAAGAAGGAGATGTCATTGAAATTTATGGTATGCAACAAGTGAAATAACACCAGAAGGATTATTTTATGTCTGAACGAAGAATGCAACGGATAAACGAGTTCATCAGAGAGGAAGTAGCTCTTTTGATTCAAAGGGAAATAAAAGACCCGCGGATTGGCTTTGTCACGGTTCTTGGCTGCAAAGTGACAAATGATTTGAAGGAAGCGAAAGTATATATAAGTATACTTGGAGACAAGAAACAAAAAGAAGAGAGCCTCGCAGGATTACAGAGTGCAGCAGGTTTTATCCAGAGCAAAGTAGGAAATTTTGGTGGGTGGAGGAGTACTCCTAAAATTACTTTTCATCTCGATGAATCTGCTGAGGAGGCAGCGCGAATTGAAGAATTGCTAAAGAAAATTTGTAACTCAAGGCTTTAGCCCTGATATTGTACTATGGTTGCACGTAGAAAGGATTTACCATGGAAGTGTTTAGATATGTAGGTGGGAAGTTGTATTGCGAGGGTGTTAGTATAGAAAAAATTGCAAAAGAGCTGGGGACGCCATTCTATATGTACAGCCACAGCAAAATAGAAGAAAATTACAGAGAACTTGATGCAGCGCTTGGCAGAATCCCGCATTTAATTTGCTATGCGGTAAAAGCAAATTCCAATCTTTCCATCCTTGGGATCTTAAAAAATTTAGGAAGCGGATTCGATGTTCTTTCCGGGGGAGAACTTTATAAAGTTTTAAAAATAAAAGCAGACCCCAGAAAAATTGTTTTTGATGGCGTTGGAAAAACTAAAGAAGAAATTGAATATGGTATTCTCAATAACATTTTAATGTTTAATGTGGAGTCATTTTCAGAACTTTTAATTTTAGACAATATTGCTAAAAAACTGAAAAAAGAGGTCCCTGTAGGTATACGGATAAATTTTGGGATTGACCCTCACTCTGCCCATCGTTATATTGATACAAGCAAAGGAAGTAAGTTTGGACTGGAAGCAAATGAAGCAAAAAAAATTTATCTTCAGGCAAAAAAATTTAAGAATATAAAATTAGTTGGTTTGCATTCGCATATTGGTTCGCAAATTCTGGAGGTAAAACCTTTTGAGATGACTTTCAAATTGATTTTCTCTTTTGTTGAGGAATTAAAAAAACAGGGAATAAATCTGAAATATATCGATGTTGGTGGCGGATTGGGAATACCCTACAAGGAAAACGAAAATAAATTTCCTTTAAAAGAATATGCAAGAGCTCTTTCTTTATTTAAAAATTGCAAAGTTATCCTTGAAACCGGAAGGTTTATTGTGGGAAACAGCGCAATTCTGGTCACAAAAGTTTTATATATTAAAAACTCCTTCGGGAAAACTTTTGTCATTGTTGACAGTGGAATGAACGACCTTATTCGTCCTTCTTTGTATGGCGCTTATCATCGTATTATTCCAATTATCAAATTATCAAATTATCCAATTGTCAGGTCGAATGTAGTTGGCCCTGTCTGTGAAACAGGAGATTTCTTTGCTTTAAATAGAAAAATGCCCCTGCCAAAAGAAGGGGACCTTCTTGCAGTTAGAGATACCGGAGCATACGGTTTTGAGATGTCTTCAAATTATAATTCCCACTGTCGCATACCACAAATTCTTGTTAAAGGAAAGCAGTTTTCCATTATCAGACAACGGGAGAAATATGCGGATTTAATAAAAGGCGAATAAAACCACAGAGACACTGAGTCATGGAGAATTGTAATCTCGGTGCCTCCGCGGTAAGAATTTAGAGGTTTTTATGACAAAGTTTACAAAAATGGTTGCAACAGGCAATGACTTCATAGTAATTGACAACCGTAAGAATGTTGTCAATCTTCGTGCTGAATTCGCCAGAAAATACTGTCCCAGACATTTTTCCATCGGTGCAGACGGTGTCATTTTTATAGAATCGACGCACGACGTTGATTTTCGTATGCGTATTTTCAATCCCGACGGCAGCGAAGCAGAGATGTGTGGAAATGGTGCAAGATGTACAGCAGTATTTGCATATCTTAAGCATATTGTAAAAACTCCAGAAATGCAATTTCAGACTCTTGCTGGAACAATATCTGCCAGAGTAATCAAGAATGGAGCCAGAATAGATATGCGAGAACCTGTAAATTTTGAGTTGCATAAGAAAATTGCAATGAAAGGAAAATATTTGACAGTTCATCACATTGATACCGGCGTCCCCCATACAGTTCTGATTCACAAGGATATCGGGAAAATTGACATCATGAGAATTGCACCATCCATCAGGTATCACAGGATATTTCCAAGGGGTACAAATGTTGATTTTATTCAGGTTACTAATCGCCATAAAATAAAGATGCGCACCTATGAGCGTGGCGTTGAAGGTGAGACATTTGCGTGTGGGACAGGGGCAGTTGCCGCGGCGACAGTTTCTTCTCTGCTCGGTCTCACAAAACCACCGGTTGGAGTCACAACGAAAGGCGGGATGTTAAAGGTATATTTTAGTGTAGCGCCCCGATGTGACATCGGGGCTTGCAGTGGCAGAGCTCGCTCTGATTCTTTTGAAATTAAGGATGTATTTCTTGAAGGAGAGGCAAGGGTAGTTTATGAAGGAGAAATTATAAATGAGAGATGATAAAATAAAATGGATTTTGTCATTTTTTTTACTTTACACTTTGCACCTTACACTTTACACAGTGGTGCGGGCGCAGGAGACTAAAACCGAGGAACCAATTCTGATTACTTCTGATAAAGTAGAATACCTTGATAAAAAAAAAGAAGGTGAGTTTGTAGGTAATGTTAAAGCCAGGCAGGGAAGGCTCTTGCTCACTGCTTCTAAATTGAGAGTTATTCTCGATGCAAATGGAAAGAAAATCCAGCAGATTATTGCCACAGGTTTGGTAAAATTGGTGCAAGGAGACCTCACAGCTATGAGCGAAGAGGCAAATTTTTATAATGAGGAACAAAAGGTGATTTTGACAGGTAAACCACAGGCATTTTCAAGAAGCAATAAATTCAGCGGGGAGAAAATAACCGTATACCTTAAAGAAGATCGTATTGTCATTGAAACAAAAGTTAAAGGTGTCATTATTCAAGATTGAGAAAAAGGGAAAAGGGGACGCTTCTACTTTTTTGGGGAGTGAAATGGTTACTTTAGAAATTAAGAACCTGGTTAAGGTCTATGATAAAAAGAGCGTGGTTAATGAGGTGAATCTTTCCATCCAGCAGGGAGAAGTTATTGGTTTGCTGGGACCAAATGGTGCGGGCAAGACCACAACTTTTAATATGATTGTTGGTTTACTTTCACCTGATGGAGGCAATATTTACCTTGACGGGAAAGAGATAACATATTTTCCGATGTACAGGCGCGCCAGGAGTGGCATTGGATATCTACCCCAGGAGCCATCTGTGTTCCGCGGGCTAACCGTGAAAGAAAACTTACTCGCAATCTTGGAGACTCTAAAATTGAGTGACAAAGAACGAAAGGAAAGACTTTCCTTTTTGCTTGATGAATTACATATATCTCATCTTGCCAAACAAATAGCATACACTCTCTCAGGTGGGGAGAGGCGCAGGGTTGAAATTGCAAGGGCGCTGGTTACATCCCCAATATTTATGCTTCTTGATGAACCCTTTGCTGGTATAGATCCGATTTCTGTTGCAGATGTTCAGGATATTATACAGGATTTGAAGAAAAAGGGAATCGGAGTTCTTGTCACTGACCACAATGTGAGAGAGACATTGCGTATAACTGACCGTTCATATATCATTTATGAAGGGAAAGTCCTGTTTTCCGGCGTCGCCTCTGAACTTGCTGACAACGAGCAGGTGCGCAAAGTTTTTCTTGGCGACAAATTTACTTTGTAAAATTATATTAGATTTTTATAATTATTCTTCAATCCCCATCAGGCATTTGAGCGCCAGAGCAAATTGCTCAAAGACGTTCTGACACAGTAGTGTAGTGGCAGAGTTTACTCTGCCTGTCATTGCGACCTCGCCGTAGCGTCAGCGAAGGGGGGAAAGCAATCTCATCACAACCCGCCTTACTTTTAAAATGAATTCGTAATTCAACATTGCGAATTTTTACAAAAACAGATTTTTCACAATATGATATGACGAAAGGCCTTTTCAAAAATCTTATTTGGACAAAATAAGCCGACACCGCAAACTTTAGTTGTGGTGAGAAAAGGGAATCTGTGGCATCTCCTTGTGGTAGGGAATGTTTATCCGGCATAATGGCTTAGGGATGTTACATGAACGCTAATAGCTTTGTTATAAAAATCGAAAAGACAGAAATATGGATGACATGCAGGGAGCCGTTGGCACCGTCAACTGACGCGGATACTGTTTGTGATGGTCGGGCGGTAAGGGGATTTTTTGGAAATTTGTATAGAAACAGACCAGAATTTCATGGGCATTTAGGGGATAAGTTAATTTATAGACATCCGCTTATTCAATATAAGGTATTTGGAGGGTCTATTCTTGTTGTTGGTTTAAAAGAAGGAGCATATCTTCTTAAGGCTGTGCCAGGACTTGAATACATTGAAATATATTACAAGAAACATTCTATCGTAAAACAGAGCACTAGTAATATTTTTGTTCCTTTCGGTTTAACAGGAGAGATGATTAATTACACTTTTATAACTCCTTGGATTGGGTTAAACGAGAGAAACTATCAACTTTATTTAAACTTAAAAGAAAAAGGGAAAGATGCTCGTGATATGCTCAATAAAATCCTCATAGGCAATATTTTATCAATGAGCAAATCTGTCAATTATACTGTAAATGGGTTATTGCAAGTAAAATCAAAACTTAAAGAAGACATTGGAGTTGAAGTAAAAGAAGGTGTTAAATTGATTGTTTTTAAAGGTGAGTTTGAAACAAACTTTGTAATCCCAGAATTCTGGGGAATTGGTGGTAAAGTTTCACTGGGATATGGAACGGTTAAGTGTTCAAAGGAGATAAAATACAATGAAACCCACTGAAATAACATTTCAAAAATTAAACCATTTCTGGCTGGATTCAGGACTATTGGGGCTTGCTGTAATGCTCAAGGAAGTTGATAGCAGTATTAAAAAAAATCTTAACGACAAAGGGCTGACTCTAATAGGAATTGAAAGCGAGATACAGAAAGCGATTGAAAAAGCTTATGATTTATTGATAGGCAGATACTATAATACCTCAAAAAAAAAACAAATAGATGATACTTCTTCATATAATTTTTATTATGACAGCAAAGAAGATAAATTTGTTGCTTTTCCTAAAAAGAAATCGGTTGGCATCGCTGAACTTATATACAATAAAGCTCCTCGTCCCATAGGTTCTTCTGTAAAATGGCAGAGGGGAGAAAAACGTGAAATACAAATCAATGGTAAATTTATAAAGAGGAATCGTGGTATTTTACCACCATCACATGCCCATCTTCAAAAGATGATGGATGAATTTTTGGATAGAAATGGATTAGATGTAACGACATCTGGGTTGCTTGTAGATGGTGCTAATGAAATTAGACCAAATGTAAATATAGTTGCAAAAGTTTCTGACAACGTGAAAGGGAATTGCTATTTGTGTGGAGAAAACAGTTCTCATTTTGAAGAGATAAGCCAGACAACATTTCCTTTTATCACTGGCTCAAGTGGACTTTTAAATTTCAACACTATGTGCGGCAAGCCTGAAAGAGTCTGCTGGAAATGTGCTTTCATCGGGAAATTTGTGCCAGTCAATGGGTTTTATATTATGCAAGGAGACAACATCTTTGCCTTCTTTCCTTACTCAGTTTCTTTTGAAAAAATGCTGGATGTTTATAATACGCTTCAGGATGGTAAATATGAAGACCCCAACCTTTTCAAAAATTTTCAGCACCCATTGGGATTTGAAAAGTATGCAGATGGGTATTTTCAAAAAACATTTGAGGTAACATTTGCATTTCTCCACACACTTTATAGGAGAGTTTTGCTGCATCAAAAGGCAGATGAAGATGTAGGAGTATTAAACTGGGAAGAAATGTGTAACCTTGCAATCTCAAAAGCTCCGCTGGAATTTGTAGTCCTTCATGCTGAATCGAAGGGTAAAACATCTATGGGTAAGATGGTTTGGCCATTTAGGGATTCTGTTTATTTCTTCAGATTAATGGAGAGCATGGAAAAGTCCAAAATAAACATTAAAGAAGTAATGAGACTACTTATAGATTTTTCACAGAAAAATCAGGAAAACAAAACGATACTGAGAAATAGATTTTGTGAACGAATATTAAAAAAGAAGACAGTATTGGATATTGTGGAAGAAAGAGCATGGGATATAGTATTTCCACAAGACCAGAAAAATTCAAAACCACAGAATCCATCATCTTTAATAGATTTTTTTCTGAAATATGAATCCATTATAAAGGAGGGCAAAATGACAGATGAAGAAAGAAGTGTTGCAGTTACTCTTGGTAAGACCATTGGTTTATGTGTTTCCAAGAGAGACAATGAGACACGGTCAAAAAACGAAATTGAAAGGGACCTTAAGAGGTTAAAGGGAGATTTGATCAAATTGAAAAAAGTAAGAAAGCTAACAGATTTTTTATCAGAAATTGAAAGGTTAGAAGTTAGATATGATTTCTCCCTAGGGATTCCTGATGGACTATTAGATGGAAAACTGCGGGATGATAATTTTAGAGAATTCAAAGGGTATTGTACCATTAGTGCAATGCAAGCATATTCAAACGTCAGATATTATGCTTTAAAGGAAAAGGAGGGAAACTAATATGAAAAACGCAAAAGCATTAACAATAACCTATTTAACACCTGTTTCATTTGCAAGCCTGAATGGTTCTGATAAAGAAGCAGACAACATCTCAAACATTAAAAAGATTACACGAGGGACAGAGCAATTCCCTTATGTATCTGCGCAAGCAATAAGAAGGGCATTGAGAGACCAGTTAGCCGTTATGGGAAAAAAACTTTCTGAAGGAGTAGCGGCAACGATTAAAAAAAGTGCCGCTACCACGGAACAGGATCCAAAAACATATATAGATGATGACTTATTTGGTTATATGGGAACAGAGGAAGGCAAAGAAGGCAAAAAAGGTAAATCTACAAAACGCACATCACCTATTAGAGTTTCTCCTCTCGTGTCTTTACATAAATATGAGGGGGATTTGGACTTTGCAACAAACTTTATGGGGGTTGCAGCAGGTGGAGACCCAAATATATTTGAGACGGAAATACATTCAGGGCTGTACAGGGGAACTATCCTTATTGAGTTAGACAGGGTAGGATGTGGAGAGGGATTTGAGAAAGATTTGTCAAATACTGAAAAGGCAGCAAGAGTAAAAGACTTTTTAACATCTTTCAAAAATCTATGGACATCTGGAAGACAGACGAGATTCCTTGCAGACATCTCCCCAAAATTTATTGCAGCTGCAATGCTCCTTACAAAGAATCCTATATTTCTCGAATCAGTTGTTCCTGCAAATGGTGGAGTCAATGTTGAACTGCTTAATGAGACTACAAAAGACTATAAAGATGAAATTAAGGATTCAGTGTTTGGTGCAAGGAAAGGTTTGTTTTCAAGTCTTCCTGATGGAACGGTTTCCATTGGTGAAGTCTTTGAGACAATGTCTAAATGGATTGATGAATGCTACAAATAAAAAGGAGTGTATCGTGTTAGCTTTTATTATTAAAGGCTTTTCAGTGACCGCTTCTTTTAGAATTCCTGAAAACCATACATTTCAACAAACTCTACCTTTGCCTCCTGCTACAACCCTGGCAGGTTTGATGGGGGCAGCGATGGGATTGAGTTTTGAAAAAGCAATGGAATTCAGGGAACAAAAAAATATTCTTTTCGGTGTTATTGGCTCTAACAAAGGAGAAATGAAGGACCTCTGGAAATACAACAAAGTAAAATCAGGAGAGTTTTTAAAAGATGTATTAATACGGGAGTATTTGACTGATTTTTCATTGACTATTGCAATAGCCTCAGAAGACCAGGCGGTTTTATCTGAAATAAGAAATAGTTTCCATAATCCCAGATATGCCTTAACACTCGGTAACAGTGACGATTTGTTTAAAATCAAATATATAGGCCCTGTTGTTGAATCTGAGGATGAGCAATGCTCAATTTTTGAGAATACATTATTGGTGGGGGAACAAACATTAAACTACGAGCCAGACATTGACTTAAAGAATACGCCGATAACTTACAGGGTTAGGGCTCCACAGGTTTTTCTCCTGCCAGCAGCTTTTAGTTTTAATGGAGAAGAAAGAAGAGTGAAGGAAAGAAAGCAATTTACATTTATTGGTTCTCCTATAAAACTGAAAAATCCAATTTCTGTGTATAAAGTAGAAGATAAGAGGTTCCATCTATTATGATTTTTTATGCAAAACCAAACCAAATTTATGAAGAACATCTTGAAGCAGTCTATACTGCATGGAAGGAGACCATAAACGCTAAAAAGTTTTTGATAAAAAGGGCTGCCGATAAATATAATTTTTCGGTAGAACGATTTCTGAAAGGCTCTCTCCTAACAATTGCATTTCATGACATTGGAAAGATGATTGTTCCCTTTCAAGAAATGATGAGTGCCATAATTCAAAACAGCTCTTTTGATAAGAATAAAAACTACCGTCACGAACTGGTTTCATTTGTATATACTGCGAAATACTGGCAGTTAATAAACAAAGAGGATTATTTATCAGCCATTCCATTAGAAGCAATTGCTGTTGCGGGGCATCATAAAACACTTGAGTCCGATTTAAACTCATTTGTTAGAGAAAGCAGTTTATCTCCACCACAAATAATTTCCGAAGGAATCAAGGAGGCTGTTTGTATTGCTGAAAAACTATTCAGGCGAGAGAGTTGTTTTCTGCCTTCAATACAACAAAGCAATAAATGTGAAGACCCCTTCAAATCATTAGCAGGCCTATTTTTAAATTTTTTAAATAAAGGGATTGAAAGGGATGGCTCCGAAAAATGCAGAGATATCTATTTTCTTCTAAAAGGAATTCTTCATTATGCTGATTGGTATGGTTCTGGCAAAGAACATGTGGTCTATAGTATCAATAAAGATATTCCTGTGGTTGTTAATGATGTTAAGGAGCGATGCAACAAGAAAGGTATAGAATTCGACGGATTGAGACCTTTTCAAGAAACCTGCAGTAAGCATTCTGGACACTTAATTGCAATAGCGCCAACAGGCAGTGGTAAAACCGAGGCATCCATCTTCTGGGCATTAAAAAATGCTAAAGAAATGAATGGCGCTAAAATTATCTATTTTCTGCCTACTATGGTAACGGCAAACGATATCTGGGACAGGTTAACCGATTTCTTTGGTAAAGAAAATGTTGGTTTAACCCACTCAACGGCAAACTTATTCTTACAAAGCGATTCTTCGTTTGAAAATGAAGAAGACAGGTGGGAAAACAGGTGGAGTGTTCTTTTTAATCAATCATTTATAAAACCGGTAACCGTAGGCACGGTAGACCAATTACTTACAGTTGGTTTTAATACTGGAAGGTGGACTTTAAAAGAGATAAATGCATCCAATGCTGTCATCATCATAGATGAAATACACGCCTACGATGGTTGGACATTGGGACTTATCATTTCGGCAATCAGGCACTTTTCATCACTGGGTACACGATTTATGTTGATGAGCGCTACGTTACCTCAGTCTCTACAGCAGCTATTATCCAAAGAGATTAAATGTGATGTAATCGTTAAAGAGGAAACTCTTTTAAGTGCCAAGAGAAGCAGATATTTTGTTGTGGATGATCTGATAGATAATTCACTCGAAGATATTAAAAAAGCGATTTTAAATGGAAAGAGGGTATTGGTTGTAGTAAACACTGTTAGGCTCTGTCAATACCTAACTCAAAAACTGTCTGTATATAATCCCGTATGCTACCATTCGCAATTCATATTAAAAGACCGCAAAGCAATAGAAGAGAAAATCAATGAAGCCAGATTTGTAATAGCTACTCAGGTGGTGGAGGTATCTTTTGACATTGACTATGACTGGCTCTTTACTGAATGCGCCCCACCCGACGCCATTGCACAACGGGCCGGAAGAGTTAACAGATATAGAGACCCAAAACGAGATAGCAGGGTCTATATTTTTAAAGCGTCGGAAAGAGGAGAAAAAATTTACAATCCTATAAATGACCAAACATTGATTGCCCGTTCCTTTGAGGCATTTAAAAACGCACCTCATGAGATGATCGAAAATGATATTATCAAAATTGTAGAAATGGTTTATAAAGATTGTAAAATAGAGGATTCTGAATCGTTCAAGGATGCTATTCTACAATATAGTCTATCTCAGATAAATAGAAATATGATATTTGACAGCCGAATAAAAGAAGATAAACAGGAAATTACCCGTCAAACCAAATATGAAACAGTTTCGGTTATACCCAAATGTTTTAAAGATGAGGTTTTAAACCTAAAACCATCAGAAAGACAGTGGTATGAAGTAAAAATTCCTCTGTGGTATGCGCGTAAACATAAAGAAGAAATTAAGGGTATTACATTCTGCGATGTTGAATATAATTCTAATATTGGAATAATACTCACAAAAGACGAGCAGTTATCCAGCGTAATTTTTTAAAGGCACTTCCATGCTTGGTTTACTCAGCATCTTCTCGGTGAATTTCGAGATTCCTGACTACCTCGGTATTGGCAAGTCGGTATCGCGAGGATTTGGAACGGTGAAGAAGATTAAAAATAATTGATGCAGAAAAAGATGGAGATGAATGACGAGGAATTGCTGGAGTTAATCAGTGCTGGAGAATCAGAGACGGTTGAATTCAAGCCATCTTTATCTCAGACAAATGAGATAGTTGAGACAGTTTCGGCTTTTTCCAATACGAGAGGTGGAAAAATAATTGTTGGAGTTTCAGATTCTGGAAGAGTATTGGGAGTTGATGGAAGCAAAGATGTTACCGAAAGATTGACGGGCAAGATTCTTAATAATACCGACCCTCGCATTCATCCCGGGATTTTGTTAAAAAGAATTGATGAAAAAGTAATTATTCAAATCGATATAAAAGAATCTCTTGACCATTTGGTCATGGCGTTTGGTAGGCCGTTTAGGAGAATAGGAAAATCTACAGTGAAAATTTCAAAGGAAGAATATGAAAAAACCATTCTGGAAAAACACAGAGAGAAATTACGATTTGACATTGGAGTTTGTGAGGATGCAGATTTAGAAAGTATAGATAGAAGGAAAGTTAATTGGTATTTGAACAAAAGAAAAGAAATCAGAAAAGTCAAAAAACCACAAGTTCTATCTATCGAACAAGTTTTATTAAATATTGGAGCGGCAAAGGAAACAAATGACATAATAAAACCGACAAATGCCGGCATCCTTTTCTTTGGTAAAAATCCACAGAGGTTTTTTGCTCGGTCACAATTGAGGGTCGTGAGATTTAAGGGGACAAGGGTTATACACCCAACGATAGACCGATTTGACTGTGTTGGCACCCTGTGGGAGATGGTTGAGCAGGCAGAAGAATTTATCAGAAGGAACATTCGATTATTTGGTATAAGGACAAATAAAAGTTTCATGCGAGAAGACAAGTTTGAATATCCGATTGAGGCATTAAGAGAGGCAATAATAAATGCTCTGATTCATCGCAATTACTATGAACCAGCAGACGTGAGAGTTTTTATTTTTGATGACAGAGTTGAGGTTATAAACCCTGGCAATTTTCCTGAAGGTGTTACTCCACAAAAACCCATTCATCGGCCGGTTAACGATATTCTTTGCAATTTTATGTATGACATCGGTTTTATTGAAAAATATGGTTCCGGGATATATATGATGCAGGAACTGTGCAAGGAGCAGGGTAACAAGAAACCTTACTATAAATTTCATCCATTGGAAACAAAAATTATTTTTGAATCGCCAGAAAAAGAAGTTATCTTCAGAGAGGATGAGAAACTGGAGGGATTTGAGGGGAGGCGAAATAAGATATTGCAATTTTTACAAAAATATGGAAGATTTACCAGAAGAGAATATGTTTCTATTAATAAAATTTCAGAAAAACAGGCGAACGATGACATTGAGAAAATGCTGAAAGAAAGAGAAATTGAAAGGCGGGGTAGGGGCAGGAGTGTTTTTTATGTCTAAACTACACGATTAATTACACGATTAACTACACGATTAACTACACGATTGGATAGTGAGGTATAAATGCAATTGGTAATTAATACTTATGGTTCGTATTTGCGTAAGAAAGACGAATGTTTCCTCGTGAAGAATGACGATAAAGAATTTGAGGTGTCGGCGAAAAAAGTGGAGAGCATCGTTATTACGACTGGTGCTTATCTTTCTACTGACGCTATCAAATTTGCAATGGAGAATAATATTGATGTTGTTTTTCTGGATGAATTTGGAAATCCCTACGGGAGAGTATGGCATTCAAAATTGGGTTCTACCACGCTTATCAGGCGTCGGCAACTTGAAATTGCAGAAACTGAAGCAGGGCTGGAACTTGCGAAATCTTGGATTGTTCAGAAATTTGATAATCAGATTGAACTTTTGAAACGGCTTGCCAATAGTCGTCCGGAGAAAGAATCCAAAATTCTTGAATATGCGTCAAGTCTGGACTCCATAAAAACTAAACTCGGTCAACTCGGCGGGACATTGGAAGAAAAAAGAGGAACAATTATGGGGCTGGAGGGTTCCGGTGGAAGAGTCTATTTCGAAGCGTTGAGTTTCATTACCCCGGAAAGATTTGAATTTGAAGGTAGGAGTCGCAATCCTGCAAAAGATGAGTTTAATTGCTTTTTGAATTATGCCTATGGAGTATTGTATTCAATGGTTGAAAAAGCATGCATTCTGGCAGGGCTCGACCCTTATGTTGGGTTTATTCACACTGATAACTACAATAAAAAGTCATTGGTTTTTGACATTATTGATATGTTCAGGACTTATGCAGACCAGACAGTTGTATATTTATTAAGCCAGAGGAAAGTTAAAAAAGAACATCGCGATGAGATTAAAGGCGGGTTTACTTTGAATAAAGAAGGTAAGGTAGTGTTGATATCGGCATTAAACGAGACATTCGATAAAACGCAGAGGTATAAAGGTAGGAATATCAAAAATCGGGATACGATTCAGTTTGAATGCCACAGGATTGCAAACGAGTTAATAAAGTGATTACACCGATTAAGGGAATTTGATTGCACAGATTAGAAAAAGGAAAGGTATGCTTGTGTGGGTCATTTATGATATCAGCGATACAAAGAAGAGAACAAAAGTTGCTAAGGTTTGCAAGGGATATGGTTTATATAGGGTGCAGTTGAGTGTGTTTTTGGGAACATTAAATTCTAATCAGATTGATGAGTTAGCAGTCAGGTGTGGTGACATAATTGATGAGGAAGTAGATTCAGTTTATGTATTTCCGATGTGCGAAGAAGATTTTAAAAAAGTAAAATTACTTGGGCAGGCGTTTGACAAGGATCTTGTTTCAGACGAAGTGCTTGCCAAATTTTTTTAAATATGTTTGAAAATGCCATTTCAATTACGCCATCTGAAGTTATTGAATATTTGTTTTGCCCGAGGTTTACCTATTTTATGAATTGCCTGGATATACCGCAACACGAAGAAAAGAGATATAAAGTCCTGAAAGGTCGCGAATTACATGAGAGACGGGCGGTTATAAATAAGGGTTACTTACGAAAGAAAATTGATTGCACGAACAAAGAATCTCTTGTATATTTAAATTCTGACAATCATCACATCAGAGGGATAATAGATGAAGTACTTTATCTGGTTGATGGGACAATGGCACCCCTGGATTACAAATTTGCAGAATATAAGGAATATTTGTACCGCACGCACAGAATTCAGTCAGTGCTTTATGGAATTTTGATAAGAGAAAATTATCAAAGGGAAGTTAAAAAAGGATATCTATGTTACATTAGGAGTAATTATCTGGTGAAGGAAGTGCAATTTGAGCAAAAGAATTTTGATGAGGCATATCAGACTATAAATGAAATTTTAAAAATAATTGGCGATGGGTATTATCCTAAAAAGACTGGATACAGAGTCAGATGTATTGATTGTTGCTACAAAAATATTTGTGTTTGAGGTGCTAAATTCAATTTTCCGTCGGTAAAATAGATGAAAAAGTATGTAAAAAATGTAAAAATTGGTAGAAAATATATGGAAAATAGTGTCAGGTTAAGGAAAATTGGCTTTCCTCAAAAAATGATAAGTGATGTTATTTCAAATGGTTTTAAAGAAAGTGCAGTCTGAAACCCGAGTCCATTAAAACAAGGATTGAAACAAAAATACAAAATGTAGTAAATAATAAAGAAGTAAATGTCTGAAACCCGAGTCCATTAAAACAAGGATTGAAACTTGCACTTCGGGCAAACAGGGAATTTACCATTTATCGTCTGAAACCCGAGTCCATTAAAACAAGGATTGAAACAATACACTCATTCTATCCTTATATCTCTTTTTTTTGTCTGAAACCCGAGTCCATTAAAACAAGGATTGAAACATATCAAATTTCCGTTCGGTAAGAAAACTTTTGATATGTCTGAAACCCGAGTCCATTAAAACAAGGATTGAAACTTGACTATGGAAGCGGAGCAGTATCTCATTATGTAGGTCTGAAACCCGAGTCCATTAAAACAAGGATTGAAACAAAAATACAAAATGTAGTAAATAATAAAGAAGTAAATGTCTGAAACCCGAGTCCATTAAAACAAGGATTGAAACTTGCACTTCGGGCAAACAGGGAATTTACCATTTATCGTCTGAAACCCGAGTCCATTAAAACAAGGATTGAAACAATACACTCATTCTATCCTTATATCTCTTTTTTTTGTCTGAAACCCGAGTCCATTAAAACAAGGATTGAAACATATCAAATTTCCGTTCGGTAAGAAAACTTTTGATATGTCTGAAACCCGAGTCCATTAAAACAAGGATTGAAACTTGACTATGGAAGCGGAGCAGTATCTCATTATGTAGGTCTGAAACCCGAGTCCATTAAAACAAGGATTGAAACACCAATAAAAATTCTTATCTTCTTCTG
>MNUO01000115.1 GCA_001871015.1 Candidatus Desantisbacteria bacterium CG1_02_38_46
CAATTATTGCTGCTGATTTAGTGAAAGCCTGTTATTCTATGCAAAGAGATAATGTTCCTTTTAATCCTTCGCTGATTCATTAAAGAACTGAATTTAAAGGTGGTAGTCATTGTGTTTGTCAATCGTATTTTCCTGGTAATTTTTAACTCGCCTCGGGCGAGTATGGGAGAAATCTGTCCATTTTTGTCAAAAAACTAATTTTGAGCTTGACTTATTATAGGAAATCTCCCATTTCTTTCACTATACCCTTCGCAACTTCTTCTTTCATCTCTTCCCGCATTTTTTTGAAATTGATGAGACCACCTTCATGTTTTACCGAGCCCCTGATGTCAAGAATAGTTCCTTTTAATGGACGAATGATTACATGGTCTCCATAGGGAATAAATACTACTCTATCATGGGGTTTTAATTCCAATATTTCCCTCACTGATTTAGGAATAGTCACTTGTCCTTTAGAAGTTATTGTTGCCTCTGCCATTTTTATCTACCTCCTTACTTTTTATATTTTATTCTTACATTGTAGCATAAAACTTACTTTTTGTCAAGTTTCTTTCAAATAAAAATGGCTGGGTACTTTTAACCCAGCCCAATCAATTACTAAGAAGAGGCAAGTTTCGCGTGATTACATCATTTCGCTTTTGCCTCAATTACATTTCCAGTAATGGCAGTGACTTCAACGGGAAATTTCTTTATGTTGGTGAGGTATGAGGCAATCTGCTGGGCATTTCCATACCGCAGATTGATATCTATTGATGCAACACCTTTTTCTGTTCCATAAGAACGGATGTATGTGCTTGCGACTCCCTGCATGCTCTGGATAAATTTATTTAACTGGGCGAGTTGATTGAAATCTGGAATATTGGAAATAGTAAGTTGCACCTGGGCTCTTTCATTCAGTGCTTTTGTTATTCCTGGTATCATCTCATCTGCCACTATTTTTGCTGATTTCAAAAGAGCAGTGCTTGCAGCATTTTTCTTTGCAACATCTGCTCCTGCGCTATTCTTGGTGCTTGTGAATAGGACTTCTGAGGAGTCTGTTTTAATTGCTTTCGCAGTAAGGGTTCCACGGTAAGAAATAAATCCACCCAGTCCCTGGTCAGTATTGAATGTTGAATATGCCTTGCCAATTACTATTACATCAACCTTCATATCCTGCCCAATTTTAGATGCTGCCTGTATATCACCCTCCATTGCGGATTTAGTGTTTGGAAGAGAGCGAATTTTTTTCACTTCTGCACTTTCCACAACCCTGTAGCCGGTATTCATAAACTGTTGTGCAAGTTCTGACTCGCAGACAGAAATTGGAACTTCTGCGTCGTCAATGGATTCACTTATAAGCACCATTATGCGGGGATTCTGGACCGTTGCACCCTTAATCATCAGTCCAAGTGCATCCAGGTCCTTGTTTACGTCTCCTACTTTCACAAGTGCCTTTAGTTTCATCTTTAGAGCGTCACCTTCCTGTGTTTCAGAAAGGACTTCGTATTTTTTTACATAACCGTTAGTCTTGCTATAAATCTGGCTATCAACCAGCTGTGCTTTACCTACAAGCGTTGCAGCATTGACAAACACACCTACCACAAGCTCCACAGCTTTTCTCTGGGCTTTCATCAATGCTCTTTCTCTTGCTGCATTTACGTCGTTGTTTAAAATGGGCTCCATTACTTCCACCTCTACACTTTCTGTTTTTCCTTCAACCGGTTGCGCTTTACTTTCTGTTTTTCCTTCAACTGGCTGTGCTTTCAGTGTGGGCACATTTCCTACATGAGCGCATCCACTAAATAAAAAACCAACCAAAATCATTACCATAATTTTTTTACTTTTCATATAACTTCCCCCTAATTTTTTAATAATTTTTCCTTGCCGCCCAATTAAAGGCATAGAAATATTTTTCCCACTGCTTGTCGGTTGATTTATATTCATTGTCTCCGGCAAAGTAATCACAAAGAACTTCTCTGACACGGCAAATTTCTTTGAGGCGAGACTTGTGCTGTGGGTCAGCAACGGTTAAGTCCAGAAGTTCTAAAGTTCTCTCAAAAGCAAGACGGCTATAAACTCTATCTCCTTTTTTCCTCCAGGAAATTGCTCTAATTACTTCGCTGCCAATATTTGCCATCTGTTCAACAAGTGTCAATTGAAACCATCGTCCATTAGCTAATTGTCCATTCTGATAACTCATTTTTCGACTAATGAATTAACAATCCTTATAATTTTTTCTTTAATTTTCGGGTCATCTACGCCGCGACTGCGATTACCTTTAGATGGTTTGATATTAATCATAGAATCAAACTCAATAAACTCATCTCCTGATTTATCAGGATAAATATTGATACCCCATAAATTTTCTTGTTTTGACCCATCTTCAAGCAGTGCTTCTTCTTCATCAGAATGAAGCTCACCACCAAAAGCGATTAATTCCTTATCCATATCAACTACTGCTTTCACAAAGTTGCCAAACATATTCTGAGCTATCTCTCTAAGTTCGCATAGTTTAATTTTATCACGAATAATTTTCATTTATATACCCTCATAAACAGCAGGAATCACTCCATCAATTTAAGATATTCCTGTGCTTTGGGGGATTTTTCCATTGAAATGGATTTTTTTAATTCTTCTTTTGCTTTTTCAATCTCCCCAAATCTATAATAGATAATTCCAAGTTCTCTGTGTGGAAAATATTCAATAAAATGCATTCCGTATGTCCGCGCTTTACAACGGTCCCTGCTCTCCAGAGATATAGCACCAAGAAAGGCATTTTTTGCTTCTTCCAATTTGCCCAGTTGTGCAAAAATTTTTCCTTCCCCATAATAATCCCACCAATTCATATCTCCTGCTGGAGATACTTTTTTCTCTAATGAAACTATTGGTTTTGGTTGAGATGCTTTAATTTGAGGAGGAGGTAATAAAATTTCAGGTGTGGTAGAGAGCCCTGCCATTTTGTTTGCAAGATTAGATACAGCAGATAATAATTCATCTTCACTCTTAACTTTTTCCGGTTCTGCTTTTTCAATCTTGCCGGTCTCTATATTAATAAGTTTTAGATTAATAAGATAGGTAGTGCCAACTTTTCCTATGGAACCGGTAAACATCTTACGTACCCCAAGTAATTGCCCTACCTGTATAATACATTCCTGGCTTGTGCAGCCTGATATCTGAAAATTCTGCTCCTTCAAAATTGTCTCCATATTTTCTCTTGTAACCATGGTAAACTTATCTGTATTCACAATCTGCGTGCGCAGATAATCAGAAATTATAGATGCCACACCCACAGAAACTCCTTCCTTTGCATCTAATTCCATAACAGCAACAGTCATTTTGGTCTCTTGGGCAAAAAGAGAAGCTAGAAAAAACCAAAAACAAAGAAGAAGCCCAAAATAAAATTTTTTCATAGACCCTCCTTAGAAATATAATACTGGCGTGAACATTACATCAAAGCGTCGCTGGCAAATGTCAAGTGCAAAATCGAAAGACCACTGTTCTCTTGAAAAACCCATTCCTATGGTTATATGGTGCAGGTCAGCATCTTTTCCATATTTCTGTCCAAGGATTGTTCTATCCTGTGCAGTTTCTCCTGTAATATTCTGGTCTCTTTGAAATTTATAAAAATCCTGAGCGCTGGGTTCAAGATAATAGCCAAATCTTAACGGAAGTATAAGTTCTTCCCCCTTCTTTCCCAGAAAGAATAAATATTCAACTCCGGCATGATATTCAATTGCATCTTCAAAAACCCAGTTGTCAGTGCGGTCAGGATCCATTTGAGTATAGGCAATATGATTGACCTGCATTGAAATTGTGAACACATCCCGGATACGCATAGCAAATCCTGCACCTATAAACCGCGGATACTTAAAATCAAAATCATTATGAAATGGATAATAATAATTCTGGTCAATTTTTGTCCAGCTATCGAACTCCATTCTCGCAGAGCTAAAATCTTTATAAACCAGACCAAAACTCAATCCAGAAACAGGGCGATACAGAACTCCTATGGAATACGAAAGCAATGAAGGTTTCTTCTCAAACCATGTTTTGTTATAAAAAGGACTTGTAATGGTATTTCCATCTTGTGCTAATTTTGGGAAATATTCTTCTCTTGATTTATTTGTTTCTATCTGTTCTATAGAAGGAATCATTCCGACTTTAAACCCGAAAGAAAGACTTCTTATTAAATTGAACGCAAAAGCAGCTCCAAAATCAGGTTGACTATAATAGTGCTCCTGCTCCCTTTTATCTTCCCAGGACAATCCTATATCCTTACCACCAACATTCTTAAGATAAACAGGACCTTTTCCGCCTTGATTACTATTTCTGAATTCAATATAATCCTCATAACCTGTTGTCCCAAAGCCAATAGCCATATTTTTCCAGGGATATACATAATTGATTGTACGAACATCTCCCTGTGGTCCACCACTGCCTTCTTTAGATTCTTGAAATTTAATAGCGTCATGCCAGTCAGTATAAACATAAGTTGGTTTACCCGTCTCCCACTGATTGGGGTCACAAGGATAGATTTGTCTGTATCTTTGTTCTCCTCTCATCCTCGCCAGATAAGACATTTCTGGCCTTTTTAATAAAACCATTCCCGCGGGATTCCAGGAATATGCTGTTGCATCATCAGCAATCGCAACAAATGCTCCACCCATTGCCTTACTTCTTGCTCCATCGCCAGCAAACTCATAATGCCCGGCATAAGCCACTACTGAAGAGATTAGGATTGAGATTGAAAATAAAAATATTTTTTTATACATTTTGGTCTCTTCTTTCTTCTCACTTTACGGTGGGCAGTTTTTCTTCTTTCTTTTCCTTCTGCTGTTGAATTTTCTCCTGAGTTCTTTTTTTGAAATCCTCAACTTTCTTTTTCATTGCCTCAATTTTTACCTGTCGGCGATTGCGGATTTCTTCAAGACGCAGGCGATTCTGCTCTACCCGCTGGCGGAATTTAGCAACAATATTCTCGCGATATAGACGGGACTTTTTACTTAATGCCTGAGGAGTTAAAGGAGCTTTTCCTTTTTCAACCAGTGTTTGCTGGTCCTGAGAGACCCTAACTGATTGCCCCGATATAATCGGGGCAGATACATCAACCTCACCTTCGAAAACAGCAACCTCTGTTTTGTCCTTTTGAGATTCCACAGAGAATTCAGTTCCCCTGACACCTGCAACCGCAGTTTGAGTTTTAATATTATATCTAGATTCCTTATGAATCAATTTCTTGAGGTTATTCAGGACTTTTCCCAGTCCCAGGTTAATCAAGAAACTTTTCTTTCCTTCTTCTGTACCTTCCTCAATTTTGGAATCCACAATTTCAATGAGAGTTTTTTCCTCAATGCGCAGCATACTGCCGTCATCCAGGATTAGTTCTGCTTCAGATTTCGCTTCAGTTTTCACCTTATCTCCTGGATACACCGGCATATCCACATCAGCTTTTTCCCATTTTTCTTCACCGCCGCGCTGGACAGTAACTTTTCCCTTCACGGTAGTGAAAGAACCAACAAGTATCTGTTCTTTTCCCAAGCTAATTACAGAAAATGCAGACAGAATTATCCCGCAAAGGACAAAAATGACAATTTTCTTCAAATGCCCTCCCTGTTTTATTGCAGTTTGAGCCCAACCCTTCTTGCCAGTCCCTGTAAATCAATGCGTAGCGTCACCACACAGCCATCGTCTTTCATCCACTCAGTCTTGATGATTTCCGCTCCCTTAATTTCGGCATCGACCGTTGCAGAAATTACAGAATCAGTCTGCATTGCTTTTTCAATTGTAACTCCACCTTCAATGTGCACACCCTTTATCATTGTTGCTAATTGATACTGTGCAGCGACAATTGCTGCTTCCCTTGAGGTTGCACGACGCTGGGTCTGACTCTCGAGATTTGGGTCCGCCGCACCAATTCCTATTGATTCAATGTACCTCCTGTCAATTTTCTCAGCCCCAAGAGTATCCTTGAGTTGTCCACCCTTTGTATGCGGAGTCTGAGTGGCACATCCTGCTAACAGAACTACAACTCCCATTACACACATAACACCAACAATCCTTTTCATACCCCCTCCTTCGTTCGTTTGAATTACCTCTTACTATATTAATAACTATTAAATCACCAAAAGTAGTGGTCGAGTTTACTCGACTATTAAGTCACCAGAAGTAGTGGTCGAGTTTACTCGACTATTAAGTCACCAAAAGTAGTGGTCGAGTTTACTCGACTATTAAGTCACCAAAAGTAGTGGTCGAGTTTACTCGACAGAACAAAAGGCAGAGTAAACTCTGCCACTACAATTACATCTGACAGCTTAAGCATTACCTATATTGATAATTATAGTCAACTTAAGAAATTTGTCAAGTGAAAACAGTATGAAGTTTGATTTTTGAGAAAAATTTATCTATTTCTTCAATATCTGAGGTAATCTTACATTCAGGCAATGATTTTAAAAACATCTTTCCATAGGACCTTGTTCTTAATCTGGGGTCCAGTATGGCAACTACTCCAATATCTTCTTTCGTGCGAATAAGTCTACCAAAACCCTGCTTGAGCATAATTATTGCCTGCGGAACCTGATACAAGAGAAAAGGGTCTTTTCCTTCTTTCTGAAGGTATTCTATCTTAGTTTCTGTGACCGGGTCAAAAGGCGCAGCAAATGGTAATTTCACAATTATAACACATTCAAGTGCCCTGCCTGGCACATCCACCCCCTGCCAGAAGGTGTTCGTTCCAAACAGGACGAATCCACCGTTTTTTAGATTGACACCTTCCTTGAACTTCTTCAGCATTTTATATCTGGGCAGGTCTCCCTGACGCAGGATTTTTAATTCAGGAAAGTCTTTTAGAGAATTATGGATTTCATTCATCATTTTGAAACTTGTAAATAAGACGAAAGTACGTCCTCTGACAATTTCAAGGATTTGAGTAATTTGTCTTGCTACTTCGTTTGTGTAGTTCTTTGTTTCATTGCTTGGGTCAGAAAGAGAGGGAGAGATATAAAGAAGTGCATTCTCTTTAAAGTTGAATGGCGAGCCGAGGATTAGTTCGCTGGTTTCATCCAGTCCAATCCTTTCCTTGAAGTAGTTAAAGGAACCGTTTGTGGATAGAGTTGCAGAAGTTAGAACTACAGGACTAATTCTGTTGAACACCATTTCCTTCATCAATTCGCCAACATTAACAGGAGAAGCATGAAGAATATATCGCGAATAGCGAGAACTCTTTATTGTTTCTACCCAGTAGACATAATCCCGCAGGCTCTGGGCTAAAATTGTTTCAACCTCATTGCCGATTATCTTTGCCCGGGTTGAAAGAGCATTTATTTCAATTTTTTCTTCTGCCAAGCAATCCTTTAAAATTGGAAGCAATGTTTTTAAATATGAAGAGAGAATGAGTAGCGGCTCAGTTAAGGTATTGGGAATAAAATTCGGCTGGCGAATTCTAAAGGAATTAGTTTTCCAGAGGGAGCCCGTTGGGACAGGAGGACATTTCTCAATTATATTAGAGAAGAATACGTCTGCGGCTATCCGAACATCTGCAACCAATTTTTCTATTTTTCTCTTCTTATCTTCTTCTCTTACAGAGCCTACTTCGGCAATATTTTTTAGACTGCCAAGCAATCCTTTACCGGTGCGAGGTGAAGAAATAGAATCGAGTAAGAACTTCAATTTATAGTTTGAGACTTCCACTCCTAGGTAGTTCGTCGCCACTTCTTCTAAGGTGTGCGCTTCATCAAATACAATGGCATCATATTCAGGCAGTGCTTTTTCTCCTGATGCTAAATTAGCAAAAAAGAGATGATGGTTAACCACAAGAATTTGGGATTGGCACTGTTTTTTCTTTGCTTTTCGATAAAAACAATCTTCATGGTGCAGACAATTTTTTCCCATGCAGAGGTCGGCTTCACGGCAGACTTTTCCCCATACTGAGTTCAGGGGTTCAAAATGCAGTTCAGAAATAATTCCTGTCCGGGTTTGCATCCTCCATTCAAAAACATCCTCTAATTGTTTAAGCTCTGTTTTTGTCTCAAATAGTCCATGCTGCCCGGACTGGTCAAGCCTGCGCATACAGAGGTAATTTTGTCCGCCCACGCACAGGGCATAGTTAAATTTGATATCAAGCGATTCCTGCAGAAAAGGAATGTCCTTTTCAACAAGTTGTTGCTGGAGCGCCTTTGTAAAGGTGGAGATTATTACCCGCTTATCCTGTTCGATTGCCCAATAGATGAAGGGAACCATGTAAGCCAGACTTTTTCCAATGCCTGTCCCAGCTTCTACAATCAAATGTTCTTCGTTGACGATAGTTTCGTAAATTGCCCTGACCATTTCAATTTGTTCAGGTCGGGATTCATAGCCCTGTAAGCGACAGGCAATCGGCCCGTTTTTTTTGAAAATTTCAATAATTTTCATATGAGAATCCATAGTCAAGTATTTTTGGAGTATTTTTCCAGAGGTCATCGGTATTGAGGATAATACAGAGCAGTTGTTGTCCATTTTTCATGCATGTGGTAACTATGCATTTTCCGGCCAGCCTGGTATATCCTGTTTTTACACCATCCACACCTTCATACAATAACAGCATTTTATTGACAGTTTTTAACTTTCTATGATGTGTTTTGCCGTCCTTCCAGTAGATATCTTTTTCTTTCGTATTTATAATTTTGGCAAACAATGATTTCTTGAGAGCATAGCGGGTAATCTTTGCCAGATCTGAGGCAGTAGAGAAATTTCCTCCATCAGTATCCAGTCCGTGAGAATTTGTGAATTTTGTATTAGTTGCACCAATTTCCCTTGCTTTTTTATTCATCAATTCCACAAAATTTTTCTCAGTTCCGGCAATCGCTTCAGCAGCAACAAGCGCAGCATCATTCCTGGATTCTATTAACATTGCATAAAGCAGATCGCTCATACGAATTTTCTGCCCCCATTTCAATCCGAGTTTCCATGTGTTTATTTTTTTTACATTCCGGCTCACTTTTACCAGTGTGTCAAGTTTAATTCTCTCTATAATGAGAATGCTTGTCATAATTTTGGTTAAACTGGCAATGTGGCAGGATTCGTTTTCATTGTATGAATAAATTGTCTGGTTGTTGGTCAAATCTTTAATTAAAATTGCTGAAGCAGGTATAGACGGTATATCTTTGCCCGGCAATAAGTCACCAATGCCGATAAATGTAAAAAGTAATATGAGCCCCGATGCAACCATTGTGGCAACTGCATAACTTATTTTTTTCATTCTATTATTCCCATCTAACCCCATTATTTTTCGGTGATGTGGTGGCGGATGTCCTTACCCTGAACCATAAATATTACTTCTTCGCCGATATTTGTAGCGTGGTCAGCGATTCGTTCAAGATGTCTGGAAATAAGAATCAAGTCCATTGCTCGTTGAATTGTTCCTGGGTCAGACATCATATATGTTAATAGTTCGCGGAATACCTGGTCCTTTAAATCATCAACTTCATCATCTCGGACACAGACTGATTTTGCAAGTTCGGGTTCCTGTTGCACAAAAGCATCAAGACTATCTTTTACCATTTGCCCGGCAATTTCAGCCATTCTCGGAATATCAATTAAAGGTTTAAGCAGAGGTTGTTTTAGTAATTCTTTTGCTGCCTGGCAGATATTTATTGCCTGGTCTCCCATTCTTTCGAGTTCGCTGTTGATTTTAATGGCAGTTACAAGAAATCTCAAATCAACCGCTGCAGGTTGATGTAATGCTATCATCTTTATTGTTCTATCATCAATTTCTACCTGCAAAAGGTTAATCTCATCCTCATTTTTGTAAACCTGGTCAATAATGTCCTCTTTTTGTTCAACCAGTGCTTTAACTGAATCTGAAATCATTGTTTCTGCAAGTCCTGCCATATAAAGCAATTTCTCTTTTAAATTTTTTAATTCTTCATCAAAGTGTCTTTCCATTTCAACCTCCTGAGGGGGTAGGTCTTACACCACAAAAAGTGATAAACACTTTTTGGAAAAGTAGCCTGTCCCCTTTTTAGTTAGCCGAAGCGGCCTGTAATGTAATCCTGTGTCTTCTGATTATCAGGACTGGTAAATATTTTGCTCGTTGTTCCAAATTCTATCAGTTCTCCTAAAAGCATAAACCCGCAGCAATCTGATACTCTTGCTGCCTGCTGCATATTGTGTGTGACAATCACAATTGTGTATTTCTTTTTTAATTCAAACATCAGTTCTTCAATTTTTGCAGTTGCAATAGGGTCCAGAGCAGAACAGGGTTCGTCCATAAGGATTACCTCGGGTTCAATAGCCACAAGTCTTGCCATACACAGTCTCTGTTGCTGTTCTAATGGTAGTTCTGTGGCAATGGAATTCAGTTTATCCTTCATTTCATCCCAGAGTCCAGTTGCTTTTAAACTGCGCTCTACAATTTCTTCAAGCCTGAAGGCTTGAGTTACTCCATGAACTTTTAATCCATATACTACATTGTCAAATACTGAAAGGGGAAAGGGATTTGGGCGCTGAAAAACCATTCCCACATGCCTGCGCAATTCCACAACATCTATATTTTTAGAATAAATATTTTTATCTTTAAAATCCACTTCTCCAGAAATTTTTACCCCTTCTATTAAATCATTCATTCTGTTCAGGCATCGCAACAGTGTTGATTTTCCACAGCCGGATGGACCTATTAATGCTGTAATTATTTTTTCCTGAAATGCTATACCTATATCCTTCAGTGCCTGAAAATTTCCATAATAAAAATTGAGGTTTTTAACTTCAATAGTGTTCATTTAGCCAAACCTTCCTGAAATGTAATCTTCTGTTCTTTTATCATTAGGACTGGTAAATATTTTCCCTGTTTCATTGGACTCGATGAGTTCACCCATCAGAAAAAATGCAGTATAATCTCCAACTCTTGCTGCCTGCTTTGTATTATTTGTCACGATTATTATCATATATTCTTTTTTCAATTGCCTCATTGCTTCTTCAATCTTTGCTGTAGAGATGGGGTCAAGTCCTGAACAGGGCTCATCCATCAATATTATATCAGGTTTTAATGCAAGCGCCCTTGCTATGCAGAGTCTCTGTTGCTGTCCTCCTGACAATTTCATTGCAGGGTCATTCAGTCTATCTTTTACCTCATCCCATAGAAATGCATCTTTTAGACTTTTTTCTACTATGCCATTCAACTCTTTTTTATTTGTGATGCCAGCGAGTTTCGGTCCATAAACAATATTTTCAAAAATACTCATTGGCAAAGGGATGGGTAGGGCAAAAATCATTCCAACCCTTCGGCGTAATTCTACAGGATTTATACCCTGGTATATATTTTTCCCATCAAATAAAATTTCTCCTGTAAATTTCATTTCTGGATCCAGGTCATTCAGGCGATTCAAACATCTCAAAAATGTTGTTTTTCCACTTCCAGCAGGTCCTATTACTGCAAGAATTTTATTTGGAGTTATATCGAGGTTGATATTTTTGAGCACATGCTTATCCCCGAAAAAAACATTTAGATTTTTAACACTTATTTTATTATTCATTGAATTATTTTGCAGAGCAAGCTCTGCCACTACTTCCATTCACAGCAGAGTAAACTCTGCCACTACTGACGACTTATAAATTTCTTTTCGTAAATTTATGCATTATCCAGTAAGCGGTAAGGTTCATCGCAAGGATAAAAATTACCAGAACTGCCGCGGTCCCACAGGCATTTTTCATAGAAATCCCCTCGCGTGAAAGGATATAAAAATGCACTGACATTGTGCGCACTGAATCAAACAGGGAAGAAGGTAGGCGAAGAGAAGAGCCTGCAGTAAAAATTACTGCTGCTGTTTCACCTACACTTCTTCCTATTCCAAGAATTATTCCTGTCACAATTCCGGGCAGAGCATTTGGCAAAACCACTTTTTTTATAGTCTCCCATTTTGTTGCACCCAGTGAAAAACTCACTTCGCGGTAAGAATATGGCACAGTTTTGATTGCCTCTTCAGAAGTTCTAATAATTGTTGGAAGAATCATAAATGCAAGGGTTAGCCCACCAGAAAGAATTGACCATCCCATTTTTAAAGTAACAACAAATAAAATAAAACCAAAAAGTCCGAATATAATAGAGGGAATCCCAGCCAGGGACTCTGCCCCAAAACGGATAATCTTTGTAATTTTTCCCTCTCTGATATATTCAGTTAGATATACTGCTGCTCCAACCCCAAGTGGAGTTGCTATGACAATTGCTACAAGAGTCAGTACAAATGTTCCTATGATAGTGGGCAGAATTCCCCCTGCTTTACCCATTTTTGCAGGGAAGTTAGAGAGGAATTCCCAGTTCAATACAGGTATTCCCTTGCTTAACATAAATACAATTATAAAAAGAAGTATGAAAATTGTCAAACCTGTTGCAATTCCTAATACTATTCTCATTATTTTTTGAGAAGTTTTTGGGTTTAATCTCATAAAACCTCTATTGTAGTGGCAGAGTTTACTCTGCCCCTATTGTAGTGGTCGAGCTTGCTCGACTTTTCTGCAGAGTAAACTCTGCCACTACATAATGATCTGCAGAGTAAACTCTGCCACTACAATTTTAACGTTTTCTTACAGCATAGTTTGCTATAATATTCAGAATCATTATTATTATAAAAAGAACCACTCCAGTTGCAAATAGAGCTTGCCGATGGTCTCCTGCTGCAAATCCCATCTCCAGGGCAATGTTTGTGGTCAGAGTACGGGCAGGATCTAGAATTGACCTTGGAATTTTTACAGCATTTCCAGCAACCATAATTACTGCCATTGTTTCTCCAATTGCCCTTCCCATTCCAAGAATTATACTTGCTACAATTCCAGAGCGAGCTGCTTTTAGTACAACCATATGAATTGTCTGCCACTTAGTTGCACCCATTGCGAGGGAACCTTCTCTGTAAGAGCGTGGCACTGCCTGAATTGCATCAATAGAAATGCTGATAATTGTTGGAAGAATCATTATCCCCAATATTATTGAACCTGCAAGAATTGAAAGTCCCGGCCCTCCGAGATTTTCTCTTATCAATGGCACCAGCACAACCATTCCTATAAATCCATAGACCACCGAAGGAATTCCAGCAAGCAATTCAATTGTAGGTTTTAAAATTGCCATTATCCTGCGAGGGACAAATTCAGAAAGAAAGATTGCACAAGAGAGTCCAAGTGGAACACCAATAATAAGTGCTCCTGCTGTAATCCATAGCGTGCCAAGAATCATAGAAAAAATACCGAATTGCCCTTCGAGGGGGAACCATTTGCTACTTGTGACAAAATTCTTAAAACCCACCTTAAATATTAAAGGCGTGCCTTCTTTGAAGATAAATATGGCTATCAGAAAAAGCATAAAAATTGCTGAAAGGGCAATCAAAAAAAGACTTTTTTCAATAACGACTTCTTTGGTATTTTTCATTTTGTTTTACTGTATATTTTTGCTGGTATCAAACCCTGTTCCTGAATTGTTTTTTGCCCTTCAGGTCCAAGGATATAATCAAGGATTCCTCTGACATAAGTTTCAGCTCCTGTTTTTATCAAGAGGTAAATTGGGCGGACAAGTTTGTATTTGCCTGCAACAGTATTCTCGGGGCTTGCAGCTATCCCATCAATTTTTAATGCTTTAACTTTTTCATTAACAACTCCATGCGAGATATATCCGATAGCGTTGGGGTCATTTATGATGGTTTCCCGCACAGTCCCGTTTGAATCTCCAATGATAGCATCTTCTCCAAGCTTCAGTCCCTTTAGCATCAGGTCTTCAAAAGATGACCTCGTGCCTGAGCCTGCCTCACGGGAAACAACAGTAATTGGTTTGTCAATTCCACCGATTTCCATCCAGTTCTTAATTTTCCCTGAATAAATTGTTCTTATCTGTTCAGTCGTCAAGTTATCTATTTTATTGGAAGGGTGTACCACTAAGCAGATTGCGTCATTTGCAGCAACAAATTTTTTAAGTTTGTTTGCTTCAGGCGGGAGTGTAACTAAATCAGCCATCCCAATTTGCGCAGTTCCATTTAATGCTGATTGAATCCCGACTGCTGAACCACCGCCCTGGACATTTATATTCACTCCAGGATTCTTTTTCATATAATCCTCAGCGAGTTGATCAGCAAATGGTAGGAATGCAGTTGACCCGGCCATCGTTATGGTACTGCGCTTAGTACAACCACTTACAAAAATTAAAAAAAATGATAGTATTAAAAAAACAATTTCTTTTCTCATTTTCAAATTTTGCCTACTTTTCTTCTTTTTTCTTTGCTTCTTCTTTTCCGCTATTTTTTCTTCAATCAAATTTGAACGCCGTATTTTTTCCTGAATTGCCTTCTCAACAATCTTCAAGGAACTTGCTCACCTTTGGACAATTCTTATATTTTGATTTAATTTCCTGAATGTGATGTCCTATAGCAAAAAGCGCTATATCCCTTATAGAGCCTTCACCTGCAGGAAGATTGATGGACAATGGGGTATCTGGATTCGAGAAATTATATACATAACACCAATCTGGAGGTATTTCCTGGGTCTGTGCAAGTTTCTCCACATAGGATTTTATAGTGGATGTTTTTCCGGTTCCGGATATACCAGCGAGATATATGTTGAAACCTGGAGTTTTAATGTTGAGCCCAAAGTCAATTGCATCAACCCCGCGCTCCTGTCCAATTGTTCCCTCAAGCGGTGGAACTTCACTTGTGTTGTTAAACATAAATTGTCGGGGGTCGCAGGTCCATTTCAATTTTTCAAGAGGTACCTCAAAATTATTTTTAGCCATTTTTTATCCCTCCAATTCACAAGCGTTCTTTAAAAGAGTTTTCAGATTCACGCCTTGTTTATTTCGGTAATTCAGTTTTTGCCTTAAAATACGCCCATCATCTTGAAGAGATTAGTGATATCTAATGACTTTTAGAGAATTTTTGTTTTCATGACATTTCCATGACATTTTATCATTTTTCATGACATAAGTTTTTGTGACATTTTTATGACATCTGGATATTTTTTGTGACAATATCATTTTGCCATATATCGTAAAGAACGTCCTTTCCCTTTAGGAGCAACCAATCCTAATTTTAATAAGAATCGCATGTCTCTCACAAAAGTTTGGTTACTTACATCAAACTGTTTTTGGTATTCTCTATTGGAAAAAACTCTATCTTCATTTACCATTAACCGCAGTACTTCAATCTGTCTGTCATTCAAGCCCAGCTTTTTTAAATCAGTCTGTCGTTCTTCAGGAATATTGGACACCAAATCCAGAATTTTATCTCCGGGCCCATAAAATTTGACGACGAAGAAATCCCCTTCTTCTAAAAATTCAGGTTCGGGCAATCCATGTTCTTTCATAAATCTTTTCATCTTGCCAATGCCCGTGCCAAATTTTTCCATGTCTTTTGTTTCATGAAATATTTCACAGATTTTCTTATTGCGTGTTTCATGATGTCCTTCGAGTTTCTTTATGTTAAGTCCGGGCAAAAGACCGCCTGGACTGCTGATTTCCGTTCGGTCATCAAAAATAGAAAACATAATAGGTGCTCCTCTACGAAAGTAATTTCTGTGTGCAATGGCATTAACCACCGCTTCTCTAATTGCTTCGTAAGGATATTCAGGTATATCCACTCTTTTAAATTCCACTTATTTGTTTCAATTTTCCTTTCTCCGTCACTTCAAAACGTAACCTTTTAGTTTATTCTCCAATTTTCTTTCTTCAGCCCTTGCTTTTAAAAGAGATTTAGTCAATCCCGTTCCTTTAAGCATTCCTCTTGCATATTTAATTGGGTCTTCAGATACCGGAATAACAGTTATTACATTTCCATCATCTATCCATTCAAGTTTCATGCGTCCTTTTATATGATACTTTCGACGGATTTCTGCAGGAACTGCTGTCTGTCCGCGAACCGTTACAGTTGTCCGCATGTTTCATCACCCCCAACTGTATTATACAAGATTTTTATCAATTTGTCAAGACAATCAGACCTGAAGGTCTGAGTTACGTAACTCAGGACTTTAGTCCTGAAGGTTGTGGATAACTTTTGGTATAATTTCCTTAGCTATCAAGTAAATATTTTTTTACTTGTAAAATTCTCGATTAAAAATTGAGCGTCAGATTTTACATAATTCCTGTACTCTGGTAGATATTCCAGTACAATATTTCCAGCAAATTCTTTTTGAACTAAGAATTTAAATATCTGGTGGAAGTTTAAATCAGTTTTGTCTTGAGAATAAAAAAGAGGAAGATGTTGTTTTCTTTTTTCGGCAATGCGATTTGAGACATGGAACACTCTGATAAAATCAAAATTTTCTTCAATTTCCCTGATTACTTCTTCCTGTGGTTTATGAATATGGCTGAAGTCATAACAGGCACGATGCCAGATTTTAGTTGAACAGAAATTGGCAATTCCATCGATACCTGAAAGAATTCGTCTTTTGCTTTCAAAGGTTTCCCAGCAAAGGAAAATTCCATTTTCATCCAGAATGGGGTCAACCATATTGTCTATAAAGGACTTCGCATCATCCAATTTTCCGAAACTCGGATGAACGACAAGCGTATCACAATTCAATTCCCCGGCGATTGTTATTGATTTGCGCAAAACGGATTCAAATATCTGAGGTTCGGTGACCCTTGCGTGGGCAAGATGAATTGAAGATGCCGCAATGCCCAATTTTTTAAAAGGAGCGACAACTGATTCAACAGAGACTTTTTCAAGGAAAGATTTCGGAAAATAGAAAGCAACTTCAATTCGTCCTATTTCCTTATAATTCTTTAGTGCCTCAAACCAGTCATATTTGCCCGTTTCAGGATAGGTTACCCTCACCGCAATTTTCATTAAATATAGCCTGTCCCCTCGCCCCGGCGAGTCGCCTTGGGCGACTTTTTCCTTTAAATATATTCAATCGTGCTTGGTGGTTTTGGAGTGATGTCAAACAGCACCTTGATTACATCTGGAATTTCGAGATTAATTCTTTTTTGAATTTTCTCCAGTACTTTCCAGGGTATGCGGGTTACCTTTGCAGTAATCGCATTTTTTGAATCAACAGAGCGCACCACGATAATCTCTCCAAAAGCCCTTTTTCCTTTTTTGACACCGGTCGCTTTATCTTTCAATAGGACCGCAAACCCCTGGAATGGTTTTATTCTTGCTTTTTTAATTTCTTCTTCCACAATCACTGTTGCTTTTCTCAGGGTTGCTACTCTATGCGGGGTTACTTCACCGACTACTCTTGTGGCAAGACCTGGTCCTGGAAATGGCATTCTCTCGCTGTATTCCGGCTGAATCCCCAGCGCCCTTGCAACCATTCTTACCTCAAATTTATAAAGGTCTTTCAAAGGTTCAAGAATCCGCAATCCGTATTTTTCCGGGCTAATGCCTATTTGCTGAAGGACATTGTGCTGGGTTTTAACTCCTGCCCTGGTTTCTTTGATGTCCGCAGCAATCGTTCCCTGAATCATAAATGAGGCACCGGTCATTCTCACAGCTTTTCCCAGTGACTTATAGAAAGTATCCCTGAAAGCTTTTCTTTTTTCTTCAGGGTCCTCGAGTCCCTTCAATGCTTTAAAGAAATCAGCCTGCACATTCATTATTTTAACTTTGATTCCTGATTTTGCCATGTCTTTCTTTACTTTTTGACCTTCGTTCTGACGCATCAGGCCATCATCAATAAAGAGGACAATGGCATTTTTACCGATTGCCTTATGTGTAAGCACAGCACAGGTTACGCTGTCCACCCCGCCTGAAGTTGCTATAAGAGCTTTTTTCTTCCCAACTGCACTTACAATTTCCTTCATCCTTTTTGAAATATACTCCTTTACATTTCTTAAAGCCATTTCTCTTCCTCCCTTCAATGTCCGGTATCACGCATATGTTGAGAGCAGCGATTCAACTCCTGGACATAATTGACAGTTTCTTCATTTATTCCAAGTTCTTTTGCAATTTTAGAACTTTCCATTTTGTTTTCCAGTCCAAACAATATCAAATCCAGAATTTCATAGGTTATACCCATTGCTAATTCGTCAGTTATGCCCGGCAACAGATCCGGTGTGGGTGCTTTAATTATAATTTTCTGAGTTACGCCGAGGTGGTGTGCTAATTGTCTGACCTGCATCTTATATAAATTCTTGAGCGGGTCAAAATCAGAGGCGCTGTCACCGTATTTCACAAAAAAACCGATTGAAATCTCAGTTTTATTGCAGGTGCCCAGCATTAAGTAATTGTGCAGTTCACCATAAAAATAAAGCGTTATCATACGCATGCGATGTTTTGAGCGATAATATGCTGAGGTCTTTTTTGCAAGTACAGAGGGATTACCAAGCATTCCACTTAAAAACAGCGGTTCCTTACTTGTTTTTATGCTTTTTTCAAACTGTTTCTTCACAAACTTTTCTATTATTCTGCGCGGCATAAACAGCGGTTCGGGAAAAAGTTTGTATATTCCCAGCCTTCTAAGCATTGGTTCAATGTTAACCTCCCGTATTTTAATACCCAGTGATTTTGCATGTTCAATTGCATCTGTGCGACTCTCGGGGTGGCTATCTCTCTCTGGCAATATTAAGCCAAGCACATTATCCCTGCCTGCTGCGCCTGCTGCAAGAGCTAGAGCAACTGCTGAATCTATCCCTCCACTTATGCCCAGTATAATTCCTTCTCGGTGAAGCTCTTTCATCCGATTGCGAATTTCTTTCTCAAGGTCAAAAGCAACCTTTTTTAGGTCAATCTGCAATACTTCAGGTTTTAAATCCACCTCTTCTCCTATATTTTAATAGCTAAGGAAATTATACCAAAAGTGTTGTAACTCAAACCTTTAGGTTTGATATCAGGACTAAAGTCCTGAGTTACGTAACTCAGACCTTCAGGTCTGATTTTTCTTAAAATCCTCGCCGATAATTCTCCTGTAGGCCTCTATGTATTTTTCAGTGGTTTTCTTTACTACTTCTTCTGGCAAAACTGGCGCTGGTGGTTTTTTATTCCATTTGATACTTTCAAGGTAATCCCGAACATACTGTTTGTCAAATGAGTTCTGCGGTTTTCCTGGTACATAATCATCCTTTGGCCAGAACCTTGAAGAATCAGGCGTTAGAATTTCATCAATCAGTATAACCTCATCATTGCATAATCCAAACTCAAATTTTGTATCTGCAATGATTATACCCCGTTCCTCGGCATATTCACAGGTAGTTTCATAAATTTTAAGACTTTTTTCCTTTATTTCCTGCCCAATTTTTTCTCCAACAATCTCCACCATTTTTTCTTCGCTAATATTCATATCATGGCCAGTGTCAGCTTTGGTGGCAGGTGTAAAAATAGGGAAGGGGATGCGCTGAGATTCTTTTAAACCTTCTGGTAATTTTATTCCGCAGATTGAACCTTTCTCCTGATATTCTTTCCAGCCAGAACCTGCAAGATATCCGCGCACAACACATTCTACTGCAAGCGGCCTGGTCTTTTTTGCCAGTGTTGCTCTGTTTTTTAGCATTCCTTCATATTCTTTTAATACATTTATTTGCGAAACAATCTCCACGCTTTCCGTGGTTATTACATGATTCGCAATTATTTCTTTAGTGAAACCGAACCAGAATTTAGCCAGCATATTCAAAACCCTACCCTTATGAGGAATGCCATTTGGCAGGACCACATCAAATGCAGAAATGCGGTCTGTAGCGACAATCAAGAGCATGTCGTCTGCTTCATAAACATCTCTGACTTTACCTTTCTTAAACAACTTCAACGGCAGCTGTGTCTGTAAAACTACCTCATTCACTTTTCCCTCCCTGCCCTGAACCTGAATGCAATGAATGGTTCTGGGCTGGCTTAACTTTCTTTTCGCCTTTTTTTAAATAAATCATCAATATTGAAATATCAGATGGAGTTACTCCCTGGATGCGGGATGCCTGTCCTAAAGAAATCGGGCAAATTTTTGACAATTTTTGCCTGGCTTCAGTCTTAAGCCCATGCAGACTGAAATAATCGAAATCTGCTGGTATTGGATGTTCTTCTAATTTTTTGAATTGTTCAACCTGGCGCTCCTGGCGTTCAAGATACCCTTTGTATTTTAGTTCAATTTCCACTTCTTTTTTTACATCTTCAGGCAAATCTTTTGGTATTTCCTGATTCATGACTGCATCTATCATTTTCCACTTCTTCTCGAATTTCCCGTAGATTTTTTCCGTAATTAATCCGAACTTATATCCGAAGGGCATCATACGCCTGTCAGCATTGTCGCAGCGTAAAATCAGGCGATATTCAGCACGGGAAGTGAACATCCTGTAAGGTTCCTCCACTCCCTTGGTTACAAGGTCATCAATCATAACGCCCATATATGCCTGAGAGCGGTCAGGCATAAATGGTGGTTCACCTTTCAGTTTTAGCACAGCATTTATTCCTGCTATTATCCCCTGTGCTGCTGCTTCTTCATAGCCGGTAGTACCATTGATTTGTCCGGCGAAATATAAATTTTCAATCAGTTTTGTCTCAAGTGTTGGTTTTAATTGTATTGGCGAAAAAAAATCATATTCAATTGCATAGCCCGGGCGGACAATCTTTACTTCTTCCAGTCCTGGAACGGTGTGCAGGTATTTTAATTGTACATCCTCAGGAAGACTGGTGGAAACACCATTTGGATAAATTTCAGTAGTGTTTTTTCCTTCAGGTTCCAGAAAAACCTGGTGCCTGTTCCTATCCGGAAATTTCACAATTTTATCTTCAATAGAAGGGCAATATCGCACGCCCGTTGCTTTTATTTTTCCTCCATACATCGCTGAAAGGTGTAAATTTTTCCGTATGATATCGTGGGTCTTCTCGTTTGTATAAGTTATGTAACAAGGAATTTGTTCCCGAATAATCTTTTTTGTAAAAAATGAAAATGGTCGGGGATTTTCGTCTCCATTTTGAACTCCTAATTTTGAAAAATCAATTGTCCTGCCGTCAAGCCGTGGAGGAGTCCCTGTTTTAAGTCGTCCGATTTCAAAACCGAGCTCTTTGAGGTTTTCTGATAATTCTTTTGCGGCAGGCTCTCCCATTCTTCCTGAACTGAAGGAATCATCGCCGATATAAATCAGTGCATTCAAAAATGTTCCTGCGCTAAGTATTACCGCCCCTGCCTTATATTCTTTTCCCTCTTCAGTTATTACCCCTTCTGCTTTGACACTTTGACACGGCGCCTGCCCGCCAGAGTTTTGGTGGCGGGACACTTCGACACTTTTTATAAGTCCTTGCTTTACTTCAAGCCCAGGTTGATTTTTCAGTACCTGTTTCATTGCCAGTCGGTATTCTTTTCTATCGCATTGCACGCGCTGTGCCTGAACTGCTGGACCCTTTTTCGTATTGAGCATTCGAAATTGAATACCGGTCATATCAGTGTTCTTAGCCATTTCACCACCAAGTGCATCCAGCTCAGCCACGAGATGGCTCTTACCCAATCCTCCCACAGAAGGATTGCAGGACATCTGAGCAATGGTATCAAGGTTGATGGTTAAGAGAAGGGTAGAATATCCCATCCTTGCCGCAGCGAGTGCCGCCTCGCATCCTGCATGTCCAGCACCCACAACAATTATACCATATTCAGTATCACTCATTTTGATTTTAGTAATACTTAAGATGTCAGATGTGTAACTCAAACCTTCAGGTTTGAGTTTATATTATACCAGAAAAATGTTAATTGTCAAATTTTATAACAAAACAACTACACATTTCATTCTGGACGGAAAATATTTTTTTCTTGCTTTTTTTATTTTTTATGCTATAATATTACGCAAAGAATTACATATAAAAGAGAGCTGATTTAAAAAGTCGCTCCTTGACATCTAAGGGAAATAAAAGGCACTTCTGGTAAGGAAAAAACCTGTTTTTAAGCAGGTAAAAATAGTCAAAAGATGGAAATTTTTCACAAAAGAAAAGAGAACCCAGTTTGAAGACAAACCTATCTCTATTCTCACCTGAAGTGAGAAAAAAGAAGTAGTTAAAGAGGAAAATTTGATTTCATACTGGCGGTGCGCGGGGATGAAGCATATTACTCAAGAAGGTAGGAATCTTACGCAGTTGTAGTCCTTTCCACCATCTTTTATCATTTGTGGATATGTGCTTACGCCAGGTAAGGGTAACCTTAACAATAAAGTGCATTACTTTCTTTAAAAGAGTAGATATACAAGCCATCTGGGCAAGAATCTTTGCTCTTTCTAATCCCATAACCCGGGGATGCTCCAGAATATCCAGGTCACTCTTTGTAGTAGAGTTAGTTCTTTCTGAGGAAGAGCGGAGATTGTGGAGTTTCTTCCATCTTTCTGAACCCCTCGGT
>MNUO01000133.1 GCA_001871015.1 Candidatus Desantisbacteria bacterium CG1_02_38_46
GTCCAGGAAAAGATTGACTCACAGAAAAGTTATCCAAAGAAAGCATTAGAAAAAGGAGAAGAGGGTATAATCCATGTAAAATTTACTATCTTAGCAAATGGCAATGTATTTGATGCGAGGGTTATTCTCTCATCAGGTTTCCCTGACCTTGATAAATCAGCAATATTAATGGTTAAGAGTGCCAGTCCTTTTCCTGCTCCACCACAAAATTTTCGTCTCACTATGAAACTGCCAATTACATTCAAGATATCTCATTAAGCGATTTCCGTATTGAATTATATAACCAGGAAACCAAAATGCGAAAACTTGACTTTTTGTACAAAACTGGTATAATTATACATTGTAGGGTGGAGGGAACGAAAAAAGAGAGGAACCAATATGGCAAGACTCGCGGGAACAAAAAAGAGAGAAAAATATTTCCGTGTTAATCTGACACTTCCTATTCACCTGGACAGGGTATTGGCTGACCTGGGACCAACAACCTGGGCAAAAGGAGGCAGTAAACTTCCCAAGACGGTAATTATGCGAGCCCTGGTAAGATTGCTAATGGAGTTGAAGATAGATGTCTCTGGAGTAAAGACAGAAGAGGAATTTCTGGAGAGGTTACGCCAGAGCATTTTAAACTATAAAAAGAAATAGTAGCGCCCCCTTCTTGCTCGCCGCGGCGAGCAGGGGGGGGGATTTTATTTTTTTCTCATTAATTTACACAAATACACATAAACATAAATTGTGGAGTATCTTATGCTCAGCCAAAATGTCAGGATATCTTTAAATTTCTCAGATGAACAAATCAAATTTCTTGATTCCCTTTCCAGGAAATGCAAGCATAATGGTGGTATCAGACTTTCCCGCAGCTGCATCATGAGATGCCTTATTAAAATTGTGAGTGAACTCGAGTTCGATTTTACAGATTTTGCAAAAGTCAAGCGTAAATAGAGAGGTGCTTATGGAGATACTAAAGGTCGCATCAAAATCTGAGGCAAAGTCAGTAGCGAACGCTCTTCTGGCAATATTCCAGAAGGGTGAGCAGGAAATTGAAATGCATATGATTGGTGCAGGAGCAGTCAATGAATCTGTGAAAGCAGTAATTATTGCCCGGGGAGCTCTGGTTACGCAGGGGAGGGATATCAAAATAACTCCTTCGTTTATGGATATAGAGATTGATGGAGTCAAAAAGACAGGCATAAGGATGAAAGTATCAGCATAATGACGGATAAATAATCCGGATTCAGACGGATTTGTCAGGCATACTTGACAGGTATGCCTTTTTTATTTGACAAAGTAAAAAATTGATATATAATATATACCAGAAAGTCTATCATATGGAGATTGCCACCTCGCCGCGGGGGTCGCAATGACTCTAATCAGGGAATAAACAGTGGAATGTAGAAAACAGAATAAAGATGAGAAATATATGGCAATGGCGATTGAGTTAGCAAGGAAAGCACAAAACCCAAGCCCCAATCCATATGTAGGTGCGATTCTGGTAAAGAACAAAAAAATCGTGGGCAAGGGTTTTCATCGCCGTGCCGGCGAATCACATGCAGAGGTCAATGCGATTCGTGACACTGGCACTTTAGCCCGTGGTTCAACTCTTTATGTCAATCTTGAACCCTGTGTTCATTATGGTAAGACCCCTCCCTGTACATGGGCACTAATTAATGCAGGAATCAAAGAAGTTGTAATTGGAATGAAAGACCCTAATCCATTGGTGAATGGTAGAGGTATAGCCGAACTTAAGGAATCAGGGGTCATGGTAAAAGAAGGAATTTTGAAAAAAGAAGCAAAAAGATTAAACGAAATCTATTTAAAGTATATAACCAGGAAAATGCCTTTTGTTATATTGAAAAGCGCGATGAGTTTTGATGGTAAGATTGCAACAATAAGTGGTGAGTCTAAATGGATTTCAAGTGAAGAGTCCAGACGATATGTCCGCAAATTGCGTGGTAAATTTGATGCAATTCTTGTTGGGATAAATACGGTGCTGATGGATAACCCTTCTCTATCCAAGCCCTGCAAGGTAATAGTAGACAGCAGGTTGAGGATTCCATTAAAAGCGAAAGTTTTGAAAAATCCACAAAGGGTAATTGTCGCTACGACCAACAGGGCACCAAATGCGAAAATAAGAAGACTGCAGGATTCAGGGGCGAGAGTATTAATAATAAAAGAAAAGAAGGGTAAAGTTGACTTAAATATCCTGATGAAAGAAATGGCAAAAATAGAAATTTCATCTGTGCTCATTGAAGGCGGCGGAGAAATTAATGCCAGTGCGATTGAGTCCGGTATTGTTGATAAGATTTTATTTTTTATAGCTCCTAAGATCATTGGTGGCAGGGATGCAAAGACACCTGTGGAAGGCGAAGGTATTAAGCGAATAGCCAGGGCAATACCAATTAGAAATATGACAGTCAAAATGCTCGGTAGAGATATATTGATAGAAGGATACATCTGGGGGTAAACATGAAAATTGGAAAAGTTAGAGAAGAAATTGACAGCATTGATTCTCAAATTCTGGATTTGTTAACCCTGCGGGGCAAAAAGGTTCTGGAAATTGCCAGGCTCAAATCCATTTCAGGAAAGGGTTATTATGCCCCGGACAGAGAAAAATTTATACTTGAGAGGTTATTTAAAAAAAACAAGGGACCTATTCCAAAAGATGGGCTGAAAGCAGTTTACCGTGAAATACTCTCATCCTGCCGGAACATCGAAGCGCCCCTGAAAGTTGCATATCTTGGTCCTGAAGGTTCGTTCACACATCTGGCAGCAATGGAGAAATTTGGCTCTTCAATGGAACTTATTCCAGCCAGTGATATTGCAGAAGTTTTTACTGCTGTAGAAAAAGATGAAGTTGATCTGGGTGTGGTGCCTGTGGAAAATTCCAGCGAAGGAGTGGTTACATATACGCTGGATATACTGGTAGATTCACATTTGAAGATAATTGATGAGATAATGCAGGAGATTGCACATTATCTCGCATCGCTGGAAAATGACATTCACAGGGTAAAAAAGATTTATTCCCATCCGCAAGCATTAGGGCAGACCCGGCTCTGGTTAAGAAATAACCTTCCTGGTGTGAAAGTGGTAGAAGTGGATAGTACTTCTGAGGCTGCAAGATTAGCATCTCTGGAAAAGGGAAGCGGGGCAATTACAGGAAAATTGGCAGCAAAGATGTATGGGCTTAATACTCTTCGTGCCCACATTGAAGACTTAGCACATAATTATACACGATTCCTGGTGATTGGGAAAGAAGGGGCAAAACGCACTGGCAAGGACAAAACTTCAATAATCTTTTCAGTGAAAGATAAGCCAGGCGCCCTGTACCACTGTCTGGCCGCATTCGCGCAGGGCAATATCAATTTGACAAAGATAGAATCTCGTCCTTCCAAAAAGAAGGCATGGGATTACATTTTCTTTATTGATATGGAAGGGCATATTGATGATTCGAGAATAAAAAAGGCACTCGACCAACTTGAAAAAATGTGCGTGTACTTGAAGGTTCTTGGGTCGTATCCCAGACAATAGTTGACAATGGATAACGAAGAGGATTATGGAGCAAAAGATGGAAAGATTAGCAAGAAAATGCATATTGAAAATAAAGCCGTATGTTCCCGGAAAGCCGATTGAGGAAGTAGAAAGGGAATTGGGCGGGTACCCCGATGTAACATCGGGGTGGGAAGCGATAAAACTTGCTTCAAACGAGAATCCATTTAGTCCACCCTCAGGTGTTTTGAAGGCAATAAGGGAGTATTTACCAAAACTCAATCGCTATCCAGATGACCATGGATATTATTTAACAGGTGCATTGGCGAAGAAGTATAGGGTAAAACAGGAAAACATAATTCTTGGCTGCGGCAGTGATGAGATTATGGAACTGGTTTCAAAGACTTTTCTTGAACCCGACGAGGAAGTTATATTCGGGGACCAATCATTTGTAATGTACAAAATCATCACACAGATTATGGGTGGCAAGCCAGTTGCAGTGCCATTGAAAAATTATACATATGATTTGATAGCAATAAGGAGGGCAGTTACAAAAAAGACAAAAATTGTTTTCATTGCAAATCCCAATAATCCAACAGGAACAATCGTGTGCGATAAAGAGGTCAGGCAATTTATCAGAAATATGCCAAAGAATATTATCATAGTCTTTGATGAAGCGTATGCTGAATATGTGGAGTCTAAAGATTATCCCCGCAGTCTTGAAATTGTGCAGGAGAATCGCAATTGCGTAATGTTGCGCACATTTTCAAAAATTTGTAGTCTTGCGGGTTTACGCATAGGCTATGGCATTGCCAATCCACAACTTATTGCCTGTCTGAATCGCGTGCGCCTGCCGTTTAATACATCTAATATTGCACAGGTTGCAGCACTTGCAAGTCTTAAGGAAACAAAATGGATGGAAAGAATCAGGCGAATCAACCGTGAAGAAAAGAAGTTCCTCTATTCAGAGTTCGGGAAAATGGGTTTAGAATATATTCCAAGTGAAGCCAACTTTATTCTGGTTAAAATTGGCAGGGATGCACCAGGAGCGGCGCAGGGATTATTGAAAAAAGGTATTATTGTACGTGTAATGACTGATTTCGGTTTTCCCGAGTATGTAAGGGTGACAATTGGCAGACCGGTGGAGAACAAGAAATTTGTGAAAGCGTTAAAACAGTGTATAAGTTGAGAAAAATCAGACCTGAAGGTCCGTAGCTCAGGGCTTTAGCCCTGACCTGCTGTAACTCAGGACTTTAGTCCTGATATCAAACCTAAAGGTTTGAGTTACAACACTTTTGGTATAATTTCCTTAGCTATCGAGTAAACTCGACCACTACAGTAGTGGCAGACCTTGGTCTGCTTTAGATCGAGTAAACTCGACCACTACAGTAGTGGCAGAGTAATGTCATTGCGAGGGCAGAGCCCGTGGCAATCCAATAAGATTGCTTCACTTCGTTCGCAACGACCACTACAGGAGAAAAGATGCTCGTTGTATCAAACGAAACTATTCTTGGGATTTTAATAGTTATTGTGGCGGTAATTTCAATTTTCTACAAGGGTTTCTGGAAGAGGCTTACAGAGGACATTCAGACTGTTTTCGAGAAAGACCCTGCAGCCAAAAATGTTGTTGAGGTTCTTCTTTGCTACCCGGGATTACATGCTCTCTGGTTACATCATATTGCTCATTCATTATATGAGGAGAGATTGATTGTGCTTGCCCGGCTTGTCTCACACATAAGTCGTTTTCTAACAGGAATCGAAATTCATCCTGGGGCAAAAATTGGGCGAAGGTTCTTTATTGACCACGGTGCAGGAGTTGTAATTGGCGAGACCAGTGAAATTGGAGACGATGTGCTTCTATACCAGGGTGTGGTGCTCGGCGGCACAACTCATGAAAAGAAAAAACGTCACCCAACTTTACAGAATAATGTTATTGTAGGAGCAGGTGCTGTTGTGCTTGGGGCAATTATTGTTGGAGAAGGGGCGAAGATTGGAGCGGGTTCTGTAGTAGTTAGTGATGTACCTCAGAATACAACGGTTGTGGGAGTTCCTGGCAAAGCAGTGGAGCCAGGTAAACCACATCCGAAAGTTGACCTTGAGCACGGAAGACTTCCTGACCCGGTGGCTGCAGAAATGGGCTCTGTAAGAGAAGCACTTCGTAAATTGGAAGAGAGAATTGAAAAACTGGAAAAAGAAAAGGAATAAGACAGTATATTTATGGCAAAAATTTTGGTAACAAATGACGATGGAGTTCACTCGCCAGGTCTTGAAGTTTTAAGAAAACATTTGAAAAAACTTGGAGATGTGATTGTGGTTGTTCCTGAGCGGGAGATGAGCACTGCAAGTCACTCGCTAACTCTGCGTAGTCCTCTGCGCGTGTCACGAATAAAGAAAGGAATTTTTATTACCAGTGGCACTCCCTCGGATTGTATAAATATCGGGACCCTGGGAATATTGAAGGAAAAGCCGGTTCTGGTGGTCTCCGGAATAAACAGGGGTCCAAACCTTGGTGATGATATCACATACTCCGGGACTGTTGCTGCAAGCATTGAATCCACGCTCAGAGGTATTCCTTCCTTTGCCATCTCTGTAGCAAGTTTTAAAAACTGCAGGTTCAATTTAGCAGCAAAATTTGCGTTTATTCTGGCGCGATATATCCTGAAGAATGGATTGCCATCGCATACATTTCTTAATGTAAATGTCCCGAATGTAAGCATAAGGAGTATTCAGGGAGTGGAGATAACGCATCAGGGTAAGAGAATCTATAAGGAGAATCTCGTAAAACGCACTGACCCCAGAGGGCGGACATATTATTGGCTTGGAGGAGATGAACCGACTGGCGAAATTGAGGAAGGGACTGATTTTGCAGCAGTTGCCAGGAAAAAAATTTCTATAACACCTGTGCAACTTGACCTGACTGATTACAAAATGATTGATAAATTGCGAAATTGGCATATTAAATTCCCGTAAAATGGCTGCTGATAAGATGGATTATAAAAAAGCAAGAGAGGAAATGGTTAGGTTACAGATTGAGGCGCGCGGAATTACTGACAGACGAATTCTGGATGCAATGTGCAAAATCCCCAGGGAAAAATTTGTAGAAGAAAAATTCTATACCAGTGCCTATGCTGACTATCCCCTGCCCATAAGCGATGGACAGACCATCTCCCAGCCATATATCGTTGCCCTTATGACGCAATGTCTAAATTTAAAGGGCAATGAGAAAGTTTTAGAGATCGGGACCGGTTCTGGATATCAGGCGGCGATTCTGGCAGAACTGACAAGGAAAGTTTATAGCGTGGAGCGATTTGAAACTCTGGTAGAGAGAGCTAAAAAGGTAATTGAAGAACTTGGATATAAAAATGTCAATATATTTGTTGGTGATGGAACGGTCGGCTTAAAGGATTTTTCCCCGTATGACCGTATTATTGTCACTGCAGCAGCACCAGAAGTCCCATCTACATTAGTTGAGCAATTGCAGGAGAACGGAATACTTGTTGCGCCTGTTGGTTCGCTCTATTCTCAGGATTTAAAGGTTGTGGAGAAAAAAAGTGGTAAGCTTTACACGAGAAGTGAGGGCGGGTGTGTATTTGTGCCCTTGATTGGTAAATATGGCTGGAAATCAAATGAATTTTGAAATTGGTATTTCGGGATACGAGTCCCCCTTTAATAAGGTGGGAATAAGGGGGATTTTGTATAAGGTACTCATAAGAATTCTCCTGTGGATAGTTATATCTGCTGGGACAATCGGGTTCTTTTTTCACTTGATGAAGGCAACTAATTTTTATTTATCCTCTGTGCCGCAATCTCCGAATTCAAAAATATATCCTGATACGGCGGTTTTTCCTGTCAGGGGACTGCACATTACTTCTTTTGTTGCAGGTTCTTCTTCTTTGCTTACACCATTGGTGGAACTTGTGAAGAAGACTGAGTTAAATGCAATGGTCATTGATTTGAAAGAGGCAGACGGCAAGATTGCCTATGATAGCAGATTAAGAATAGTTGAGAACCTGGGGACAAAACGAGCAGGAATTGGAAATCTTGATAAATTACTTGCCATTTTAAAGGAAAATAATATTTTCCCAATTGCTCGCATCTGTGTATTCAAGGACCCATTGCTTGCAGAGGTGCGTCCCCATCTTGCAGTTAAAGATAAAAATGGTTCAATCTGGCGTGACAAAAAAGGGTTGTCCTGGGTTGACCCATATAGTAAGCAGGTATGGGAATATAACACTGCAATTGCACAGGAAGCAGCCCAGAGAGGATTTAAAGAAATCCAGTTTGATTATATCAGATTCCCCAGTGACGGAGTGATAAGAAATTGCGTGTATACCTATAAAAATTCACATGGTGATAGCGCACCTGTTATGGCAATAAAAAATTTCTTGAAATATGCCGCAACACGTCTCAGACCTTATGGAGTAATTATATCCGTAGATGTTTTTGGTCTAACTTGCAGCGCAATTGGAGATATGAATATCGGGCAAATCATTGAGGAAATAGCTCCTGAAGTTGATTATATTTGTCCGATGGTTTATCCATCACATTATTACGACGGAATGTATAATCTTAAAAATCCAGAGTCCGCTCCTTATCAGACGGTTTATGCCAGTCTTAAGGATGCACAAATGCGAGTTGGGAAAATTTGTCGTATAAGACCCTGGTTGCAGGATTTTTCTTTGCGTGTGAAATATAGAGCTGAGGATGTCCGGGAACAAATCAGAGCAACTTATGACAATGACATTCAGGAATGGCTTTTATGGAACCCCGCGTGTAGATATACTGCGGTTGCATTAAAACCAAAAACAGAAAGAAGTATTTTGGCGAAGGCGACTTCAATTGAAACAAATGTTCAGACAGAAATTCCTTCAGAAAAGAAGCATAAAGTTGACTTGCCGGAAGAAAAATTTTAAATTGACTGTTTTTATCGGGGAGTAGCGCAGCCTGGCTTAGCGCGCACGGTTCGGGACCGTGAGGTCGCGGGTTCAAATCCCGCCTTCCCGACATATTAACTGAAATCTAAGAGTTAAATTACGAGGATTAATGAATACTACTGCCTATAAATGTAATGCTGATACAGTTATAGAAAGACTTCGTTTGTTATATGAAAGACAAGCTCAAGATCAAATCTTTGCTGCATTCGAAATTCCGGGTATAACATTATCTGAGTTCCAAAAGCAACATTCCGAAGGTTTATGTGATTACCCGGATCCCTGCGTTCGAATTGACTTTTGGGATAAATTATTAAAGGAAAAAACATCGATAGAGGATGATTCTATTCCGAGTGCCTATCTAAGCGAATTTGATCAGGGATTATATGCTGGACTTCACAGCAGGTCAACGCCTGGGAACGAACCAAGCGAAAAATTAATCTCTACGACCTGGCGAATACCGCAGACAGTTTTCGTTTTAAGGTGGACATTCCCTCATCGATGGAGGGCGTGACGATAGGGACACATCCTATTTTTAATATCAGATTGTTGAGGTATGATTAGTATGTTAGATGAGCCGATTTTAACACCACCTGAAGTTGGGAGTTTTAGGTTAAATGACCACCTGGACCAATTTCGCATCGTTGCCATTGGAGATTCGAATACGGAATGCAGCAGATGGGAGAGACCCCAGCGCTGGACAGGAATTCTGGAATCGTTTATAGGTTCTCAATGTAAAGTTGTGAACGCGGGCATGGGCGGAACAAGTTCAAATTTAGGATTATTTCGCTGGCATCGGGATGTGTCTCCCGTTAAACCACATTGTGTGGTGATAAACTTTATCCTGAACGACAGTTACATCCGGCATTATGAATGTCGCTCATCCTATGTAGTGCAGTGCACTCCTGACAGGATGGATTCAAATTTGTGCAACATGGTGAATTTTGCTAAAGCTATAGGAGCTTCTTGTGTTTTCTGGACATCGCCACCGGTCCCTGATTGGCCTGATAATTTTAAGAGACGGACAAACTTTGAGATTCAGAAGGAAATTTTGAACTCATATGTAAAGATAATTGAAAGAATTGCCAGGGATCTGGATGTACCACTTGTAAATTTCTGGGAAATCTTTCCCAGTATCGTCAAGGATTATCCGGGGCCATATTTTAATCACCCTGACGGATATCACAGCAACGAAAAATCCCAGCCGATTATAGCAAAGGGAATTGCAGAAGCAGTAAAGCCAATTTTTGAAAGATGGCTTGGAAAAGAAGTAGGAGAAAAAGATGAAATCTTATACTGAGCAGTTATGGTTTAACACGGAGAAAAGAATAGAATTTATAAACATCACTCCACAGGTGGAGGATGCAGTAAGAAAAAGCGGGGTGAAAGAAGGATTTTGTCTTGTTAATGCAATGCACATTACTGCCAGCGTATTCATCAATGATGATGAAGGTGGATTACACAAGGATTTCGAGGAATGGCTTGAGAAATTGGCACCATATGGTAAAGAGAAGTATAAACACAATTTGAGTGGCGAAGATAACGGTGATTCTCATTTAAAAAGAACAATTATGGGTCGGGAAGTAGTGGTGGCAATAACTGGAGGAAAATTGGATTTCGGACCCTGGGAACAAATCTTTTACGGCGAATTTGACGGACAGAGGAGAAAGAAAATTCTGGTCAAAATTATCGGCGAATAGAGGAGGTTTGAATGATGGATTTTAAAAAGTACATAAGGACTATTCCAGATTTTCCTAAAAAAGGAATTATGTTTAGAGATATAACCACTTTAATTAAAAATGGTCCGGCATTTAGAAAAGTTGTGGATGAAATTGCAAACCGTTACAAGAAAGAAAAGATAGATATTATTGTGGGCGCTGAATCGAGGGGATTTATAGTTGGGGCAGCAGTTGCTTATAAGCTCGGAGTGGGTTTTGTACTTGTCCGCAAAAAAGGTAAACTTCCACACAGGACCATAAGTACAACTTATGAACTTGAATACGGCACTGACACGGTTGAAATGCATAAGGACGGTATAAGGCGCGGGCAACGTGTGTTGATAGTGGACGACCTGCTTGCTACAGGAGGCACTGCGTCCGCAGCAGTTGACCTTGTCAAAAAACTCGGCGGAAAAATTGTTGGTATTGCATTCATAATAGAACTTGTTGACCTCAAAGGTAGAGAGAAATTGAAGGGTTATGATGTCTTTTCACTTGTGGAATACGAGGGAGAGTAAGAGTGGAGAGGTGTCCGAGTGGTTTAAGGAGCACGCCTGGAGAGCGTGTAATCCGAAAGGGTTCGGGGGTTCGAATCCCCCCCTCTCCGTTGCATGCTTGCTGAAGGATTCGACGGACGTTGGGCGCCGTTACCGAAAGGTGTGCGTTATACTTGACAAATCATTTTTAAGTGATATAATGAAGGCGATAATCGCAGTGTAGAAAGGAGTCCCAATTGAAAAAGCCGACGCTTTATTTTGAAACAACCATTATCAGTTACCTGGCTGCTCGGCCCAGCCGGGATATTATAGTACAAGCGCACCAACAGATTACTGCTGATTGGTGGGAATCTTGCCGGCAACAATACGAACTATATATTTCTGAGATGGTAATCCAGGAAATTGCTATTGGCAATGGTGAGGCAGTAAAAAGACGACAATCATTTATTAGCAGCCTTAAAATTCTAAATCTGACGGATGAAGTACATCAATTAGCTAAGGAGCTGGCAAAATTCCTGCGGTTACCCAAACGGGCAGAGATAGATGCGTTACACTTGGGCTTTGCCATAGAGTACGAAATGGACTATCTTCTGACATGGAACTGCTCTCATTTGGCCAATGGAGGAATCATTGGTAAGTTGAAAGAGTATGAATTAGAGGGTGGCCGCCCTGTGCCAGTTATTGTTACGCCTGAAGAACTTTTATCCGGGGGGTGAGAAAGATGACTTGGGTTGATCCTATAGTAAAAGAGGTTCGGGCTATCAGAGAGAAAATCTGGAAGCAACATGGCTATGATCTCGACCGGCTCTGTGAGGGGCTAAGGAGGAAACAAGCAGGGCACACCTCGCAAGTGGTAATAAAAAAAGACTTGGTAAGGAATCAGCGCGCAATGGTGCGCGTCCACTAAACAAAAGTAGCCCTTTTGTTTAATTTTAGCCCTGGTTTCAAGTTGTTAGGGAGTGATACCTTAAGAAAAAAAAATGGCATATCAATCATTGGCATTAAAATATAGGCCGCAGAATTTTGATGAAATTATCGGGCAGTCTCATGTAACACAGACGCTGAAGAGTGCGGTAGGGACCGGGCGAATTGCGCACGCATATCTTTTTAGCGGTCCCAGAGGAATTGGCAAAACTTCAACAGCCAGAGTTTTAGCCAAGTGCTTGAACTGCGAGAAAGGTCCGACTTCCAATCCCTGTGGAAAGTGCACAATGTGCCGCGAAATTACAGGTGGAGTGTCAATTGATATTCTTGAAATCGATGCTGCTTCTCATACAGGGGTTGAAGAAGCAAGGGATTTGATTGAAAAAGTAAAATTTGCATCCGGAGCAGCAAAATATAAAATGTATATTATTGATGAAGTACATATGCTCAGCCCTCAAAGTTTTAACGCTCTTTTAAAGACAATAGAGGAACCTCCTCCAAGTGTTGTATTTGTTCTTGCCACAACTGTGGCGCACAAGGTTCCACAAACTATACTTTCGCGATGCCAGTGGTTTGTATTCAGACGAATTTCTGTGCAAGACATAGTGAGTCATTTATTAAAGATTAGCAAAGCAGAGGGAATAAAGATAAGCGAGAATTCCCTTTATGCGATTGCCCGTCATGCAGAAGGTGCGTTGCGTGACGCTGAGGTCAGTCTTGACCAGATTATTTCATTCAGTGGGGACGATGTAAAGGAAGAGGATGTGAATGCGTTGCTTGGAATAATCAGGCCGGATTTCTTTCACGCTTTCATTAAGGGTTTAATAAACAGGGATATTACATCAACCATTAAATTAATCGCAGAGCTTATTGAAAGTGGTTATGAGGTGGAAAATTTTATTAAAGGATTGCAGGAATATCTGCGTAATTTGATAGTTTTAAAAGATGAGTCTAATCAAACGAAAGAAATTGATTTTACCCTTGTGGATCTTCCAGGAGAGGAAGTGAAAAAACAAAAAGAGGAAGCCACAGTATTCTCTGAAGAGGAAATAGCGTGGATGCTGGATGTAGTTTCGCAAACACAGAAGGACCTGCACTTATTCGGAATGCGAGGGCAGGAAAGATTAATTTTAGAATTGATGGTTATTAAACTGATAAAGCAACGGGAACACGAGCATACTCCAGAAGAAAAAGGGCCAGAGACTCCTCAGTTAGAATTGAAGAAAGGGGAAATCCAGAAAAGATGGACTGATGTGGTTGAAGCTATGAAGAAAGAGAAAGTTTCTCTTTCTCATTTTTTAAAGGGATGCATACCAGGGGAAATTAAGGATGGGATTCTTTTGGTAGTTTTTGCTAAAGAAGTGATGTTTCACAGAGAGAGGGCAGAAGAGCGTGAGAACAGAGAGAGCATAGAAAAGATATTGTGCAAGGTGTATGGAAGAAAACTGAGGGTTAAGTTTATCCCCGGAGAAAATCTGGCAGATGTGCAGAGAAGCCAACCTCTCCAGCAATCCGAGGACCCGGTTACAAAAAAGATAATTGATTTATTTAAAGCAAGGGTTATAGAGAGGAAAAAGATAGGGTAATGAAAATTCTTGTTGCACCCAATTCGTTTAAAGGTTCCTGTAGCGCAATAAATGTAACCAATGCAATTGAGAAAGGGATATTAAATGTGCTACCTTATGTCAGCATTGAAAAAATTCCTCTGTCAGATGGTGGAGATGGATTTCTCCAGACTTCAAAATTTGCGAATAGGCAGATTAAAATTTACAGGGCAAGAGTTACAGGTCCTCTGGGCAAAGAGGTTAATGCCCATTATGGAATTTTAGGTGATACAGCAATAATAGAGATGGCACAGGCTTCAGGATTGCATTTAATAGCGCCTGAGAAGAGGAATCCGTTTTTTACTACCACTTATGGGACAGGGCAGTTGATTAAATTGGCACTTAATAGAGGTGCGAGAAAAATCATTATTGGAGTTGGAGGAAGTGCCACTGTTGATGGAGGTGCTGGCTGCCTCCAGGCGCTCGGAGTGAAGTTTATTAAGAAAAATGGCAAGGAGATTGGCTTTGGTGGCAGAGAACTTTCTAAAATATCCCGCATTGACCCTGCCGGGATTGAGCCGCGAGTAAAGGATACAGAGTTTATTATAGCATGCGATGTTCAAAATCCACTCACCGGCAGCAGAGGCGCCGCTTATATCTATGGCCCGCAGAAGGGTGCTAATCCAGGAATGGTAAAAATTCTTGATGAAGGACTCCATAATTATGCCAGAGTTATAAAAAAGGATATAGGCATGGATGTAGAAAGCATAAAGGGTGGAGGAGCAGCTGGCGGAATTGGTGCAGGGCTTGTGGCAATTGCAGGGGCTAAATTAAAAAAAGGCATAAAAGTAATTGCAGATTTAACAGGACTTGGCGAGAGAATTAAAAAAGCAGATTTAGTAATTACCGGTGAAGGGAAAATAGACAATCAAACCATCTATGGTAAGGCACCAATTGGCGTAGCGAAGATTGCAAAGAGATACAATATACCGGTGGTTGCAATCTGCGGTTCAACTGGTGAGGGATACGAGGCAGTTTATAAGCATGGTATTGATGTGGTGGCAAGCATTATGGATTCTCCGATGGAGATTTCCAGGGCGATGAAAGAGGCTGATTTTTTGATCGAAAAGGCAACAGAGAGATTTTTTCGTAGGATGAAACAATGAGTGATGAAGAAAAAACAGAAAATAAGGTGGAAAGTATTTCATTGGTAGACGAAACCCTTAAAAAGTTTTCCCAGGGCTTGCTCAACAATCTTGGTAAATTGATTTTAATAAATCTACTGTGGTTTATATTTGCGATTCCGCTTTTTATGCTCCTGTTTACAAAAAGCCGGATGGACTCGAGTAATTTCTTTGCTTTACTTTTTCCGTTTTTAATTTTACCTGCACCAGCAACAGCGTCTATTTTTAACCTCACATTTCAGATAATTGAAGGGAAAGATGTAAAAGTTATAAGAGATTTTTTTGGCGGAATTGGTAAGTATCTGGTGAAGGGAATTTTACTTTCTGCAGTCATAATCATGCTTTTTACGGCTGGTTTTTTATATATATGGTTTTGTACCAATCTTAAATTATCCGGTGTATTACCGATAGTTCTCATAGCAATTGGATTGTGGATAATTTTCTTCATTGCATTGATGCAGAGTTATCTATTTCCACAGATGATACAGAGAAATTTAAACATTAAAAAAATTCTTGCTAATAGCATCTATTTAACTTTTGATAATGTTGGGTTCAACTCTGTCATTTTTCTTATAGCTGTAGTAACCTGGTTGGTCTTTGGACTTTCGGGGATAGGAATAATAATATTATTCATGTCTGCTCCAAGTTTTCTTTACAATTTGGCGTTTAAAATACTGCTTGAAAAGAACTATGGAGTTGGAGGCGAAATTTTTAAAAAAAGGAGGTAGGGATGTTAACTTTTATTTGTGGTATTGCGGCGTTATTGGCTGGGTTGTGGCTATGGACTTTGCCAGGGTTGTTCGCACTGTTTGTAAAGGCATTGTTAGCAGTGATACCTGTTGGCCTGGTCATAGGCGGGATTGTAGCAATTATTGCAGGTATTTCCAGCATAAAGGAGAAAGTTGCAGAGAAAAAAGAAGTAGCTGCTCCATCACCACCTGCAGAAGAAAAGTAAAGAGAAGGGAGATGCAGTGAAAATTGTGAAGGTGAAAGCGAGGGAAATCCTTGACTCGAGGGGTAATCCAACTGTTGAGGTAGATGTTATTCTGGACAATGGAACAATAGGAAGAGCAGCAGTTCCTTGTGGTGCATCAACAGGAGAACATGAGGCAATTGAACTGCGAGATGGAGACAAGAACAGATACCTTGGGAAAGGGGTTATGAAAGCAGTCCACAATGTAAATACTGTTATAGCCCAAAAAATAAAAGGTATGGACTCCAGCAAGCAGGAAAAAATTGATCAGGCGATGTTAGAACTGGATGGCACTGAGAATAAGTCCAGATTAGGAGCTAATGCTATTCTTGGTGTTTCTCTCGCCACGGCGAGGGCAAGTGCAAATGCAAAAGGTGCGCCACTTTATAAGTACCTTGGAGGGTCTAAGGCAAAGGTTTTGCCTGTTCCATTGATGAATATTCTCAACGGTGGTTTGCATGCGGATAATAATCTGGATTTGCAGGAGTTTATGATTGTGCCTGTCGGTGCATCCTGCTTCAAGGAAGGTTTGCGTTTTGCAGTTGAGGTTTTTCATACCCTGAAGAAAATTCTAAAAGAAAGAGGTGAAACAACTTCTGTTGGCGATGAAGGTGGATTTGCACCAAACCTTAAATCAAATGAAGAGGCAGTTCAGGTAATTATTCAGGCAATTGAAAAAGCAGGATATAAACCTGGCAAAGATATTTACATTGCACTCGACC
>MNUO01000011.1 GCA_001871015.1 Candidatus Desantisbacteria bacterium CG1_02_38_46
AACAGCCCAGCGGGCTTTAGCTTATTTAGAACGCCACCAGGAAGAACTAAGACGGGCAAACTGCACACTTCTTATTAAGCGTTTTCAAGATCCTAACTTAAGGCCCGATAACAATATTATCGAAAATGTAATCAGACAGCTCAATCAAAAATTCAAAAAGGTTGCCGGATTTGAAAGACGCAACACTGCTTTTAATTCCATCAGCCTTTTAATTATACACTATCGGTTTCACAAATTTACTTGTTCCAGAATACCAGGAAATAATGGAAAATCGCCATTAGAGATTGCGGGGGTTGATACTTCTCATCTTAACTGGGTACGTTTTTCTCAAAGATCTTAATTGTGGATACTGACGCTTCTGTGGAAAGTGCCGCCTTCGGCTTGGATATCCTTTTCAGGATATCACACACTTTCCACATCGCTTGGAGTCGCCCGAGGCGACCCCACATTATCCACTAATTACGACGACTAATTTTTCATATTTTTTAAAGAACAAAAGCTGATTTCATTAGACCTAATTTTCTATATACTACTCACACTTTTAAACGAACTAGAGATAAGCAATTAGCAACCAATTTTGTATACGCTACCAAATATTTTGAGATTATTAATACGCCCTCTAAGGCATACATAGCGCTAAGCGGAAAGTGGGATGAAATAGAAGAACAAATACAATGTTTGTGTGAAGAAATGGATTTTTATTGTTCTAAGAAACTCAAAAAAGAACTCAAAAAATTCTTGGATAAATTTTATACTTTTAATCAACTTGCCTATAGATATATTTGCTGTGATACCGTAGAACTTGAAGCGTGGGAAGACGAAAAAAAGAAAATATATAAAGAATATCTTGACTTTAGAGCATTTCTAAAAGAAGACCTTTTTAAGTCTTAGCGGGGAGGCGATATGTTTATAATAGCAGGGGGGATAATTTTAGCAATTATTATAATTTTTATTATAATTTCTATGCTGGCCGGCGCTGGGCTTGCAGCAGGTGGCGTTTTGGCAACAATAGGTGCTGTTTTTTCAACAAAAGAGGGGAAAATGTTAAAATTAATAAATTTAGGTAAATATGATGATGCAATAACTCTTTGTAATGAAATAATTTCCAAGAATCCGCATAACGCGATCGCATATAATAATCTTGGTGTTGCCTATGAAAGGAAAGGTAATTTCATAGAAGCAATAAAAGCATATCAAAGAACCACAGAGATAAATCCGCAGTTTCAATTAGCATTGAATAACCTTAACACACTTAACGCAAAAATATCAAAGGAAGAAGTCCCAGGTATTTCTAAAAAATGCCTTCAGTGTGCGGAAATTATAAAGGCAGAAGCAAAGATTTGCAGATTTTGTGGATATAAATTTGAACAGGCGCCCTGTAGGAGTGAAGATGTAAAACCACCCTGCGAGGTTTCTCTAAAAGGAATAGAGCAAGGGGGCGAGGAAACAAGTAAAGAGAAATTATCTGAGGAAGAAGAACCCCCTAAAACCGAACATTTTGAAGGTACAATAACTTGCTCCAGGTGTGGAACTAAAAATAAATGGGAAGACCTAACGGAAGGCAAATACTGCAGCGGATGTGGGAAAGATATAGAGGAAGAAGTTAAAAGAGGCCCTGTCTCCACCGAAGAAACACATCGGGATAAAGTACCTGAGGGGTTTATGAAAAAAATTGCCTGGACAATATTAAGTTGTGTTGGGGCCACTATTGTTCTAATTTTAATTTCTAACTACCATCCCGTAAAGGTTAAAAGTGGGGAGAAAGTTACGTGTTGTGATTGCGCTGGGATCATAAAAATACGATTAAAGAAATTACGGTGCCAGCGAAAGATGCGAAAAAATACAAAATTATTAAAAGTACTGGATTATGTGAAACGTGTGGTAACAGAGTTGTAGAAGTAAAAATAGGAACGGTGTTGTCCTGTGCCAAATGTGGCAAAATTTTAAAAGATTCATCACATAGATTAACTGTCAGGAGAAAAGACGTAGATAAATATTCAATTCAACGCACAAACGCAATTTGTAAGAATTGCCAAATAGAAATGGAAAAAGCAGAAAGAGAAGCAAAGAAAGCAGAAAAAAGAAGATTGAGACCACTTTTTTACGAAACTGTTGAAAAAATAAGGCAAAGCTACTGCGTTAGCGATAACTCAGGGAGGCTTGCTTACAGGTTTTTCTGCGAAAAGCATCCTGAGCTAAGTGAATATTTATATAAATATTTTTATAAAGGAGTTGATCCTTTTGAAGATAATGAGTGAATTTGGGGGCAGAAATGGGAAAATGTTATAAAAATTTAAGGGAGTTTATTAAAAATAATTTAAGTACTAAAGAATTTCCTGATACTCAAAAAATAATAAATGCATTAAAGGGTGCAAAACGCAGGGGTTATTTCACAAAAAAGGAATTATTAAAAATAGGATTGTGGAAAGTACCAAAGAAAAGAAATGTATACCGCCTATTATTAAAAAATTCAGAAAAAAAAGTTATAGAAGTGTCCAGAAAAGTATTTTCTACAAATAATGAAAAAAGAAAAATAGAGCTTTTAGATAAACAATTAAAGGGTGTTGCAATTCCAATGGCTTCCGCAATTCTTATGTTAACTAACCCCCGAAAATATGGTGTGATAGATTTTTGGGTTTGGCGCGTCCTTTATAAATTTGGTGAAGTTAAAGTAAAACCAAAAGGGGTGGGTCTCAACTTTAACAATTGGTATACTTATTTAGCAAAACTCCGATATTTTGCAAAAAAATTTAAAGTTAAAGTAAGAGACATTGAAAGAACTATTTATGATAATGTTGACCGGGTATTATAAAAAATGCGTAATTTAGCTGTGAAAAAGAACTTTTTAGCTTCCGCACAGGCACAAACAGTAGAATATTTAACTCCGGATGAAGTCTACGCCATAGCAGACGCGTCGATGAAAACTAAGAATGAAAATCACGCCAACAACCAGACTTTTCCAAAATTTGGTTGGTAACGAGGAAATTACGCAGGCTAAAGCCCGCGGCTACCGATAAGCAGTTCGGCGATCTGGACAGCGTTAAGGGCTGCACCTTTGCGCAGATTATCAGAAACTACCCAGAGGTTTAATCCATGCGGAATTGATTTATCCTCCCGAATGCGTCCCACATAAACAGCATCTTTACCAGTAGCATCAATCGGGAAGGGATATTTTGAATTTGCAGGGTCATCCACTATTACCACCCCTGGTGCTTTTGAAAGAATTTTTTTCGCCTCATCCGCAGTTAATTTTTCTTCAGTTTCAATGTTTACTGCTTCTGAATGGCTGATAAAGACAGGCACTCGGACGCAAGTTGCGGTTATGCGCATCTGCTGTTCATTCATAATTTTTCTTGTTTCCTGCACCATTTTGATTTCTTCCTTTGTATAGCCATTCTCCTCAAATTTATCAATGTGAGGAAAGAGATTGAAAGCAATCTGGTGGGGAAGAACTTTTGTAGTGGTCGAGTTTACTCGACTTGAAGTAGAGTAAACTCTGCCACTACTAGCAGACCAAGGTCTGCCACTACCAGCAGAGTAAACTCTGCCACTACCTTGCAGGGCAATCCCTGCAGCTACAATTGATTTCGTTTCATTGATTAATTGTTCAACTGCTTCTTTACCCCAGCCAGAAACAGATTGATAAGTAGAAACTACAATCCTTTTGATTCTTACCTCAAGGTGTAGAGGATATATTGCCACAACCATCTGAATAGTTGAACAATTTGGATTTGCAATTATACCTTTATGCTTAAATGCAGCATCCGGATTTACTTCAGGAACTACAAGAGGCACCTCTCTGTCCATCCTGAAAGCATTGCTATTGTCAATTACGACCGCCCCGGATTTTGCTGCAATAGGTGAGAATTGTTTACTCAATTCTGCTCCAATTGAAAAAAGGGCATAATCTATTCCCTTAAAGGAATTTTTATTTAGAATCTCAACTTTTACGTCTTTGCCTTTAAATTTTAACTTTTTGCCGACTGACCGTTCAGAAGCAAGAAGTTTTATATTTTTAACAGGGAATTTACGCCGCTCAAGAGTTCTCATCATTTCCTGCCCGACAAGTCCGGTTGCTCCGACAACTGCTACATTGTATTTTTTCATAAATACACCTCAAAAAAATTAGTCCCGATGAATCGGGACCACTACATAATGATCAGCAGAGTAAACTCTGCCACTACTAGCAGAGCAAGCTCTGCCACTACTAGCAGAGTAAGATCTGCCACTACATAATGAATTTGCAGATTAAGTCGCCGACCTGGCTTGTGCTCATACCCATTTTTCCTGCACCAAGGTCTTTAATATGGCCTTCGCTAATTGTTTTGATAACTGCGTTTTCAACTGTTTGTGCAGCTTTTTCTTCACCTAAAGTGTCCAGCATCATTGCGCCAGCGCAGATTGTCGCGAGCGGATTTATCATATTTTTCCCTGCATATTTCGGTGCTGAGCCGTGAATTGGTTCAAACATTGAAATGCCCTCAGGGTTTAGGTTTGCACCAGCAGCAATTCCCATACCACCCTGAATTACAGCTCCAAGGTCAGTTATGATGTCACCAAACATATTACAGGTAACGATTACATCAAACCATTCAGGATTTTTGACCATCCACATACAGGTGGCATCTACGAAAGCGTAATCCTTCTGGATTTCAGGATATTCCTCGCCTACTTCTGTAAAAGTTCTTCTCCACAGGTCATGGGCGTAGGTGAGAACATTTGCCTTATCGCACAGTGTAAGTTTATTTTTTTTGTTTCTTTTTTTTACGAGTGTATATGCGTATTGTATTACTCTCTCAACTCCTTTGCGCGTATTTATATCTTCCTGTATTGCAACTTCATCTTTTGTTCCTTTTTTTAAAAATCCTCCTGCACCGCAATATGCACCCTCTGTATTTTCACGCACGACTATAAAATCAATATCCTCAGGCCCTTTATCCTTTAATGGTGTCCAGACACCGGGATAAAGTTTTATGGGACGAAGATTTATGTACTGGTCAAGTGAAAAACGCAGTTTGAGCAGGAGTCCCTTTTCAAGTATGCCGGGTTCTACCCTGGGGTCACCCACAGCACCCAGATAAATAGCGTCCATTTTCTTAAGTTCCCCGATTGCACTATCTGGTAATATTTCACCTGTTTTCAGATATCTTTGCGCACCAAAGTCGTAATGGATAAAGTTAAATTTTATATTAAATTTCTCACTTACCACATTCAGAACCTTTAATCCTTCCCGAATGATTTCTGGTCCTACACCATCTCCTGGAATCACTGCAATTTCATAATTCACTGTTTTATCTCCTTTAACCTTTGTAAAACTGCTGTTTCACTTTTAGATTCATTCTTTAACATCTTAAGATGAATTACTTTTTTGCCAGAAGTCAAAGTGATACTCTTCTTTTCTATTTTTGTTACCTTATACCCATCAATGATATCACCTTCCTCGAGCACCTGGCCATTAATTATTGCCGAAGATTTTCCGTCTCTGGATTTTATTGTGCCAAAAAGTGTAAAAGGGGATGATTTCTGTTTTTCTTTAACAGGCAAACCAGGAGGTAAATCTGAATACTCGTCTGGAGTGAATTTAGTTTGAGACAGGTAATTCTCTATCCCGACCAGTGAAACAAAAGGGTCACGGTTTAAAGAATAGTAATTAAATTTCAATGTTTGTTCTTTTATGCGCATATTATCCAGCAATTTTCTTGCATCTCTTATATGAGCGGGGAGTTCAGCCATTGTGACTTCTGGCGATGGTTTAACGGCCAATGGAGCAGTGGGAACAGGGGGCCCTTTTTGTTTTGCAATTACCTCTTCTAATGACATTTTTTTTCGTGGCAAGAATGCCTTAAATCCTCCCTTTCTTCTTGCGTAAATTACCAGACAAATGATTACATATGCAACTATATTACCAATAATAATTAATTTTTTTAATCGGGGGTTCATTTATTCTTTCCATAGCCCCCCCCTGTTGCTTTCGTAAGAAAGCAGGGGGGCTACCAGCCTGAGTAAGGATTTCCTTCTAAATCATTTCCACTACGGGGCACAACCAATAATCCGATTTCCTCCCCATCTTCGTTTTTATAATAGTAGAACCAACCATCCCATTTTTGCGAAAAGGCTGCATTATAGTAGGCAGTAGTTGCGGTTTCAAACTGTGTAACCCAGTTAGAAAAATAAACATCATCTTCTCCAGGCATTTGATTATGAGGAATTTTCTTTAAATATTTATACCCCTCTGAAAATATTGTGGTTCCTCCACCACGTTCTCCCACTGTGCAATAAACACCATCAACAATTTTTGATGGATAATGTCCTGTGTCGAGGTTATACATATTAATTGCCTGACGAAAAGCCCGTAGATTTTCCTTGGTGAGTTTCTCTCTTGCTCTCCCTAAATATGTAAGACTGGAATGCATTGCAATGGCTGAGAGAATTCCTACAATATTAACTGTAATCATCAATTCAACCAGTGTAAATCCATGTTCTCCATTCTTGATTTTAAAGATATACCCCCCTTATAAGTAGAGTAAACTCTACCACTACATATTATGACTTCAGGTAGTCTTTGACTAATTTTAAAGCGCAATATTTCCCGCACATTGTACAGGTTTCAGTAAAAAAGGAATTCCCTCTGTATTTTTTTGATTTTACCGGGTCAACAGATAGTTTTATTTGTTCTTTCCAGTTCAGGGAATGCCTCATACAGGAAATCCTGCGGTCCCAATCAGAAGCGTGAGGTATTCCCTTTGCGATGTCTGCTGCATGGGCGGCAATCTTTGCTGCCACCACCCCTTCTTGAACATCTTCAATTGCAGGCAATTTTAAATGTTCTGAAGGTGTTACATAACAGAGAAAATCCGCTCCATGCGATGCGGCGATTGCCCCTCCTATTGCAGCAGTAATATGGTCATAGCCCGGCGCAACATCTGTGACAAGTGGTCCAAGAACATAAAAAGGGGCGCCCTGACAGATTTCCTTTTCAAGTAGAACATTTGCTGCAATCTGGTGCAATGGGATATGCCCGGGACCCTCAATTATTACCTGCACATCTTCCTTCCAGGCGCGCCTGGCAAGTTCGCCCAGCGTAATTAACTCATAAATTTGAGCGGAGTCAGTGGCATCAGCAATTGAACCAGGCCTGAAGCCATCCCCTAAACTTAAGGTAATATCATATTTTTTTGCTATTGACAACAATCTGTCAAAATGTTCATAAAGAGGGTTTTCCTTTTTGTTGTAGACCATCCACTCTATGAGAAATGCTCCACCGCGGCTGACCACTCCCATTACACGAGGATTTTTCTTCAGTGTTTGAATCGCTTTCTGTGTTACACCGCAGTGAACAGTTATAAAATCAACTCCGTCTTCTGCTTGTTTTTCAATACAGGAAAAAATCTCATCTTCAGTCAAATAAACGATTGAGCCCTTTTTTCTGGCTACTTCAATTGCAGATTGATAAATAGGTACTGTGCCAACAGGAACAGGAGATTCCCGTATAAGTGTTCTCCTTATTTTATCAAGGTTTCCGCCTATACTTAAATCCATAATGGTGTCAGCACCGCTTTTCACCGCTATTTTTAATTTTTCTAGTTCCTTTTTTATGTTTATGCAATCTGGAGAGGTACCTATGTTAGCATTTATTTTAGTGCGCAATCCCTTTCCGATTCCAAGTGGTTTTATTTTCTTTTTTCGTTTTGAATTGGAGGTAATAACAATTTTCCCGCAGGCGATTTCCTTGCGTATTGTTTCAGCGTCTATTTTTTCATCGCGAGCTACAGATTTCATTTCAGCGGTTATTCTGCCTGCCCGAGCCATTTTCATCTGCATCTAACACCCCTCGTCTCTTCCAGAGAGCCTACTTTCGGCTATTTCACGCCCACTCTAATTCCTGGATATTATTTTTTACTACTTCTTTTGCAGGATAAATATGATATATAACTTCATCAGGTTTAAACCACATCTTAATTTCTCTTTCTGCTTCTTTTTCATTTGCAGAGGCATGAATTACATTTTCGTATACACCACCTGTAGTAATTCTTCCATACGCTCCCCTGATGCTTGTTGGCTCTGCTTCTTCTGGATTTGTTGCACCAGCAAGTTCCTTCACTTTTTTGATTGCATCTTCTCCATGATATACCATTGCCAGGACTTTACGTCGCTCATGCAGTTCGCCCAGGATATACTTTACCAGACCATCGAAGAAAGGTTTATCTTTAAGATGTGCGTAATGTTTTTCTGCAAGTTTGCGGCTTACCCTTACTACCTTTGCAGCTGCAATTTCAAGTTTTGTCTCTGAAAGGCGGGTAAGGATATTCCCTGTAAGGGATTTCTTTAATCCATCAGGTTTTATTAATACAAGCGTTTGCTGGAACATTTTTTGACCTATTGATTTATTTAACATTATAACATTTTATAAGGTCTACCCCTTTTTTTACTTCCCCCTACAATGTATAATTATAGCGAGTTTTTACAAAAAGTCAAGTTTTCGCATTTTGGTTCAGAAATTCCCCAACTTTTTTAAAATAGCATCGGAGTTCTTATTTTCAAGACAATGCAATCGCCACCCTCAAGGATCTTACAGCTTTTCTCACAATTTTCAGCACAAGGGTCTTAATTATAATTTCCACCACCAAAATCCTGGAAGAAAAACAACCATATTCTGCATCCAGAGTAACAACCAAATTCTGGGAAAATGTGATTAGCACTGGATTTGGTAGGTTTAGTTTCTGTCGATATCAAATTTTACTTGGTGGTAGGGTAGGGGCCGGGGATTTTGTGGAGTTTCGCCCCAGCGAGTCGCCTTGGGCGACAAGTTTCATTTTCATTGCAATTTTTTCATCGGGATAATAAACATACATTACATTTTTGGAATTAAGGATAAGTGATATTGCTTTTTTTGTGTTGCCCTGGTCGTCGCGCTCAATTGTTTCCATTCTGATGTCGCTGTCTTTCATCCACATTTTATATGTGGTTTTGGGGACACCATCGCGGGAGACGACCATTTCAAAAGAAACATTGTTGCCCCAGTCCTTTTGTTTTTCTCCTTTCATCTCAACACCTCCTTAAACTTTCCAAAAATTTTTTGCACTACTCTACCATGCAAGAGCAACACAGAGAATAATCTATTATTTATTTAGTCCGCTTAACTTTTACCTTTCCCCGCGATATTAAGGTAATTGTTTTTTTCTCTTTAGCGTATTCTATGGCGGGCCCCGTAAATCCTTTTAAAAGAAATTTGCCTGTCCCCCTGATTACACTTTAGTGTGGGGGGAGCGTCGGGAAACTATTTTTTCAGGGGGTGTAAAGATATTGACCCCCTCTCCGAAGAGTCCGCATACTCCGTACTTTCGGAGTCATCGGACATAAAAACGCAGCCTGGGGCGATTGTGTAGGTTGGATTTTGAGTTTCACACCAAAATAATTTTACACAGCCCCTTTGTGTTTTAAATTTCGGTATCCTTTTCATTTTTCATGATAGATTATATAAATCTAATTTGCAGTTTTTTGTCAAAGGTGTGTGCGATTTTATGCAAAGTCTGCAGGGAATATCCTCGGTAACGCGGAGATTCCAATCTTGCAATAGCTTCCTGAGAAACATTCAGTCTCTTTGCAAATTCCTTCTGTGTGAGACCCGCCTTTTCTCTTAATTTCAACAGCTGCCAGGTCGTCTCGATGAAAGGGTCGTCGTCGGGCTCCTCACAGGCCTTGACAAATTCCGGGTCCTTCATTTGTTTCTTTTCCCATTCCTTAAAACCAGTCAATTTAATTTTCTTCATAGCTTATACTCTCCTTTTTTGTACCTATTTTCAAAATCAGCTTTATATCTTAAAGCCCGTTCAATTTCGTTATCCGGGACCTCGTCAGTTTTTTTTCATAAAAGCATGTGTAAATAGTAGGTAATTCTTAAAAATAAAGAAAAATAGTGTCCTGTAGGTATTTCTTTCTATCTCTACCCTAAATTCATATATTTTATCCCGAAGATAACCTACATACGGCCGATTGAAAGGCAGCAGTCCCTTTTCAAAAAGCCCCTGTCTTTTTCTGAAAGCCACTCTTGTTTTTAGGTTTAAGCCGTTCAGGTACTTACTCATTAGTTCTTTACCGTTAGCGGTTCTATAATACTTTATCGTATACATTTGCTTCCGCTTTCTGTTATATATTATATAACAATTTTGTTATTTTGTCAAGTGGAAAATGAATTTTTAAGTGAAATTAGAAAATTTTTGCCGAAGTAGGCTCTGTAAGAGAAAGTATGAAAAATTGACTCCCGTCGGAAAAACCTGAAAACAGGGGGGTATAAATACCTTGACCTGCCCGGGAAAATGCGTTAAATCGCAAATGTGAGGGTCGGTTTTGGAATTTTTAGAAAAAAAGGCCTCTAATATTATAAAATATCATGTGTGCCTATGTTGGTTATAAGGACTGTGTTTTCATTAAGCAATTTGTACACAGCGCGATAATTCATTGTTATGGAAAATTCCCAAAGGTCTTCACTGCTTTCAATTTTTTTGTGTCTTAAAGAAGGATAGGAAGGATTTTTTAGTAGGATCCCCAGAGCCCAGTAAAACTTGGCCCTTATTTCTTTGGGGAACTTTTTGAGTTTCTTTTGTATGCTCTTGGGGATTATAAAGTTTCTACTTATCAATGAGGTCTCTCTTGAGTTCTTTTACACTTTTGTAAGATTTATACTTACCTTCTCGGTACTCTTTCATAGAGGTTTTATACTCTTCCTGCCACTTTGGTGTCCAAAAATATTCCTGATCTTTTCTTTTAAGCACCATAGGAGTTAATTTTATACTTCCATCTTCCATAAGCTGAAAATTCACAATATCCCCTATTTTAAGTCTGATAGATTCACGAATCCGTGCGGGAACCACAACCTGAAAGTTTCTTGCTACTTTACATGTTCCGGTAACCATTTTCAACCTCCTTTCTTTTATTTACTATTATACTATATTTTAGTAATTTTGTCAAGAAAAATCATTTTTTGGATCACTTTATTAAAAATTTGTCTAATGCACGCCTGACGATTTTCGCTAGACCTACTTGGCGGAAAGTTTAAGTTTGTCGCAATATATAGTTTGTCAAGCCAGAAATTAAAAATTTTTGTCGGCGAGTAAGTGAGCCTACTTCTGGCGATAAAAATTGGTTTCTCCTCGGTAAAATCCTCTTTTCAGACCCCACTGCTGTCTTGCGACAGCAAGACGTGGGGGTTGACCTGCCCGACAGGAGTATGCTCTGTAAGAGGAAAACGCGTCAGCGTTGACCCAATGAATCATACCCAAGACCACTGAGCAAATAAGCATCAGCAAATTGGGGGTTCATCATAAAAGTCAAGAAAACTTGACAAAATTGGCAAAAAGCCTATAATAGTAAAAACAGATTTTAGACGATGAGGCTCCTGGAGGAACTATGAAAGTTAAAGATATTATGATCAGAGATGTAACTACTCTCAAACCCGATGTGTCAGTCAAAGAGGTATAGGAGAATGAATATTTTACAGGCTGTCATCTTAGGGATTGTGCAGGGACTGACAGAATTTATACCTGTGAGCTCAAGTGCGCACCTTGTGCTTGTTCCGCATTTTTTAGGCTGGAGCAGTCCACCTGTTATTTTTGGTATAGTTTTACATATTGGAACTTTGAGCGCTATTCTTATCTTTTTCTGGAAAGATATTTTGCAATTAGCGATAAGCAATAAGCGATACGCATTTTTAATTATTCTTGCCTGCATCCCAACTGTTATTATGGCCATTGCGTTCAAAAGGTTTTTTGAATCTTTATTTGAAAATCCCCTCGGCGTTTCCATTTTGCTTCTGGTCACAGGTTTCCTTTTATGGATTGCTCCACGCAAACCACACAACGCACAACTTAAAACTGTTTCTTATACCGATGCCCTCTGGATTGGCTTTGCTCAAGGTTGTGCTATAGCACCAGGGATTTCCCGCTCGGGTACTACCATTGTAACAGGACTGTTTCGCGGCCTGGATGGAGAGGAAGCGGTCCGCTTTTCTTTTCTTCTTTCCATCCCTGCAATCCTTGGCGCCCTTATTTTTAAAATAAAGGATTTTCAACTTCAGAGTAGCCTTATAAATCAGGCAACTACTTACTGGGTGGGCGGGTTTGCTGCAGCAATTAGTGGATACTTTGCTATCAAAGTTGTTTTTAAAAGCATAAAAACAGGAAAATTTAAATATTTTGCCTATTATTGCTGTGCATTGGGTATAGTTGGAATTTTGAATGTTTGCTTACGTTAGATGTAGTGGCAGAGTAAATATGATACAAGAATTAATTTCACTTTTGCAGGGTTTACCGAAAGAATTTATCACCGTAATTGTTGCGATGTTACCAATTGCTGAACTGCGCGGCTCAATTCCTGTTGCTTTAAGTTTTGGCATGAATCCCTGGCCTGCATTCTGGTGGTCAATTTTAGGGAATATGATTCCTGTAGTTCCAATATTGTTATTTCTGGGCCCAGTTTCAAAATGGTTGAGGCATTTTAAAATATTTGGTAGATTTTTCACATGGCTTTTTACGCGCACAGAAAAGAAGAGTGACATTATTCAGAAATATGGATTCTGGGGATTGGCAATTTTTGTGTGTATTCCACTGCCTGTAACCGGTGCATGGACAGGTTGCGTTGCAGGGTTTCTTTTACAGATGAAATTCTGGAGGGCGTTTTTCGCAATTCTACTGGGCGTACTGATTGCAGGTGGCATAGTAATGTTTGCCAGCCTTGGCATCATAAAATTATTTTTCTGAGGTTTTATGAGAAAAAGACTTGGTCCGGCGCAAACTATATTCCTGGGATTTCTATTACTTATTTTGACTGGGACTTTCCTGCTGTCCCTGCCAATTTCTACATCTACAGGCAGAAGGGCGCCACTTGTGGATGCTCTTTTTACTGCAAACTCTGCAATTTGTGTTACAGGTTTAACTGTTGTGGATACAGGAAACTACTGGTCGCACTTTGGACAAATTGTTATTCTTATCCTCATTCAAATCGGTGGCCTTGGATATATGACCATTGCAAGTCTTATCGCACTCATATTGCGCCAGAGAATAACCATGGAGGAAAAACTTGCTTTTAAAGAAGGGATGGACCAGTTTAGCATGTCTGAGATTGCCCATTTCATCAAGCAGGTTATCAGGGCAACTTTTATTATTGAAGGTTTGGGTGCTTTTGTCCTTTTTCTATACTGGAGAGACAAATTTGGATTGGCTGGTGCTGCCTACAAAGGAATATTTCATGCTATCTCGGCTTTCTGTAATGCAGGATTCAGCCTTTTTAGCACCAGCTTCCAGGACTATAGAGGAGATTTACTGATAAACATCACTATCATGGGCCTCATTGTCACAGGCGGACTCGGGTATACGGTCATAAGAGATATCTACCATCACCTCAGAAAACGAAAACATCGCCATTTGTTCCTTCACACTAAATCAGTTCTGATGATGACCGCTATCTTAATCTTGGGTGGAGCAACCTGCATTTTTTTCTTTGAGAGTATAAATCCCACTGTGTTTCAATCGCTGACCCTGAAAGAGAAAATACTTTCTTCGTTCTTTCAGTCAATAACTGCGCGAACCGCAGGGTTTAACACTCTCCCTATTGCTCAAATGGCTATTCCAACGCTTCTTCTGCTTATTATTCTTATGTTCATCGGTGCTTCTCCTGGAGGCACTGGTGGTGGAATAAAGACTACGACATTTCTTGTTTTAATTTGTTCAACCTGGGCTACCATTAAAAGGAGGAGGGACGTCCAGGTATTCAAAAGAAGAATTCCCGGGGAAATTATTTATAAATCCTTTGCGATATTTATTATCGCTCTAACCCTCGTTATAATTGTTACATTCTTTATGCTAAACATCGAGGGAAAGGGTTTAGTTGCGGTGTTGTTTGAGGTTGTCTCTGCATTTGCAACGGTGGGATTATCAACAGGGATAACACCTACACTTTCTTCTGCTGGGAAATTGTTGCTCATTGTAACTATGTTCATTGGAAGGGTGGGGCTCCTTACATTTGCTGTAGCATTTACCCAGAGAAAAGAGGAGCCGCTTTACCGTTATCCAGAAGAGAGGATATTAGTAGGCTAAGGGGGTCAAATGAGACAGTTTGCTGTAATTGGATTAGGGAAATTTGGTTTTGCAGTAGTCAAAACCCTTGCCGAGAAAGGCTGCGAGGTTCTTGCTATTGATAAGGATGAGGAAAAAGTTCGTGAGGCAAGTGGATTTACCACACAAGTCATTCAGTTAGATGCCACTGATGAAGATGCTTTGAAAAAAGTTGGCGCTGAAGATATAGATGTGGCTATAGTGAGTGTTGGCGAGAATTTAGAGGCGAGTATACTTATTACACTTATATTGAAAGAAATAGGTGTGAAGGAAGTAATTTCCAGGGCACTCAATCCCCATCACGCAAAGGTGCTTCAGAAGATAGGTGTTGACAGAGTTATATTCCCGGAACGGGAAATGGGCATAAAGGTTGCCGAGAGTTTAGTGTCACCCGATATTCTTGAGCAGATAAGACTTTCGCCAAACTATGAAATCCTCGAGTTCACAGTTCCGTCAAGTTTTACTGGCAGGACTTTAAAAGAACTGGCGATTCGCACAAAATATAAGGTGAATGTGATTGCCATCAGGAAGAAGGTCCCCTGCATCAATGAATCAGGCGAATCTGATTTCAAGGAGGAAATAAATTTAACTCCAGATGGTGAAGATGAAATCTCAGTCGGAGATGTATTAGTTGTTGTTGGAGATATTAAAAATATTGAGGCATTGCGCAAGGAGAAATAAATTGAATAACAATAATTATAATCACAAAGAACTTGCACAGGATTTGTTAGAATTGGGAAAATTTTATTTTCTAAACGAAAAATATGATGAAGCAATAAAAGTTTTGCAAAAGGCGCAAAAATTTAACCCTTTCTGTGCGGATATATATTATCACCTAGGGCTAGTTTACGAGGCAAAGAACAATCTTCATAATGCAAAGGTTATGTACTTGAAAGCAACTGAGGTTGATTCCCAGTTTACTTTAGCCCAGGAACATCTTGATAAATTGGTAGGGAAGTGAACAACTTCCAAAAATGTGGCGCCAGAAATTAAGGGGGGGGTTATGGTTAAAAAAACTACTTTTGCTCTGTTCTTCGGGAACAGAGGTTTTTTTCCGGCGAAGTTGATGTCTGAGGCAAGAAAAGAGATTTCAGGGGTGTTAGAGTCAATGGGCTATGATTACATAATGCCAAACGAGAGAGCAACGAGATTCGGGGCAGTAGAAAATCCTGCTGAAGGACAGATTTATGCAAATTTTCTGGAGAAGAATAAGGGCAAATTCGGTGGGGTTATTCTTTCTCTGCCGAACTTCGGGGATGAAAGCGGAGCAGTGGCCGCACTTAAAAATGCAGGGGTTCCAATTTTAATTCAGGCGTATCCGGACGAACTGAATAAGATGGCACCCAGTGAAAGGAGAGATTCTTTTTGCGGAAAATTTTCAATCATGGATGTTTTTGTACAGTATGCAGTCCCCTTTACAATTTTGCCACCGCACACAGTGTCGCCTTCCTCCAAAACTTTCAAGAGTCAGATTGATTATTTTGACAGGGTTTGCAGGGTCGTAAATGGCGTAAACCTGAAAAATGCGTGAAAAATACATTTTTAGGTGATAATATCGTCGGGAAAGGCTATTTGAAATTAAAAAAATCTTAGCAAATTTTTAAAATTTCATATTTGCTTCATTTTGTCGATCCTTTTAAGTGCATAATTATATAAATCTTTATACAAGTAGCCAGCAGGAAATCTTAGATGGTTTTTGTTTCCTGTTGTAGTTAATCTTGCTTGGACACATAACAGATATTCTCTTAAA
>MNUO01000064.1 GCA_001871015.1 Candidatus Desantisbacteria bacterium CG1_02_38_46
CTTCAGTAACGTAATTCTTTCAATAAGGAGGTCTTTACGAATTGTTATAATCGTATTGGAAATATTAGGGACACATCCCATTTATTTGCCTTCCCCTTCTTTGGCCTTCCTCGCGGCCTTAATTGAAATATTCTATCAAGTTTCTGCTCCATTTTCTCTGTAAAACTTTCATCGCCAAATGGGCGGCCATTCCTCGTATAATTTCTTATGCTGTTTATATCTTCTTCTTTAATAGTCGCATTCATCAATTCTATGTAATCATTCCTCTGTCTGCCTTTAAATAGTGTTTCGCCAAGTATCTCGTCTTTTATGCCGTATATATGAGCCTTTGCGCTTGAATATTATTTCAAAGAAATAGGGTCAAGTCTTTACTTTTACTATTTATCAAAGAAAACGAAAAATAGGGAATTTGGGGTCAAACCTTCAAATTTCATTTATCATAAAAAATATTGGGTCACATCCCATATTTTCTGCCTAAGCGAGCAAGCCGACATGCTAACAAGCATGCAAGCGAACAGGCTACCTTTACTTCCAAACTAACATCTTTAAAAGGAAAAGGGGACGGTTCTATTTCATAGCGTCTTAGCGTCAAAATACAATCAGAGCGTCTTAGCGTCAAAAAAACGTCATAAGAAAGTCTTTGTGTCATAACGTCATTGAGTCTATGAAAGACTTCTTGTCTTCCATTGCCGCGGTTAAGGATATGGTAAATTAAACCATCAGCTAAGCCTCTTGCAATCCTTGGCATCTTTTTAACTTGTTAATACCCTCCATAAAAGTAGCCTGTCCCCTTTTTCTATGAAAGTTTTGCCCCCCTGATGTCAAAAACAAACAAAATAGCCGAGTTTTGCAACCACAATGGCAAAAATATCATCTATTTCCAAACCTTGGTGCTCTTATATTTTGCTTTATTTCTTCTTAAAATTTCCACTACTTTTTCTTCTATACTTGACGGAACCAGAAGCACACCATCTCCTATTTTATACTCTTTTTTGTCTATCAAACCTTTCTTCTCACTCTGATATGATTTATCCTTGACTGTTTGAGAAAAACTATAACCAAACAAACCTCTTTGAATAGCTGACTTTTCTTTTGAACCCAAACCCTTTGTAGAATAGGTTATTAAAGATTTGGGTTCTAAATACTTTCCCGGTTCTTTAAGTAACTCAGTATCCGGTCTGCCCCAGATAATAGTTCCTTCCCTGGATATGGTCCAGAGAAAATCTGGGTCAATATCATCTGGATTATTTAAGTTCTTCATCACGAATGAAAACGAATAAGATAGATTGTATTTCTGTGAAATCTTAGAAGAAATTTCTAAACAGGTATCTATTTCCTTTCCTACTTCAGGATTATGGTCTGTGTTAAAAAGCATAAGCAGGTCTATATCACTTTTTTTAGAGACCTCACCCTTAGGAATAGAACCGAATAATATAATGTATTTTAAATTTGGAATTCTATCTGCTTCATTAACAAAATCAATAATTGGGTTTTTAAGTTCTTCTGGTATATTCATCCCATTGGACCTCTTTTCGTCCACACCTCCACTCGCTTAATAATTTCTAAACATTCCTTTATTACTTCACCATTTCCACGACTACCATACCAACGACCCTGTCGGAAAGTATCCAATCTTTCAAAGTCTTCAGCAATTTTAGTTTCTCGTAATTCTCTTAACAATTTAGGTATTCCAACATGGGTATCAAGATGTTGCTTATATTTTATTTCAAGTCCATACGCAACTAAATGCTGGATAATCCCGTAAGATAATTCTACTATTGCTACTACATTCTTACCTTCCGAATCAGGTAATAATTTCTCCATACTTTCTTTTATCTCTTTTGCCTTATTCAAATGTCCTTCCGCTTTCATTTGTTCTACTTCCTTTCATCGAATCTTAACCTTCTTCATTTCTCTGTTCCGTTCAATTTTGAACACGAATTACACAAATAATCACGAATTAGTTATAAAACTATTCTTTTTACTTTTTGGGTCAAACCTTCAAATTTCATTTATCAAAGCCAAAAAACGAATAAGCTGAAAAGCACATTAAAATTCATCTTACTTTCTCTATCCATTCTTCTCTTGTTATCCCTGCCTGTCTGAGTATCCTTGTTAAAAGGTCTACGCCTATATTCTGCTTATGAGGATTTGGGATGGTAAGCCTTAAATTGCCTCTCACCATATATAAATGTTTTCCTCCGCTATATGGACCTTCAAAACCAAAGGTCTTAAGCCTCTTTACAAGCTCACTATGAGAAACAGGGCTTAGTTTGGACATTTATGCAATAGCTTCCTGTATCTCCTTTATCTCAAAATCTCCGAGCTTGGGAATTGGAAGTCCCTTTTTGATACTCAGTAGTATCCAACCCTCTATAACATTCTTGAGATTATTTCTGCATTCTTCTAAGGTCTTACCAGTAGCCCAAACGCCTCTAAGTTCCTCTATCTCTCCATAGTAGGGCTCTTCATCGTCTATAATTTCATATCGTGCCCTTCTTAAGGCTTCCTCAACATATTCTATAAGCATAATTAAATACCTCCCAAGTTTTGATTATTTTAGCATATTCAAACGAACAAGCAAATACACAATGAGTAGAGAGCTGGGAGCAATAAGCTTACCTCTTTATCACCGGGGTCAAACCTTCAATATTCATTTATCAAGACCCCCTTCAAATGCCCTGCTTCCCTTTTAATGTTCTGATCTTGTTTCAGTCTTTCCTCCATAGCCTTTAGATTAAAAATCATGGGGGTCAAATCTTTCATATTGACATTTCTCATCCCTGTCTCCCATTTAGATTACTCTTTAACCCCGTCTTTTGCCTGCAAAGAAATAGGGTCAAGTCTTTACTTTTACTATTTATCAAAGAAAACGAAAAATAGGGAATTTGGGGTCAAACCTTCATTTTTCAATTAAGAGTCAATGCCAAGGGGTCAGGCTTGCGATATTGCAATTTCGATCTCGACAATGTGCCTATTCGGCTGATTCCGGCCATCTATTCCGATGGAAAGCGGCCAATTGTAATGATTGATGCCAGTTGTGGGCGGCAGGGTCGGCCCTTGACAATCTGGTCTTTCTTGTTCATCTGGTCTGTTTGGTTACTCTGGTTTATTGGGTTTTTGGGTGAATTTCGTTGATTGGGTTCGTCTTTCCTTCTTTTCAAGTATAGCTAAATATTCTGAGGCCTTTAAAATCCTTATTCCATAATATTCTTTTAGATCTAATAGATGTTTATCGCCTGATACAATGTAGTTAGCTCTGCTTAGAACAGCACATTCTATAAATTTATCGTCTTCAGGGTCACCCGGTACTGCTTCTATTTTAGTGGTAACTTTAACAGGAACTGTAAAAGTTGAAAAGTCTAAAAGAATCTGATTTATCTCTTCTTGATTAAGTCTAAATTTTGTCCTTAGTTTCTCCGCTATCTCGTTCTCCATTTCTAAGGATGTAAAAATATGGATTCTCTTATCACGTCCTAAATCTATTATCTCACGTGGCTTGCCACCCCAGAAGATAGCTGAAATATAAATATTCGTGTCAATAACAATTCTATCCAAATGTTCACTCAAAAATCAGGGCGAATCAGCTTCTATCATGAAGAAAGGTATCCAGCTCATCATCGGTCATTTCAGGAATGTTATATTTTTTCAACAAACCTTCGGTAAAACCATAAAAGTTTTTTCTATATTCGCGTTCCTTTGCAACTTCCTTGATCAAGGCCATTTTCTTCCCAAAATCAAGCTGTTTTACCAATTCCCTAATTTGATCATAATCTATATCAATGTCTTTTAATTTAGGCATTATTCTAACCCCCTTTCGACTTATCTGATATTGTAAACAATTATTTCGAATAGCATAGAAATAGGGTCAAGTCTTTACTTTTACTATTTATCAAAGAAAACGAAAAATAGGGAATTTGGGGTCAAACCTTCATTTTTCAATTAAGAGTCAATGCCAAGGGGTCAGGCTTGCGATATTGCAATTTCGATCTCGACAATGTGCCTATTCGGCTGATTCCGGCCATCTATTCCGATGGAAAGCGGCCAATTGTAATGATTGATGCCAGTTGTGGGTGGCAGGGTCGGCCCTTGACAATCTGGTCTTTCTTGTTCATCTGGTCTGTTTGGTTACTCTGGTTTATTGGGTTTTTGGGTGAATTTCGTTGATTGGGTTCGTCTTTCCTTCTTTTCAAGTATAGCTAAATATTCTGAGGCCTTTAAAATCCTTATTCCATAATATTCTTTTAGATCTAATAGATGTTTATCGCCTGATACAATGTAGTTAGCTCTGCTTAGAACAGCACATTCTATAAATTTATCGTCTTCAGGGTCACCCGGTACTGCTTCTATTTTAGTGGTAACTTTAACAGGAACTGTAAAAGTTGAAAAGTCTAAAAGAATCTGATTTATCTCTTCTTGATTAAGTCTAAATTTTGTCCTTAGTTTCTCCGCTATCTCGTTCTCTATTTCTAAGGATGTAAAAATATGGATTCTCTTATCACGTCCTAAATCTATTATCTCACGTGGCTTGCCACCCCAGAAGATAGCTGAAATATAAATATTCGTGTCAATAACAATTCTATCCAAATGTTCACTCAAAAATCAGGGCGAATCAGCTTCTATCATGAAGAAAGGTATCCAGCTCATCATCGGTCATTTCAGGAATGTTATATTTTTTCAACAAACCTTCGGTAAAACCATAAAAGTTTTTTCTATATTCGCGTTCCTTTGCAACTTCCTTGATCAAGGCCATTTTCTTCCCAAAATCAAGCTGTTTTACCAATTCCCTAATTTGATCATAATCTATATCAATGTCTTTTAATTTAGGCATTATTCTAACCCCCTTTCGACTTATCTGATATTGTAAACAATTATTTCGAATAGCATAGAAATAGGGTCAAGTCTTTACTTTTACTATTTATCAAAGAAAACGAAAAAGAAACGAAAAAAAGAAAAATGCTGAGTGTTTGGGGTCAGGTCTTTAATCTTGACATTTCTCTATACCACTCAATCGTCTTTCTCAACCTTTCTTCAAAGGATGTCTTTGCTTTATGGCCCCAGAGCTATTAAACCTTCTCATACCTTCTTCCACCATCATCTTGACTAATTCTTCGAAGCTAACCATAGGTTCCTGTCGTAGTTTATTTTTTGCCTTGCTGTAGTCTCCCCTTAGTTCAGGTAAAGATTTGGGGTCAACCTTTCGACTTGATATGTTCTTTAACTTCTGATAAAACTTTCTCTATGCCTGGACGAGCAGCATTTATAACTGATTCCCCAACGTGTTTATGATCCGGGTAGGTATCTACATCAGGGTGATGAGGAGTATTATCATAGCGGAAGATAATGCTTCCGTCAGGATTTTGATAATGATAGCGATAACTTAACCATGTAAAGGTCTCCTTCATTATATGGATAGCCTCGCTAATCTCTAAAAGAGAATTATCAAAAAATCGTAAACGGATGCGTAGATTTCCTCTTTCTTCTGATAGCACTTGTTCCTCATATCTTTCAATTTCAACTCTTGATAATTCTTTTATAAGAATCTGAACTCTTTCAAGGTATTCAACTATGCTTCTCATGCGGTAACCTTCAGCTTCTCCTCTAATTCTTTTTTCATCTCAATATAATGCTTGTAGTCTCCTGCCCATTCCACAAAATCCTTTGAATCTTCAAGTTTCCCTGACAAATAGTTCGCATAAAATTCGTCAGAAGACATTTGATATTTCTGCTCATAAGCAGCTAATGACTTAAGTAATGCATCCAGTGCATCTATAGCTGAAGCATATGTTATTCTCTTAAATGGCATCTCTTCCCCTCCTTTGCGTTACTCACTTTTACTTTCACAATATTATATCCCATCAGAAATAAATAGAAAAAGTGGTCATCTTCGATAGAAGCAAACTGAGGGGGTCAGGTCTTGGATCTTGACATTTCCCTTTCATTGTCCTCTCTTCTCTCTTTTCCCTTTCCTCTATAAAGACAAACAAATAATTCACATTTTAGTCCTTCTTCAAGCATATTATTTTGCCTTTAATATCATTTCTCTGAATTAAGTATATCTTCAAACTCTTTAGGTTTAATAATCTCCGTACTGCCAAATGTTTTCATAACCAGGAGGTCTGCGTCTCCTGTAATAAGATAGTCTGCCTTTCCTTCCATTGCCACTTCGAGAAGAAAATTATCCTTTTCATCTTTGGACGGTTTGATACTTCAGCAAGTTCTTTAAGCATTTCGTTTGATACAACAACCTTTATTTCTTTGGAAAGTAGCTTTTCATCCAAGTCTTTTAAGAGGCCCCCAAGCAAGTAACTGATCCAGATATTGGTATCAATTACGACTTTCATATCGTTTTTGCCTGACAGCCTCTACCTCTTTAGTAATCTCCTCTAAAGTCATAGGATATTTTTGCGCAGATACTCTAAACCCTGAGAGAAGGTTCTTAAACCTCATTGCAAAAAGCTCGTCTTCCAACATTGTAAGAACTTCAATTTTACCTTCTAAGGGCAAATCCTTAACTGCCTTTTTTATCTTATCTATGCCTGTAATTGAATTTGTTTTTAACATTATCGACATCTCCTTTTCATCATTATTTTACACATGAAATTGAGTGAAATGAGTGAAATTGGGACAGATACCGTTTACCTTAGCTGCCCGTCCGAATCACCGGAGTGGATTCCTATTATTTTTAAGATGTTCGTGATTTTCCTGCATGAGTGTCTCTATCTCTTCCTTCAGCCTGTCATATTCTTCACGTTTTCGCTGAAGGAAGTTGTATGTCTGTGTTACTTTAGCCCTAAAGCCCCTTGGCGTAATGATGTACATGTAGCCTATCTTTTTTCTTGAATTCTTGAACCTCTGTGCCTTGATGTAGCCCTTCTCGATCAATGCATTTACAAGATAATTAACCCTTCCCAGACTTAATCCCATCCTCTTTGACAGGTCACGCTGCGAAAGGGTACCGTCTTTTGCTAATTCTC
>MNUO01000025.1 GCA_001871015.1 Candidatus Desantisbacteria bacterium CG1_02_38_46
TTGTAAAATTAGAAGGAAATAAATTGTATGTTCGCTTAAGAGGATTTAAAAATCAAATAATTGATTATGCTGCCCGCCATCTTTGTGAGGATTTAAATAAAATGAGACCTTTTACCCCTGATAAGTTTCATTTTACTGTACACTATGAAGTGGTATAGGGGGGTACCTGCAAAATATTTTTAGAAATGCAAAGAAAATCTGACTATTTGCTCAGATGTCTGAAAAATAGAAATCCTTGCTTCACTTTCTAGAACCATTTTACCATCCAAATAAATTTCCCTTTCTTCCATCTCGCCCTCCTCTTTTACTTTTTATTCCACTTTCGGGAAATTTTCCTGAAACTAATATATAGTATAACATAAAAAGTGCAAAAAGTCAATACCCGGTTAATTTTTTTGATTAATTTTTTTTGAGAAATGTTTCTTTATCCAAAAGGGCAAGTTCTTTTTTGTCCTCAAGAAATCGCTCCACATCATTCCTTACGTTTTTGAAATCCACCCCTGACAACCTCTCTGCAAGAAACCGGGGGAAATTGCTTTCATTAATGGAAACTGGTTTTTTTTCAGTCTGAATAATTGCGTTATTTAGTACCGTGAAGTTTGGTTTTATTTTCTTACCGAGGAACCAAAGGAGGTCGTAGAAATCTCTCCCCTTAGTATACCTCCTGAAAAAACAAGCATGGAGCTTACACGCATAAAGAGAAGGCAGGTCAAAATGACTCAGTGTAAACATAAATAATTTGTTTACCAGAGATATTTCTGTCCTCCACCCGGCCGGAGGATTGGTGTCTACATCCAGGCGGATGAACAATTTTTGAGATTCAAAAGAAGAAATACCTGTATCAAAAAGAATTCCGCCGAACTTGCAATCTATTTTGTGGACGTTTTTTTCTATCTTTTTACTTACCTCTGCTTTCATATTGAATAACTCCAGCTGCCTGTCTAAGTAAGAAACGAGTCCTTCTGTACTGTAACTATTCTTGCTGGTGAGTGAAAAATCCATGTCTTCGGAAAACCTGCGCAAATCGTAGATAACCCTCAAGGCAGTCCCACCGATAAAACTAATGCTTTTGAAGAATCCACCCTCGTAAACTATTTTTAGAATTAACAACTGGATGCATTCCCTTAAATGATTCAGCCTTTCCTCGCGGGTCTTAAATTTCTCAATCTCCGACATCAGAACTTCAAGCATCTCAAGCCCTCCCTGCAAACTTGCAGAATGCTCTCGCCACTATGATGAGCTTTTCATTTTTAAATTTCTTTGCAAATCCAATAATTTTATTTTTCGAAAGGATGGAAAGGTTCTGGAAACGATAGGATTCCTCGAATACGTGAAAATCATCTATCTTTAATTTTTTAAGATTAAAATAAAGGAAATCTATAACGGCTTTTTCTGGACTGGCGATGAAAAAAAAACATTTATTCTCATCCGCCATTTTCCTGAACCCATCAAAACATTCACTCTTAATGTGTCGGTAGATGAAATTGCCAAATTCGTTCCTGAAGAATACAGGTTTTTTTGTAGTCACTGATGTAATGTCGGCAACCCTTTCGGGAATTAAATCATAAAAAGAAAGGGCGTATTCGGTGCTTACATAGGAAGGAAAATACAGTTGGTTAGCAATAAACATTCGGGAAGGAGTAACTTTTCTGTCCTCACTGTTTAAAACATAGATTCCTTTCCTCAGTTTTAGCAAGAGATTCTTTCTCACCCACCTGCTTAACTGATTCTTGAGAACCTGGGTATTCCCATACAGACTCTCTATCTGCGAAAAGGAAAAAATGGGCATATCAATCAGTTTCTTTTTAAATTCTGAGTACTTCATATTTCCCTCAATAATCATTTTTGATTATTTACGGAAATATTATAGCACATTTCTAGTTAAAAGTCAAGTAAAATAAGCTCAAAGTGCATTTTTATCATTGTGCCATTTTCTGACCGGCATTTATCAGGACATTCAATTTTTTCCTGTTGTCAGCTTCAGCATATATGCGTACGACAGGCTCTGTCCCTGAAAATCTAAAAAGAATCCAGGAACCATCTTCAAGTAGTAACTTGGTACCATCAATCGTGATTTTTTTAAGCACTTTCAAACCAGCAATTTCCCTGATTGAGCGGGATAAATTAACCTTGAGTATTTTATCCATTTGTGCAGTTAACTTTAAATTAACCCTGCTGGAAAGAAACAAACCCACTTCCTTATAAAGATTGTTCATAATCTTACCGAGAGTCTTTTTCTCCGTCGCTACCATTTCTGCCATCAATAATCCTGCTAGAATTCCATCTTTCTCCGGAATATGCCCGTGGATAGTTAGCCCGCCACTTTCTTCACCGCCTATAAGAATATCTCTCTTCTGCATTACTTCAGCAATATATTTAAAACCAACCGGTGTCTCTGTAACCTCTAAGCCATACTTCTTACAAAGTGCATCAATCATATGAGTTGTTGCTACCGTACGCACAACTATGTCCTTCCATCCGCGAGTTTTGTAAAGATGATAAAGCAAGAGAGTAATTACAGCATTGGGATTGTAATAAGTTCCGTCAGCATCAATTATTCCAAACCTGTCAGCATCACCATCAGTAGAAATACCGATATTTGCTCTGGTAGATTTCACTTTTGCAATCAATTCCCTCAAAGTTTCTTCATCAGGTTCAGGTCGTCCCCCACCGAATATTACATCTCTCCAATTATGCAAAATTTGAAATTTGCAATCTGAAATTTGCAATATTTTTTCAAGGTAATGCCTTCCTGTTCCATAGAGCGGGTCAGCAACAATTTTCAGCCTGCGTAACGCCTTCAGACTTACCAATTCTTTTATCCGCTTTATATATGTATCTTCTGGATTTATGTATCTGATTGAAATATCTTTTTTTGTTCTCTGTGTACTCTGTGGTTTGATTTTTCTTATAAGGTTCTGCTGAAGGCAGGTTCTTATATTTTTTTCAATTTTATCTGTTATCTCCGGGAATGCAGGTCCTCCATAGGAAGGAGAAAATTTTATCCCATTGTATTCACATGGATTATGACTGGCAGTAAAATTTATTCCTCCGTCTGCCTTTCTACGTATAATTTCATATGCAATAACCGGGGTGGGAACATCCTCTTTGGTCAGAAGTGGCTGGATTCCATTTTCTGCCAGGACTTTTGCGCATTCAAGAGCGAAATCTTCACTCATAAAACGGGTGTCGTAGCCCACGACTACAGTCGGTCGTCGTGCGTCCGACCCACGCTTTGTGTGGGTACCCCGCGTGCGTTGTAAAGATTTAATATACTGAGCAATTGCAGTGGTGACAAGCCGGACATTGTCAAAAGTAAATCCATCGCCGATAATTGCTCGCCATCCAGAAGTGCCAAATTTAATTTCCATAATTACCCCTCGTTTTTCTCCTTTATCTCTACATGAACTGTTGCTATGCCATTGGTATCCAGAATGATTTTATTCTCTACTTTTGTAGCAATTTCATATCCCGTGTATCCGATTAAAATTGTTTCAATCATTTAGGAATCCTGACCTCTCTTAAAAATTTAGCGTTATCCTCCGGCATAGAAATGTTAATAAACATCCCTGAACCTAATTCAAACCCGGCAGTTTTTGTAAGCCGGGGAACAATGCTCAGATACCAGTGGAAATATTCCTTTACTCCGCCACCTGTTGGAGCAGAACGAATGACATAATTAAAATTCGGGTCGTCCAGTCCATAATAAAACCTCGCCAGTACATTTTTAAGGATACCTGCCATATCTTTTATCTCTTCATCAGTTATATCGCCAAAAGATGAAGTGTGTCTTTTTGGTAAAATCCAGGTATGGAATGGCGAAAGTGCAGCATAAAGGACAAAGGAAATAAAATGCTCGGTCTCAATTAAAATTCTCTCTTTTGCTTTAATTTCTTCTGCCATCATTTTACAGTATACACATTCACCTGTATCATCGAAATATCTCATCGCATCCTCAAGTCTATTCCTGACCTGTGTGGGCACAACAGGAGTTGCAATTAACTGGGAGTGCGGGTGTTCAAGGGATGTACCTGCAGCTTCTCCATGATTTTTAAAAATAATTATCAATTCAATCCTCGGGTCATTCAAGATATCAAGATACCTGGCTCTGTATGCCCCAAGAATTAATTCAATATTTTCCACAGGTAATAGAGCAGTGGTCAGGTTGTGAAGAGGAGTTTCTGCAATGACTTCATGAATTCCAACCCCGTTGAGCCACCTCTCAATACCTTCTATTTTTCTCCTGCGTTCTCCTTCTTTTGACAGAGCTGCAAACTTGTTTGGAAAAGAACGAACCTTCCATCCACCATCATCTGATATTCTAAGGGTCTCGCCAGGTGTATTACTTTCATTTCCAGGACAAAACGGGCAGGCAGGATTGAAAGCAGGAAGTTCTTTCTTTTCTTTTCTGGACTTAAATTCTTCAGGTCTTTTTGCCCTTTCAGTTGCTATTATTACCCATTCCTTTGTCGCCAGGTTCTGTCTTAATTCAGACATATTCCCTCCTTAATAATGTATCTGTATAGCCAATTTTACCATTGAACCATTCATGTCCATACCGGGACAACTCTCAGTATAAAAAGTTCCTGTTTGTGGGTGCCAGCTTCGTAATTTTTTCCTTTAATTCTGCTGCCTCTTTCTTTCCTTTTTTCCACCAGTCCTTCCACCACTGGGCATCAGCCCTGGAACAACTTGCGCCCAAAAATATAAGTGTTAAGAAAACCACCAGGACCACACTATCTCTTTTGCTTATCATTGCTCCTCCTTTTTCCCTCATCAAAAAAGATAATTCTTTTTACTGTTATATTCTGAAAAGCTCTCCCATTCTTTTGCCGATGAATTTATTGGAAAGGAACAGACTTGCGGCAAGGAGAATCATGCCTAACACTCCCATCGCGCTTGCAATATAAGGACCGTCGGCTATGCGGCCCACAAGAACGTAGATTGCCTTTGTTATGGGATAGAACTGCTCTTTCATTGCGAGTATCAGACTATCACTTACTTCTAACATCGCAAATGAAAACGCAAGGATACCACCTGCTATGATATTTGCGCTGATGAGGGGCATTGAAATTCTACGGAATGTATAAAATGGCGTGGCACCCAGGTTCTGGGACGCCTCCTCAAATGTAACGCTGGTCTGCTGTAACCCTGCATAGGCAGTCCTTACCACAAAAGGAATGCGCCGTATCGTATAGGCAATTATTAAAAGCGGAAAAGGGTTGTTCCTGGGGTCAAGAATGCCACCAGAGAATGATGCAACATATCCGAAAGCAAGTATTAAGCCTGGAATTGCCAGCGGGAGCATTACAATCGCATCCAGAATTTCCTTTCCTTTAATTTTTGTCCGGGCAAGAAGATATGCAATCATAAGCCCGATTAAAATATCAAAAATCATTGATACCGCACTTAAAGAAAGACTGTTGCGTATGCTTGACACTGTTAGTGGATGGTTAAATACCATCCCATAATATTTTGCGGTAATCTGCGAAGGTAGTATACTCATAAACCAGCTGCCGGATATTGAGGTGAGAAAAACACTGATGTGAGGAAGAAGCGAGATACAGATGACCGCAAAAACGAAAATATAAAATAAAATTCCGCCAATACCTTTTAATTCTTTTTCGGTTCTGGGCACCTGCCCCTTTGCCATCATAGTATAGCTTTCTCTGCCTAACATTGCTTTGGATATCCAGAAAAAAGTCACAGTGAGCAGGAGCACAAGTATTACAAGGGCATATCCCATCGGATTTTCACCGATATCAGTAACCATATTGAAAATCTGCACAGGCACAAGACGGGTATATTCAAAAATCAGCGGAGTTCCTAAATCTGTAAACGCCCAGATGAAAACAAGTATTGCTCCGGCAAAATAGCCGGGAAGCATTAAAGGGAATGTAATCGTGCGAAAAATATGCTTTCCGTCCGCGCCAAGATTTTTTGCAGCTTCTTCCATACTTGGGTCAATATTTGCAAGTGCTGTGCTCATATTAAGAAACATCAGGGGATAAAGATGTAAAACTTCCATCAGGACCACACCCCAGAATCCTCCTCCTCCAAGCCAGTCAACCGGTTGTTTTAAAATGCCGGTTTTCATCAAAAGCAAATTGATTGAACCGAATCTTGCCAACATCTGCCTCATGCCGATTGCACCAACAAACGGAGGCATAATCATCGGCACAAGCATTAAACTTGAAAGCAATCCTCTAAATCTAAACTTGAACCTGCCCATAACAAAAGCAAGTGGAAGAGTCAGGATGGTTGTAATTAAAGTCACTGTGATGCCCAGGATAAAACTGTTGATTATGCACTCTCTGAGCACCGGATTTGTGAACATATACTGGAAAAATACTGCTGAAAAATTGCCTTCAAAGTAAAAACATTTGGTAAATACATAAGCAAGCGGGTAGAATAAAAACAAGGCAAAAAATACATAAATTAGAAATAAAGATATGCGTGATTTCATAGAAGCAATATTACATTCTGCGGTTCAATATAGATCCAGACTTTGCTTCCTTTCTGGCGAACCTGACCAAAAGGATTATGTGCAACTGCCTTTATAAGACTATTGTCGCCAAGGCGGAGATGGTACTGTTCATTGTCACCTAAATAGGTAAACTCTTCAATCACCGCTTCAAACTGGTTGGGCAGAGTTTCGTTTATGGCATCAAGGACCTGTATAGACTCCGGCCTTATAGAGCAGGCAACTCTCCCTCCAATCTGAATATTAATTTTATTGAAAGAACATAACTTACCTATTCTAATTTCAAGTATTACTTTATGATTATTTGTCTCTAAAACTTTACCTTCAATAAAGTTAGTTTCGCCTATAAAACCTGCGACAAATTTATTGGCTGGATTCTCATATATTTCGCGTGGAGTGCCTGTCTGCTCAATCATTCCTGTATTCATTACTGCTACCCTTTCTGCCATTGATAGTGCCTCTTTCTGGTCATGCGTCACATATATGGAGGTAATCTTTGTTTCTTCATGAATCCTTTTTATTTCTTCCCTCATTTCAAGTCGCAATTTGGCATCAAGATTGGAAAGAGGCTCATCTAACAAGAGTAAGTCAGGCTGAATAACCAGTGCCCTTGCAAGCGCTACGCGCTGCTGTTGTCCACCTGAAAGCTGTGCCGGTTTTCTATTTGCATAATCTATCATCCGCACAATTTCAAGCGCCTGATTTGTCCGCGCCTCTTTTTCTTCCAGCGAAACATCACGGATGTCCAGCCCGTATTCTACATTCTTTTTCACCGTCATATGCGGCCAGAGAGCATAATTCTGAAAAACCATTCCGGTGTTTCTCTTGTGTGGAGGAACTTCGTTCATCAGTTTGTCGTCAAAACAAATTTCACCGTTTTCAGGAGTATAAAATCCGGCAATCATCCTGAGAACCGTTGTCTTACCGCAACCCGATGGACCCAACAGGAAAAAAAGTTCTCCTTTTTTGATTTCAAGAGAAACATTGTCCACTGCTCTGGTCTTGTCAAAATATTTAGTAATACCCTGCAATTTTACGCTGACCATATTAACCTCTTGTCATTTTTCCATTCTTTTGTCATTGCGAGGCTTGTCCTGAGCGAAGCGAAGGAACTTAAAACGAAGCAATCTTCTCAACTCTCAACGGTTTTTATTTCGCAAGTTTTTCTGCTTCTATGTACTTATTCCGTGCAAAAGCAATCCATTCCTTAATTTTGTTATTGCGGAATGCCTGGTCGTTCCATTTATCCTTGGCAAGACTAAGAATTTCATCCTCGCTTGCCGGCAATTCCAGGAATTTTTTAAGTGCTTTCTCTTTGTCGCCACGGCGACCAGGCATCCCACTTGCAATAATTGCCTTCCAGGCACTTCCTAATTCCTTGTGTGTATCAATAACAAGTGCTCCTATAAAATCGTTAAGAATTGTGTATCTGAGACTGCCTTTATCAGGACTATATTTAAATGAGCCCTTAAATTTAAAAGGATTGACCCTAATTACACTTTTATCCTTGAACTCATCATATAATTTTGGAATAACACTCAAGCGGTCCAGACCAAATTCTTTTGGACCACAGGGTTCGCCTTTGCGCAGTATCCAGAGTTTCTGTCCGTCAATACTCATCACGAATTCCAGAAATGCTTTTGCTAAATCAAGATGCGGGGCACCTTTTAAAATAGAAATCGCATCCGGATTTATCACTGTAAGTTTTTCGGGCAACATAAATCCAACCTTCTCCTCCCCTACTTCAGCAACCTGCGCCCACCCATAAGCATCTATTGCAAGACCGTAAGCCACCTGCCCGTTTGAAACGTCCTTGGGGGTCTGACTTGCGTGCTTCGGAAAAGACTTGATATTCCCTGCCATTTTGGTAATAATGTCAAAACCTTTCTGCCAGCCATATGCCTGCAGTATAATTTCGTACATCATATGGATGGTTCCCGAATGTCTGAGGTCAGCAGAACCCACCCATCCAAGCAAATCAGGATTAGCAAGGTCTTCCCATGTTTTGGGCTCAGGAAACTTCATCATTTTCAGGACAACTTTATTATAAACTATACCAAAACTGGAAAGGCAGGCGCCGTACCAGTTATAAGCAGGGTCATAAATCGGCATTCCTGAAATCTGTTTGGGTATTAACTTGAGATTCTCATCAGAAATTTTGTAGGGCAAAGTATAACCATTCTTCATCAAATCAAGATGGGGTTCCACTCCACCGCCAAAAAATATGTCAATCCCGGTGCTGTTCGGATTCTTCGCCGAAGTAGGCTCTGTAAGAGCAAACTCGGATTTCACAAATCTTAAATCATCGCTTGAACCGCCCTGGTCAAGCCATTCGACTTTTGCTTCCTCCTTATATTTTGCCTTGTACCAATTCTTAAAAGCATCACCGAATTCCTTGCGCACTCCCTCCCAGTGCGGGGAAATTATTACAAGAGCATCTCCCCTGGGAACCGGCATCAGCTTCTTCTCTTCTTTCGCCTTTTTGCCACACCCGGAAAGCAATAAGCCTGCAGCAGCCATCACTAAAACCATACTTCTTTTACCCATCTTTGCCTCCAGTATAATCTAAATTAGTCTAATTTATATTATACTGTAAATTTTGAAAAAATCAAATAAAAAAATGAATGATCTATTAGAGATAATCTGCTAACACCCTTGCCACTCCTGCCTGGTTATTATCCCACTGGGCTACAATTTTCGCTGCCTTTTTTGATTTTTCTCCGGCATTTGCCATTGCTATTCCTATTCCTGCTGCAGAAAGCATCGGTGCATCATTATCCCCGTCGCCAAAAGCAATTATTTCATTAATATCGATTTTGTAATGCTCGGCGAGTTTTATCAGACCCACTCCTTTGTCAACATCCCTGTTCATAAATTCAAGATATTCAGGATTTGTCTTTGTTAATGTAACTTCCTTACCGAGAATAGAATAAAAATAATCATACTGTTCATCGCGGTATCGCGGCCTCGGGTTGGCAGGCTCTGAAGAATCTGTGATTAAAATCAATTTTGTCGGTTCTTTGCCCTTGAACTGACTTATATCAGAAACAAAATGAAAAACCGCACCGGTCTGATTTGCATAAATATCTGCATATTTACGAAGTGATTGGTCATCCTTGGCGTAGAGTACATCATTAAAATAATAATTGAGATGAAAATGATTTTTCAGGGTATAATCTATCATTTTATCGCCGTATTTCACCGGCAATGGCTTATGAAAAATTATTTTTCTGCCTTCGGATTTTGTATCGCGCACCATCGCTCCATTATAAACAATGAGCGGGCAGTCAATACCTATCAAATCTGCGGTAGGCGCTACACAATCCGTCATTCTGCCCGATGAAAGGACAACGATTATCCCCTTTTTGTGGGATTCCTGCAGAATTATCTTGTTTTCCTCAGGGATTTTACCCTCGTTATCAAACAGGGTCCCATCCAAGTCAAGTGCTATCATTTTAATTCTGGACATATGAATCCTTAAAGTTCTTCGTCCTGATATTTTCGCATATTAAACACAAGGACTGCGCATATTAAAAATAAAATTGCAAAGACGCCAAATCCAGCTGAATAATTTTTAGTGTAGGCATTCAGGTACATTCCGCTTAATATGGAAATTGCCACACCAAGGTCGCGCCACATATATATTGCACCGAACACGAGATGTCGCCGCTGGGAAGCGGCAGAATCGCCTATTACTGCCATTACGACTACAAGTACTATTCCGGTTTGCAGGCCAAAAGTGGCTGCAGAAATAAATAACATCCACGGCGTGCGGACAAAAATTGCCAGCGCTACTCCAAGTGCTGAAAGCAAAAATCCAAAAATTAAAATATTATACCTGCCGAACCTGTCAGACAGCCATCCCGAAAAAGAACTGGATACTAATCTTGTCATGTAAAATCCCTGCGTAATTATTCCTATAAGAGCAACACCGTAAAGACCTTTTATCAAATCACCGAAACTGCTCATCACGATACCAAAACCAAAAGAAGCGGTGAATTGTATAAAAGCCAGTATCTTGCTCTTGTGACTTTTTAACACTCCGAACACTTTAAATACTGTTGAAGATTCCCGCTGGATATGGCGATTGGGAACACCTAACAGAATACAATTCCCTGCCAGAGTAATAAATATTACCCTTATCAGCATTCCATTGTTTCCATATCTTCCAGCCAACCATCCCAACAAAAATACGCCTATTGCCTGCCCAAGCAGTGACGAAGTGTAAAAAATCCCTGAACTGGTGCCGTATTTAGTCTTAGCACTTGAGTCTAAAATCTGAGTACTGGCTGAAATCCACATACTTGCTGCGCCCCATCCCCAGATGATTGCCGCTATAATTAAAAATGAATAGCTGTTGGAAAAAAGTGCGCAGACCGCAAAAAAAGTGTAAGTAGTAGAACTCAATACAAGAGACCAGTAATCTCCCAGCCACTTAAGTGTATAACCACACAAAATCCGCCAGAAAAGAAAAGATAAATAAAGTGTGGCGAGAATCCAGGAACATGCAAGTGCACTGCGTCCCAGCTTCTCAGAAAGCACAGGAATAAGATATTGCTGAAAAGCTCCTGTCCCCATAAAAATAAAAAAGAAAGCAGCTGAAATTATCCACAGGTCTGATAATCCAATTTTTTTCCGGGAGTCATTCATAAAATATCCTTTTTGCATTCACATCTGTGAGTGATAAATTCTATCCACTAATTCCATTGTCTTAACTGCATCTGAGAAATTTGTTATCGTCTGTTTGTTTTCTTTTACGCAATCAATAAAATGGCGGTTTTCGGCAAAAAATCCAGCTATTTTATAGAGTTCTGCACTCTCTGCCGCATCTTTTGCCAGGGTCACCTCCCCTTCTTCTTTGTTGTCCTTATAAATTATTGATTTCACTTCCGGTTCCACAAAAGCAGAAATGCCTTTACCGTGCATTTCAATGCTAAATATGCGTTTTCCAACAATCCAGTTCGCCACAAGAAATCCTACTGCCCCGCTCTCAAATTTTACCATCGCATTAAAAACATTGTTATAAGTGGTATCAATGGCGCGCACATCGCTTACTACTTTTTTCACCTCCCCTCCCATCCAGCGAAGATTATCCACTGCATGTATTGCATCGCAGGTTAAAATATCGGTCGCTCCTGCATAGTATGGACCGCCGGAGTAATTTTTTACAAAAAAAGCAGTGCATTGCACCAAACCTCTCTCATCCACTTTTTTCTTTGCAGCCACACTTAAGGGTGAAAACCGGCGCTGAAAGCCAGTCATTGTCAGACATTTATTTTTTTCTGCTAAAAGAGCCATTTGCATGGTCTGCTCTGTATTTATTCCGGGCGGCTTCTCAATAAACACATGCAATTTCTGATTCAGACAATGGATAACAAGGTCAAAAAGATGATGCGGGGGCATTAAAATATAAACTGCCTGCGGATTTGTCTCCTCCAGCATCTTTTTATAATTTGTAAATGTCTTCTCTATTTTAAATTTTTGAGCTGTTGCTTTTAATTTTTCTTCAATGACATCACACAATCCAACAATTTCTACATCTCCAAACTCCACAAGCGAAGGATAATGAACCCTGTTCGCCATCCCTCCTGCTCCAATTAACGCCACTCTAATTTTACTCATTTTACAAAATCCTCCTTTTTTAATAGCTAAGGAAATTATACCAAAAGTTATCCACAACCTTCAGGACTAAAGTCCTGAGTTACGGCAGGTCAGGACTAAAGTCCTGAGTTACGTAACTCAGACCTTCAGGTCTGATTTTTCTTGACATTGCTTTTCAAGAATAATTATTCAAATTATATATTTATTGGATATTTCCCGACTTCCCTCACATATTTCACCAGTTCAATTAAAGTTTCTGGAGAAACACCTGGATAGGTTTCACCTCCAATTGCAAATTCATAACCACCACCAGGAGCAGCAACCTTTATTGCATGCTTGATTTTTTCTTTTGTTTCATCGGTTAAACCCCGGTATAAATCTTTATTATTTAAACCTCCATGAATTACAACTTTTCCCTTCATATCCCTCACTGCTGCATCGATTGAACTGAATCCACCTATGTCCATAGATGTGAGTTTCAGGTCTTCTGCAAATGTTTTGAAATTGTGGTCATTAGGACCATCTGCATGAAGGTATCTCTCTTTTTTCCCATATCTTTCATAAATTGCTTTATCGAAAGGAAGGACCATCTCGCAATACATCTTATTTGAGACAAATGCAGAATTGTCATTTGCAAGTCCTATACTCTGCCTGTTTTTAATTCCAAATCTTTTATCCATATAATCAGTAATTTTAAAAAAAGCATCCAGCATTTTTTCGAGGAGGATTTTTACTACTTCCGGACTTGTATGCATCATTGTATAAACAGTAGTTGGCTCCATAATTGCGCAGGCTGCTGAAAGTGGTGGGTGAATTCCAAAGCCAAAGCTGAATGGAAGTTTTACCCCTTTCTTTTCCAGAATTTTTTTCGTTTTTGTTGCTTCGGCAAAAACATATTGAATTCCTGGGTTAGTCGCCGGGTCAGGAACTTTCAGTTTCATTATGTCATTCTCATCTTTCAGTATGGGGACAACCCTGGGTGAGGTATCATCTGGATATTCAATAGGACAATTAAAAAATAAACCCTCGCCAACAGGACCCAAATCCAGTGTGATGCCGTAATCAGTACGGTCATCTTTCAGATATTCAAATCTCCACGGAATGTATTTTAAAAATACATCCACCATTACTTCTCTGTCTGTGTAGTAATCTTTAATATTATAACCGAACATCGTGGAATAATAGCTTCCATACGCGCTGATGTTTATCGGCACAAAATCTGGCTCTTTGAAGGAAAATGCAATTTTCTTCCTTTTTTCAGACTCTTCAATCTGGATTTTATATTTTTTGGGATTAAAAATTTCCATATTTTCCTATCTCCCTCGCGGTCTCAACTGCAAATTTATAATTCTGGAAACTCACTGACGGCGGCACTGAATGGTCACTATGAAATATATAGCCACCTCTTTCTTTTGCTATGGATACTTTACTCTCTACTTCTTCACGAATCTTCTCCTTATCTAAACTTAAGATATCTGCTGAAATGTTGCCGAAAAAAGTTATTTTGTTGTCATATTGCTTTTTGTAAATTCGGACATCATTTCCTGCTCTCGCTTCCAGTGGCTGAATAGCATCAACGCCAACTTCTATTAGAAGCGGCAAAAATTCTTTCACATTTCCATCACAATGGTAAATCAGAAAAAGCCTCTGCTCCCTGCAGAACTGCTTTATGCGCACAAGACTGGGCATAACGAGAGCCCTGTAAGTTCTGGGCGAAAAAAGCATTCCGTTCTTATAGCAGAGGTCGCTGGAAAGCCATATAGCGTCGGGTTTCATTCCTTCCTTGATGCAAATTTCACACATCTTAAGTATAAATCCTGTATGCGTATCAATCATATCCTTTATTAAATCCGGTTCTTCCACCATCTTTGGTAATCCTGATTCAAATCCCATTGTACGTTCTAAAACAAACCAGCAGGGTTCATCTGGACTTAAATAAACAAAATCTCTTCTTTTGCGAAGGTTTTCATAAGTTGTTTTCATTTCTTTGGGAATTCTTTCTTTTGTAGGCACAAGTTTTTGTTTTAATTCCTCCCAATCTTTTTTCTCCTTCAGAATATGGTCAACCTGATTAGGAGGACTGTAGGTTTCACCTTTCCATACTTTTAAAGTTCTTCCATAACCATCGGTTTCTATCCTATATTCAGTAGTATCTTCCAACACTTTAACCGGCAATTGAAATGTTCCGTCAAAAGAAATTCCGCTGATGTGGTCCATTTCAAAATAATCAAGTGGGGCAATGTCTTCTGGCAAACCTTCTTTTTTCCAGCGTTCAACTGTCTGGGGCCAGAAACATATTTCGCAAAGAGGAACCCTGTCAGGAATTTCTCCTGCCAGCACTTTGCTTATTCTTTCCTGCGAAGTCATTTTTTCTCCTTTTCTCTGCAACCCCCTATAAAATTTTACGCAGGAAAGTAAGGTCTTTTTTTGTCTGTTCCACAACCTGTTCAACAGGCAACTGGTATTCGCTATGCATAGAAAGTGGCCCGTTGAAATTAAGAGTTTTCAAGAAATCTGAAAATTCTTTCCAGTTCACCAATCCTTCTCCCAGAGGTACTACCTGTGTTTTCCAGGGCCATTTCGACGATGGGTCAACATCCTTGATACGGGCAAAACTAAGGTCTTTAACAGCAACCATAAAAAGTCTATTAGAGATATAATCTAAATTCATCTTCCATCCCGAGTATCCTCCTTCAATGGCTGCATGCCCTATATCATAATAAGCACCCACCCACTCGGGAGAACAATTCTCAAGAAGGTCAATCAAATGCGGTAAGGAAGCGCCGAGGCAATTCCCGGAATGATTATGATAACCTGCTTTTATTTTCTTCTCCTCGCAAAATTTAGCGATATCTTTCAATTTCGCATTTGCTTCCCTTAACAATTTTCTTAAACTTCCAAACTCCTGATATGCATAATATCCCAACTTGAAATAACCGATTCCTAAATTTGAAGCTGCGCCCAGAACATCTTTTGCGTATAGTTGATTTATATCAGTAATCTCAGTAGTAATCATTGTGATTTTTACCCCTTCCCGCAAAAGAGCTTCTTTAGCTATGGGAAGTTTTTCCTTCACTTCTGCCGGCTCTACATGCCCGCCCTTCCTTACAGTAAGATCTACGCCTTCAATTCCAATTGATTTCAAAGCTTTACCTAAATTTTGGTAATCTGATTCCTGTAAATGCTTACTAAAAACACACAGTTCCATCGCTGCCTCCTTTATTTAATCAAGGTAGTGATTCAGCATCGGTTAGCCATCTTACTCATTCTTGTCTTATCATATTTTTATTTAATAGCTAAGGAAATTATACCAGAAGTTATCCACAACCTTCAGGACTAAAGTCCTGAGGTACAGCATGTCAGGGCTAAAGCCCTGAGCTACGGACCTTCAGGTCTGATTTT
>MNUO01000002.1 GCA_001871015.1 Candidatus Desantisbacteria bacterium CG1_02_38_46
TTGGCTAATCATGCCTAACCTCCTGTATTTCATTCGTTCCTACAGGAGTATTATAACGATAATAGGCGGATTAGTCAAGAGGGCTTACCCACACTTTTCCCTGAAGAACCAAATTAAAGAACTGTCTACTAAAAAGTATTATTTTTGAACCTGCAAGAAATTTTTAGAAATTTTCTACTCTAGAAAAATTTTACCTGATTATTTGCTCAGATGTCTGGAGTTGCGCAATACTTCTATGTCGGCAATGACCGCCACCGGAGGCCTGGCCGCAAGAGTCTTTTTTGTGTTCTTATGAGAAAGAGCGGCAATCGGCGAGGTATAGCCATTCATTGACGGTGCTGTAGGATAGGAGATATAAGGAATCTTTACTTTGTCGCATGCATATTTTACAAGGTCATTGATTGTCCCCGAACCAACAGCAACTGCAAAGTCAAATTTCCCCTTTATTTCTCTTGCAAGTCTATCAGCGAGCTCCTGCTGGGCATGCAAATTCTTACCACGAGGCGTAATGAATACTTCAACACTCACTTTAAGTCCCTTTTCAGCCAGGTATTCGGAAAGTAACTCTCCTGCAACAGCAAAGGTATTTTTGTCCCCCACAATAAGGACCTTACGCCCTAACGCGGAATCCGCTGCGAACTTCAGCAGGCACTCCTGCGCATTCGTCCCAACATAGATTTCTCTTGTCGGAATAAAGTGCACCCTGCCGCACTTGCAATGAATTTTCTTCCCCAGAAATTTTTTCAAATCTGACGAAAACCCCATCACTCTTTATTGTTTATCACAGTATAATATTTCTGATTTCTTGCCCTCGGAGCAGGATTTGTGCGTCCCAAATTTCCTTCTTCCACCATCTTTTTAAGATAGTTATTGACGAGGTATATCTTGTTTATCCCTAATTCAAAAGATAATTCCTTAGCAGAGCGAGAGGCCCTACACAACTCAATAATTTGTTCTTTTATTTCTTTATAGGTTCTATCCGAAGTCATCAAAATCTTCATTAACATCAAAATCATTAAAATCCTGATGAGATAAAAGTCTATCTTTCAAATACTCATAGACATTAAATACAATGGGGCAAACAGAGTAATTATCAATAACTTTAGTTAATCTGGAAGTAAAATCTTTTTTGTGTAAATAAGGATATTCTCTACATTCCTGTGGTTTCCATTTCTCTACTGTACATATTTTATCTTTTAAAAACGGACAAGGTTCTTCCTTAATTTTTAGTTTTCCTAAATCTTTATCTCTAATTAGATACTGCTTTTCAAATCGTCCCGGAGAAATTTTTAAATGTTTTGATAATTTCTCTATATCTTTTTTATCAAAAGTAGGAGAAAGAGTTTTGCAACAATTTCCACATTTTTTACAATCTATTTCTTTGGATATTTTCTGATATAACTTATGAACAAGAGAATCAATTTCTTTTGAATCACGACCCTTTAAGAAATTTCGAAATCTCCAATTCTCTTCATCCTTTTCCTTTGCTAATTTTTTAATTTTCTCAAGGTCTATTTCCATTTATTCCTCCTTTGGTTTATCTGATGCCTTTTTTCTAATCCTCCCTCTTTGAATCTAATTTTCCACATCCTTCTCGCTCTCATTGGATTCAAATCCTTTTGCTATCAAGTAACCACGCGCTCTTTCAGATAACGGGTATCTATTAACGATGTTCCAGAAAGATTCACTGTGATTAGGTTCAACAAGATGCGCTAATTCATGAACTATTACATAATTTCTTACCCAGTCAGGCATTTTTTTCAGCCGATAGGAAATTCTGATAGTTTTTGTCCTATGATTACAACTGCCGAATATCCTATCCTGGTTGGGACTGTATTCTATTGAACTAATTTCTAATCTCCCGGAAAAATATTGGTTGTTCAGTCTATTTGTTTCCTCTTTTAATATTTCCGGAGTTTTATTTAATTCCTGGACAAGTTTACGTTTTTCAAATCTTTTTTTAAACCTATCAATTATTTTCTGTAATTGTTCTTGTGGCATACCAGCAGGTGCATTGACATACATTATGTCGCCAATCATTCTTGCATTTATTGTTTTTATTCGTCTTGGACTAAAATTTATTTTTATTTCCATCACCAAGAGTCCCTTACGGTATTAAAGTATTTCTTTGTCATATTATCACTGCCCACCAAAGACAAATTTTTAACATCTTATGGAAAATAGTGTCTGTCACTATCTTTCACACAACTGGAACCGTTGTTGCACCATCCAAGAGAAAAGATATTGTTGCTTTTTTCCCTTTAATAGCAATGGCATCGTCAATTGCCTGCTGAATATTATGATATGGCTTTATGAACATTTTCTTTACTTTCTCATCCGGCAATCCTGTTGCTGCCCAGAATTCACTCCGCGATGCAAGTTCAGCAATCCGCTTTGCCTTATGAGCACCTAATTTATAGGGCTCTGTATTGACTTTGTGAATCACCTCTTGCGGTGTCCTGCAGGAAAACAGAATCTCAGAATAATGTCCCTCTCCAAGCCCTCTCTTGCATGCTGAGACAAGGATGAGAATGCCGCTGTCCTTCAAAATACGTTTCCCGTTTTCAATTGCCTGCTGAGACTGATAAAAATTGATGTCCCAGGGCGATTTAGCAACTGTAACAACAATATCCGCCTTATTCTCTGCTTTCGCTGCAAATACCTCGTTTACTTTTTCCAGTGCTAACAAGTGCGAATCGATGATATTGCCAGATTCTGCAGCATAAATCTTTCTATTATGACTCAGGACAACCTGTATTGAGAAAATTTCTTTGTCAAACAGTTCCAGCCCTTCTATAATATCTTCATCCACAGGGTTTCCCTCAAGTTTCAATGAGGTTGCATCAGGACTGAGCGCAAAGCGATGGTTTGCCTCAATGGTTTTATACGAAGCTATACCGGGTATAATTGCTTTTCTTCCACCAGTATAACCTGCAAAATAGTGTGGTTCCACTGAACCAATGATTAAGATTTTGTCCGACTCAATTGCAAGGCGATTGATATAAACTTCAGTTTTTCTGGATGTAATACCAATGTAAACCATATCTTCATCCCTTTTTGCATTGTGGATGAAGAGCGCTTGAGAAAACCTGGAAAAATATTTTCCAAAAATCAACTTAAGGTCGCCGCGAGTTGGTGCTCGATGTGCCCCTGTTGCAACAAGGAACTTAAACTTGTCTCCTGATATATATCCGCTCAAGAATTCCAATATCTTAGCAGTAGGACAGGGTTTTGTGGCATCGTTTAATATAACAAGTACATTTTCTGCATCAAACAGAAACCGTTCCAGCGGCGGCTTGTGCAGCCGAAAGTAGGCACTCTGCCGAAAGTAGGCACTCTGGAAGTGGAAGTGCGGAACCGATAATGCTTTACGCAGCACCTCAGTTTCATCACTAACTTTTACCCTCTTGGGGGAGAGGACATCGAGGACATTCCCCTGTTTTATATTTACTTCAATTGTTGAATTATTATAATCCAATTTTATTTTCATGTCAAAACAAAATTAGATTCTGCCCTTTCCCTGATAATATTTTTTCAGTTCCTCAGTGATTTTCTCCTGGTGAGCAGGACTGATAATTTTTTCAATCGGGTACCCACGAAGTTGGTGCGGGTGGGGATGTAATCGGGTTTTCTTTTTATGTTGTGGAAATAGTTTTTTTGCAAATTCATTTGTGCGCCAGATTGTAGCTCCAAATATTCTTGCACACTCCCGAATTTCCCGGTCATCGCTAATGACAACAACCTGTCCAGAATCTTTCCCTCTAATACGCAGGTTGTGTGCTTTTTTTATCTCTTCTATAATAAAGCTGTCAGCGCTCTTCTCCTTACCAAAAATCACTTTAGTATTTGGCGGCGGCTGAAATTTATAATCTATTCCTGCGCCGTCAAAAAAAATGGTGGCAAAGTTTTTACTATTTTTGCCACACAGAACTTTAGCGGTTTGTGCAACAAGTTCACGCTGAGCCCTTAAAAAATTTCCATCTGCAAGTTTTAGAAATTCCGGGGTACTCTTGAGTATATTGTTTCCGTCTAAAAGATAGTGTATCATTTTGTCGTAAATGGAAAAGTTATGCTGACATCTACTGAAAGACCACTTAAATCAAAAGGAGCAGAAGAACCCGGGCCAGGCGGACAGGGTAAACTACCGGCTTCGGAATTCCAGCCCACAACTGGTAGATAATTATATGAAGCATTTAATGCCAGGATGAAACCTACACCAGTCTCCTCAAAGAAATGGTAACCTGCTCTTGCCTGTGGCTTTAGTAAAAGTGAAGCCATCCAGAATTTTCCGCTGTTTGCTCCAAGAAGCGTAAGTGTAGTCCCGCCAAAACCAAGTCCTGCTCCAGCATTAACAAAAAAACCCCCAAATTTTAAAACCTCGTACTCAAAGAGGAATTCACCCATTGTTATGGACATTTCCGCCTTGTTTGTACCATCCACCGATGAAATTTCCCGCTTGAGAAAATTCGGTATAAGTGCCGCAAAACCAGATAGTGTGGTCATAAATCTTATTCCCCAATATGTTTTATTGTCAATCTGATTCTTCTGTGCATACCCAAAAATCAGGGGCATATCCCCGAAAGCAGAAAATCCATAGCTTCCAATGTAATCATTGATGGGCTTCATATTTATGAAGTTAGCCCCAACGCTAAACTCATTATGTTTAATCTTGAATTCTTCCATTCCACCAAACTGTGCAAATACAATGCCCGGCAATAACATTATGCCCACCATCACCATCATTTTTTTAAACATAACTACCTCCTTTTTTGAAAATAACCCAGATTAACAAAGAGAATCCAAGTCCCATAATATCAGAGAACAAATCGTATCGGTCAAACCCCCTGCCTGGTATCCATTTCTGATGAAATTCGTCCACAAAAGCAAAGATTATACCGACCAGTAGCATCAGGAATATTTTTTCAACTAACGGATTTGTTGAAGGCGCAATCACAGTTTTTGCGGAGATAACCTTTCCGGCCCGCCAGATAAAAATTATTCCCCAGATAAAAAATTCGATAAAATGACAAATTTTATCTTCGTATCCCAGCCCGATTTTGGGTCCCTTCAGATATGGAATTGAGGAAAAAGTAAAAATCACTCCACTCCATATAATTACAGGCCACCAGAACTTCCAGAAAATTTCCATAAAATATTCTTGTTCGTTCAACAGGTTAAATGAAAACCTGCTGCTACCTCTTCAATAACCATGCCTGATATTGAAATCTTCGAATTCGCCTTTGAAGACTTCTTCAGATATTTCAACGTTCCGCACATATGCACCGGGTGGTCCCTTATGACAGTATTTCACAAATTCCTCAATGGCGTCATCCTCGCCCTCTGCAACTGATTCCACTTTTCCATCCGGAAGATTCCTCACCCAGCCCTTCACACCCAATTTTTGCGCCTCGTCACAAGTTTCAGCCCGGAAGCAAACTCCCTGAACCATTCCGGAAATGTATAAATGTACCCTTCGCATAAAAACCCTTACTTGTTTTCCTCTTTTTTCTCCTGTTCCTTCGGCTCAGCACTCGGCTCTTTACTCACTTCATCGCTGTAATTGAGATACAGGTTGCTCAGGGTTGTGAGCAACATTTTCTCCTCGGTCTTCGTGAGATTTCCTCTGGTTTTGTCCTTAAGCATATCCAGCATGTCAATGCTTGCCTTTGCCTGCACAATGTTCTTCTCAGTCTTGCCGGTCATTGGATTTGAAATTTTTCCAAGTTGCATCATTGCTGCCTGTGATATTGAATATACCAGACTCATAAACTGATAATTTGGAATATCATCCTTCTCTTGTTCCTGCTCGTCAGCCATAGCTACCTCCTCAAATTGCAATTACACCGATAATTATACCATATCCCTGGCTTACTTTAAACTCCCTGTTTCCTGGTAGAATGCAAGGATATTCTCAACCGGGACATCGACCTGGAAATTGTGTGTGGGGGCGAGAATATATCCGCCGTCTTTACCCAGCACTTCAATTCTCTCGCTGACTTCACGATGAACATCTTTTGTTGTTCCTCTGGGCATTGTTTGCTGGACATCCACTGCGCCGTGGAAACAAAGCTGTCTGCCGAATTTCTGCTTGAGTTCTGCAGGCACCATTCCCTTGGCCTGAACTTGAATCGGATTTAAAATATCAATACCAATTTCAATCAAATCAGGAATGACTTCTCGTATTGAACCACAGGAATGAAACATTGCCTTGATATTATAGTCGTGACACAGCCGGGTATATTTTTTCAAATAAGGAAATACAAATTTCTGCAACATCTGCGAGGAAATGAGCAGCCCGTTCTGCGTACCCAGATCATCGCCAATCAGAAGAATATCCACCTTACCTTCTGATATTTCAAAAATACGCCTGTTTATCTCCAGATAAAACTCGCTTATTCTGTCAAACATTACCTGCACGAAATCAGGATTTAGCGCAAGGTCGGTCATCATTTTTTCCATTCCCCTCAGGTAAATTCCCTCATGCAGAACAGTGGTACGATTTGTGCGCTCATCACAGACAACGATGGCATAATCACGATATTTATTACAAAGGATATTTATTTCGGAGTAATCAAACCAACCAGGATTTGGCCAGTTGAATTTTTCAAGATCGGCAATGGACCCTGCATCGCCAAGTGGCGAATGGGAAACTTCCTCATAGATCGCGTCACCTGTCTTGATTCTCTTGCGTCTTACCTGCCAGATATCCTCAGTACTTCCATCTGAAAAAGTGCGCAGTTGTGGACCAGTGTATCGAGGGAAAATATAGCGCAAATCAACGCCGAGTTTCTCAAGCAATTTATCTCGGCCCTGAATCCCGAAATGGGCAAGAAGTTTCCTGTCAACATCTTTTGTTGCCCAGTAATCCACCGGCACCCGGTCAGGTTTACGATGAGCAATTGTTACCAATACTCTTTCCTTGTGGTTCATATTTATTTGTTTATTCTACCACATTTTATAAAAAATTGCAACAAAAAAAACTCCTTTCTGAAGAGTATTTTTATTTTACAAAAGGAGCCAGTAAATTTATCAAGAGCTATGCGCAGGATTTCTATTGAGCGGTCATAGATTTTTCTGTCAACTGGATACGGGTGTCCGTCCTTTCCACCATGTGCAAAAGAATATCGTTCAGAAGAAAAAGCAATTCTAACCAGTAGGGGGCAAATGCACCAATACAAGTATATCACATTTCTCAATTTTTATCAATTTTTTTGACAAAGAAAGACTTATGTGATATAATTAAGGAGAAGAAAATATAAAATGGCTAAATTTATTGATTCAGATGTTAATTGGTTTGACCACATTCACTCTCGCATAAAGAGCGTTTTCCTCGACCAACTGACCTACCAGGGGTGTTTCGCCGAAGTACATTGCCCTGACGAAAGTTCTCCCACCAAGTATCACGCTGGAATCTGGGGGTGGAACACCTGGTGCGGAATTCACGATATGATTCCTCTCGCAGAACCAGAAGTCTGTCAGATAATGCAAAATACCTTTGAACTTGGCCTTCGCCATGTTGAGCCAGAGACAGGACTGCTCCCACACACAATTATAATTGGACCACAAGGAACAATTGGCTCAGTGATTGAATATCGAACATATAGCGGCGCGCATGGGGAAGGGTATAACCTTGACAATATAATTTGCTGGGCTAAGATGATGTTAGAATTTGTGCTTTACACAAGAAACCTGCAATGGTTTACAACAGAAAAACTTGCAATTGTTGAGGGTTCGATAAACTATATCCTTGATAATCTTCGCAAGAGTTATAATCCGCATCTGATTGCAGCAGGCATTGAAGGCGATTGGACAGAGAACACGAATTGGGAGGCAGATAATGCAAATGTCAATGTGAATATGCACCACTGCCTGCAACTTCTGGCCGGAGTGGAAAGTCTCTTTGGTTCTGTCGAGAAGGTAGAGAAATACCTCCAGATAGCAGATGATATCTCACTTGCCTACAACCTGCTTTCCTCGAGAGGTGGATTCTGGGATGAAAAAAGGGGCCATTATATCCATGGCAACGATGGAAAAGGGGAACGCATCTATGGAGATGATTATTTTGAAACAACGGCGAATATATTTGCTATTCTGTGGGGCACAGCAGACCAGGAGAAAACCTCCTCAATCTGGAAATTCATTGACAGTCACCCGGAGATTGAACTACCCTATCCAGTGCTCACAAATCTCTATCCCAGGTCCTCTCCTCGCCGCCCTGACTACGGACACAGTGTCAGCAATGGAGATACCTGGTTCACTCTTGGTGCACATGCGGCTGTTGCAAGATTTTGTTCGGGTTATATAGATAGAGCAACCCGGATGTTCAAGGCAATTATAGACTATGAACTGAAAGAGGGCACAATCCATAATAACATTTATCCGGATGGCTCTGTAAATGCGGACTGGTCACCTGAAATGGCAAATTATGGCAGCCTTTTCACAATTTTAACAGAGGGATTATTAGGTCTGCGACCAACATCAGAAGGTCTATTGATTCATCCCTATCCATTAGGAGGCATGAGTTATTTAAAGATGCTAAAACCGCTTTATTATGCAGGCAAACCGTTTTATCTTAATGTTAAGTTCGGTGGGCAAAAACTCATAAGAGTAAGAGTGAAGGCTGTAAGTCGTCCTGCTCATGACATTCAGGAGAATGCATTTGTCCTGCGTCCATATTTTCCTTCTGGTGCTACTGTTGTGATGGAATACGGCGCCTGAGTAAAGAAAATCATTGCCCATACACCGATGGGAAAATTTGGAGAGCCGGAAGACCTTATCGGTGCCTGCATCTGGCTTTCATCTGACGCCTCCAAATTTGTTACCGGAGCAGTCATTCCAATAGACGGTGGTTTTAATGCTTATTCCGGAGTTTAATGCGAAAACTTGACAAATTTTAAAAAATATATATAATATATTGATGCAGGTTAAGTGTGCATTCAATTGCACAAAAAATGTGTTTTTTGTGCAATTGAAAAAGAGGAAAAAGTGGAAAAACAAATCATAAAACAAATATTGTTGGAACAGAAAGAAGAAATTAATAGAAGTTTTAAAGAAAAATTAATTGAACGAGAAATTGAAGAAAAAGTAAAAAAATCACTTAAAGATAATTTAATTAAGGTAATTGCCGGAGTAAGAAGATGTGGAAAATCTGTTCTGGCTCATCGGATTCTAAAAGATAAAAATTATGGATATATAAATTTTGACGATGAAAGGTTAATTGGGGTAAAATCAAAAGATTTAAACGATTTTTTAGAAGTATTAAAAGAAATAAATCCAGACTTTAACTATTTACTTCTGGATGAAATTCAAAATGTCCCTGGTTGGGAACTATTTGCCAATCGGCTAAAAAGAATGGGATATATTCTTATAATTACCGGCAGCAATTCAAAACTTTTAAGTAGGGAATTATCAACTCATCTAACAGGAAGACACTTTGTCATCGAACTTTATCCTTTTTCTTTTCAAGAATTTTTAAAATATAAATTTTTTCAATATACCGAGGATGATTTTTATCTGACAGAAAAAAGGGCGCAAATAAAAAGATTGTTTAGTGATTATTTAAAATCTGGTGGCTTTCCTGAACTTTTTAAAGTTGAATTTCAAAATCAATATTTAAGGAATCTCTACGATAAAATAATAACCAGAGATATAGTTTCAAGATATAAAATTAAATATTTTAGAAACCTTAAAGAAATTTCTCTTTATTTACTTTCTCATTTTGGTTCAAAAATTACCTATCATAAATTAAAAAACATTTTTGAAATAAACAGCGTCCATACAATAAAGAATTATATCAGTTACCTCGAAGAAGCATATTTAATATTTCAGCTCTATCCATTTTCTTTTAAATTGAAAAGTCAATTTAAAGGGACAAAGAAAGTTTACGCAATTGACCAAGGATTGATCCAATCAGTTTCTTCTCAATCTTCTCCAAATTCTGGAAGAATAATGGAAAACCTTGTTTTTATCCAGTTAAAAAGAAATAATAAAGAAGTTTATTTTTACAGTAATTCTTCTGATAACGAAGTAGATTTTATTATTAAAGAAAATTTGAAAATTAAACAACTTATTCAAGTTTGTTTTAATTTTGATGACATTGAAACAAAAGAAAGAGAAATTAAGTCTCTATTAAAAGCAAGTAAAGAATTAAAATGTAATAACCTCTTAATAATTACTTACGACGATGAAAGGGAAGAAAAGATAAAAGGGAAAAAAATTAAATTAATCCCCCTCTGGAAGTGGTTACTGCTAAAACCAACTCACCTCTGATACATCAATATTTGCCACCGGAGCAATCATTCCCATAGACGGCGGTTTTAACGCTTATTCCGGCGTTTAAACCCCATAATATACAGAAACCTTAGTTACACGAGGACTATTTCCGCCATTGTAAGCACCGAGGGCAAGTCGATATTGCACCCACTCCCCCTTGCATAATTTCTCTATTCTGTCTCCATTTTCAAACCAGGTTCCTGGTCCGTTTTTCCCAAACCATTTACTTTGTGCAAGAGATTCTTTTGTTGGTGCACAACGCAATTGAGCTTTAACCCAGGTTTTTGGGGGAGTATTTGCTTCCCATTTAATACCTTGCGGATAACATCCTTTGAGCAGTTTAAAAGGACTGGAAATGTAATGTTCTTCCCAGCCACGGTCCATAATATTTCCTGGCTCAACAGTAATCATTCCGTGTGGACCATCGGTTGGTAGCAATGTTACACGTTCTTCAGAAAATCCTTTTGGTCCATTCCACCAAACAGTAGAATTTCCGGGATGTAAACCATGAGTCTTATGATTGGCTACTGCTAAATCAATCCAACCGTCTTCATTAAAATCTGCAGCAATACAAGCAGAAGCAGAATGGGTAAATAGTCTTGCTCTATTTTCTTGTGAATATATGCCACCAGGACTACCCCAGTAAATATATGAGTGAAGGTCTCGTGTCCTTCCTCCATGATATGAACAGACAAAAATATCCAGAATTCCATCCTTGTTGAAATCAGCAATTGCCATTGCATTAGCAGCGTTAGCTGGAAGCATTGCTTTGCGGGACTCTTTAAATCCTTCCGGACCACCCCTGGATATTATTTTTCTCTTTCATTGTAATTTTCTTTTATAATTTAAGACGTTTTGCTGCATTGCGAATGTGTCTACGAACAGTTCTTTCTGCCAGAGCAGGGGAACGACTCTCTAAAGAATTTATAATTTCATTATGCTCTTTCATCGCTTCCTTCACTTCTGATTCTGCAGGAAAATCTCGAGAAACAATACGAAAAGTTTTAATCTGTAAAGCAAACCTTCCCATAATTTGTTTTAAAAGAGGATTGTCTGTCTGAGAAATAATAGCCTGGTGGAGTTGCAAATCTTTTTCTGCATATTTAACACGGTCTTTTTTAGTAGCATAATTTCCCATTTCTTTAATAATTTTTTTTAATTCTTTCAATTTTGATGGAGTAATTTTTCCACTGGCTAAGCGTGCAGCGAGTCCTTCTAAAACTTCTCTTACTTCATAAATTTTTAACATTTCTTCTTCAGATATTTTTTTTATATAACAACCACGGCGGGAGATGTTTTCTATAAATCCTTCTTTTTCCAGACGACGCAATGCCTCTCTTAAAGGGGTCCGGCTAACATTGAGTTGACGGGAAACTTTCTCTTCTATAATTTTTTCCCCTGGTTTAAATCTTAAATTAAGAATTCTATTTAACAGTTCCTGATATGCTCTTTCATTCAAAGTCTTACGTTTAGCCATTTTCTTTATTCTCCTTAATATTGTAACTCAGGGCTTTAGCCCTGATATCAAGCCTGAAGGTTTGAGTTACACACCTGACATCTTAACTATTACCTTTATCTATATATTGTATACAAAATTTTAAAAAAGTCAAGTTTTTTCCAATTTTTTTTCTTTTTCAAGTTTTTTTCATTTATTTTCTAATCCCGATAAGCACTCCGTATCTGCCGGTTTTGCCTTCTTTGCGGGCAGAATAGAAGAGTTCGCTGTGACAGGAACTGCACAGGCGGGCGTTTTCTACATTTTCTTCTTTGATGCCTGATTCAATTATCTGCAAGCGATTAATCTCCCAGAGATTCAAAAAGAATTTATTGTCGCGCCGTTCAATGCAGGACAAATCAAATTTTTCAACCACATCTTCTTTCACTTCATAGCAGCAGGGACCAATTGAAGGAGAAATACCGCACAGGATATCTTCTGGTTTAGATTTAAAAACTTCTCGCATTTTCCCAATCACATTCTGACTTATCTTTGCAAGTGTTGAGCGCCAGCCAGCATGCGCAATCCCAACTACATTCTTTTTCGGGTCAAAGAAAACAATTCCGGGACAGTCTGCAACAAGCACCATAAGAAAAATTTCTGGAGCATCAGTAACCATCCCATCAGTATTACTTATCGCACTCTCATAGTCTTCGCTTCCCTTGCCCCAATCACCTTTTTGGACAACTGTTACATTTCCCCCATGCACCTGCTTTGCACAAACAAGACAGTCCAAAGCTATCTCAAGTTGATTACACAAAATTTCTCTGTTTAACAGAACCTTACCAGCATCATCGTCAGTATGAAAACCAAGATTCAAAGTTGCGTATGGCTCTGCACTCATCCCGCCCATCCGGGTTGAAACTGCCTGGGTGAGGCTTTTGAATTGTTCAAGAATTGTAAATTTCATATAAATCATTTTGTCCCTTCAATCTCCTTTTGTGAAGTATTTTATCACAAATCAATCAAAAATGCAAGAAAAAAACCAGAAAAGGCTTGACAATGTTTGAAAAATAGATATAATTGTATTTATGGAAAGCATTTTGAAGATTACAAACCTCACAGTTTCTTATGCTGCAGGCTTTGGAAGGAAAAAATTAGCAGTTGATAACCTGAATCTTGAGGTGGCGAAAGGTGAAATATTTGGTCTGCTTGGTCCTAATGGAGCAGGTAAGACCACGGTGATAAAAGCAATAATTGGCTTGCTTTATCCTCAAGGGGGAGAAATTTCCCTGTTTGGAAGCACGCCGCCGACTGTTGTGGATAGAGGCAAGATTGGCTATCTTCCAGAAGTCTCTACTTATTACTGGTTCCTCACACCAGAAGAACTTCTGAAAATGTACGGAAAAATCTGCAGAATGGATAAATCAGAACTTCTTCAAAGAATTGACTATGTCTTAAATCTCGTGGACCTTACCAATGAAAAAAAACAACTAATACGAACATTCTCAAAGGGAATGCAGCAAAGGCTTGGGCTTGCTCAGGCACTGTTGCACAATCCTGAGTTTCTTGTTCTCGATGAACCATTTTCAGGGCTTGACCCCATTGGAAGAGTAAAAGTGAGGAAAGTCCTGAAGGAATTAAAGAAAGAAAACAAAACAATTCTTCTATCATCTCATGAGTTATCTGAGGCAGAATTAATCTGTGACCATATTTGTGTTATGAATAATGGTAAAATACTTAAGACTGGTGCAATGGAGGAACTGATAGGAGAAAAGGGCCAGGAAAGCCTGGAAAGATACTTTTTAAGTGTAATCGGCGGTGGAGCATGAAAAAAATATTTGTAATTGCGATGGGCGTGGTCAAGGAATTGTTCAGGCGCAAGGATTTTTACTTTATCCTTCTACTTATATTTGCAATCATTCTTTATGCAGGTTCTTTTTCTTTTGGCGGAGAAAGGGGGTTTTACAGGTATTTCAAAGAAATTGTTCTCTCGATGATTTATATTTTCTCAGTGGTTATTGCAGTAAGTTTCGCAAGCCGTCAAATTCCAATGGAAATAGAATCAAAAAGTATTTATTCTTTACTTTCACACCCAATTGGAAGAGGTGAGTTTATAGTCGGTAAATTCGCAGGAGTGGGAATAATTTCAATTTTGAGTTTTACCTCTTTCTACATTGTGTTCATAATCTCGTTGCTGGTCAGAAAAGATTATTCAACACCATGGCTGCTTTTGTTAGAAGGATACTATTTGCAAATATTGTTACTGTTTTTTATTTCTTCATTTGCAATATTATTATCCCTTTTCTTAACCCCGGCGCCGAACATCGTTGTATCTTTATTATTCTATTTTGGCAGCAACTGGTTTGGAGTCTCCATCCCAGGCTATATCTATTTTCCTCATCTTGAATTATTTGACTTAAAGGAAAGAGTCATCCATGCCCAGAGCATCGTGCCAGGATGGGTAATTCTTTTCCTTACAATTTACGCAATCTGCTGGACAATCTTCTTTCTTTATCTCTCCTGGTTGGTCTTTAGACGAAGGAACCTGTAATGATGAAAATTGTTTCTGTGTTCTATGTTGTGATTTTATTACTTATTCCTGCATTGCTCAATATTCCTTTGAAAAATTATTTTCATCCGCAGGAAGAATACGCGCAACAAGATTTAATTTACAGAATGTTTGGAAGTTTAAGGGGGTTGTTGGCAGACTGGGCATTCATAAAAGGAGAGGAATATTATCATAGTGGGTTACCAATAAGGGGCCTGCGCACAGCTGGGTGCCTGCAAATAGAAATGAGTAAATCCAGAGAAGGGCATCCAGAAGAACGCGAGCATGAGCATGAAACTGAAGAGCAGGTTAAATCAGACTTCTATTCCAACTTATATTCTCAGATTAAAATAACACAGCATACTCATTTATCTTATGCAGAAGAGAAAGAGGTTTTGCCCTGGTTTTATTTGCAGGCACGGTTCAATCCTCATGACATTCAGGGCTATGTACTTGGAGGATACTGGCTGAGAAGACTTGGTAAACCTGAGGAGGCATTGAGATTTTTAAAAGAAGGCGAGGCGTGCAACCCTGCATCTGCTCAGATTCTAACAGAGATTGGCGCTCTGTACTATAAGCAGAAAGGTTATAACCAGGCAATTGAGTATTTTGAGAGGGCAAGACAATTATGGTTAACTGGAAAACCACCAAATCTTGTAACCAACGATTACGCCAGCTCTGACCGCATTTATACCTTTCATTTATTAGGATACCTCTACGAAAAAACAGGAAAACCACTGCTGGCAGCACAGGTCTACACTGAACTCTATTCTTTTGAGCCGATGCGTACTTTCTTGCTTGATAAAATTAAAAAATTGGGGACTGGTTCCAATTAATTGATAGAAAGTTAAAAATAGAACCCGTCCACAATTTTATTTACCACAATTAAAAATTTCTCGCTTCAATTTCAAATAGAACTTATAACTTTCAAGCGTTACATCTGCAGGAGTCCTGTGGTCAATATGAGGAATAAAACCACCCTGGTCCACAATTGGCTTAAGCCGCAATAATTCTTTTTCAATTGCAACGGGCCCCTTGAGAAGAGCCATCTTGTCAATACCGCCCATCATTAAAACTTTATTTGCGAACATTTCTCTTATCTTTACAGGGTCTGAACCTGCCCTAACCTCAACTGGAAACATACAGTTAATTCCACCTTCCAGAAACTCAGGGATAAGCGGAATTATATTTCCATCGCAATCAGTCCAGATTACATCAATGCCATATTTATGCAGTAAATCCGTGATTCTTTTATACCGCGGGGTAACAATTTCATGAAACATCCTCGGGCTAATCAAAGGTCCGCTGTTATAACAAATATCCTCCCATCCGCTTGCAAAATCAAACTGGATATCTTTCAGCGCCTTTTCTATAACCTTAAGAGATAAATTACAAAGGGTCTCCACCATTTCCTCGACAAGCGAACGGTTATCATAGACCATATATGCAAGATTTTCAAAACCAATCCAGTCCCTGACTTTCCCAATCATACTTCCAAAATAGATGCCCAGCGGATAGTCCCTTTTTCCATATTGTTTTACCAGTTTATCCCAATTTTCCGGATAGCGTCCCGGTGTATCAGGATTTAATCGCTTAAGGAATTCAAGCCAATCCTGCCTTGTTTTTATTGGAAACTCCAGATAATGTGGAATTGTTTTATAGGGGTATCTGCTTGACTTAACTAAAAATTTATCCATAATACTCCTAACCACAAAAATAGGAAGTAAGTTAAGTCAAGCAGATACCCCTATTGTTTTATAACCCTTCTTCTGAACTTTTGCCTTTACTTTTTCTCCATCCAGGTAAATAATATGCTCTTCAGTTTCCTCAAGGATCCTGTATTCAAATGCTGGAAACAACCCTGTATTCACAGGAACATTTACCCAATTTTCTATACCGAAATATTCATATGCCTTTGTTTCGTCATCAATCTCTTTGGGTAGACCCTGTTCATGCCAGTTCGGTAAAGTCTCAGCCCAGTACCCAAATTCAAAGTTCGGGATTTTGCTTACCTTTTGAAAGTGCATGCAACCCCTGAATCGCTCCCTCAGGGTCATCCCATCCTCATTACTCATCAAATCTCCATAAAATTACACAAACTTGAAACAACATCTAAATTTAGGATTATCTCTGCGGTTCCGGGATTTTCCAAAGCAATACCAATCCAATTACTGCAAAACCTAAAAGAGCAAGCACAGCCAACCGATACCTCATAACCCCCAGCGGTTCTCCAAGCCAGGTAATAAGACCCCATGTAAGTGGGCCAATAATTGAAGCTGATTTGCTGGTCACTCCAAATAATCCAAATATTTCACCTCGTTTTTCAATTGGTGCAAGTTTAGTCACAAGCGCCCGGGTTGCTACCCAGGTTGAACCAATGCTCACACCTGAAAGTGGTCCCACAATCCAGAAAACATTTTTATGCAATATTGCTGCAGCAAATAAAAATGCGATGCACCACATTACCATTACTATCGCCCAGGCTTTCTTTGCGCCGATTTTATCTGTCACATATCCAAAGGCAAATGAACCAAAAATTGCAAATGTTGCTGAAAGAATTAAAAAGAACCTGATGTCCCCATCTGCCATCATCACTGCCTTTTTTGCGTAAATTGAAATAAAGGGAATCGTGGTGTTGACCGCATCAAGGCAGATAAAATTTGCAATTAAAAATGTAAAAAGTCCGGGATATTTGTGACGATTTACAAAAGTGTCCTTTATCCTTCTCAATGCATCTTTAATCCCCGCACATGAAAAATCCCCCTGCGCTTGTCTGCGATAAGCAGACGCAGGGAGATTAAATTGTTTATCCTTAACAAATAAAAAACAGGGCAGGGAAAAAAGCAGGAAAAAAATAGCAGTTGGTATAAACGCTGCCTGCCTTCCACCAACATCAACAAATGGCTTTACAAGTATCAGCCCGACAATTGTTCCCACATACCCCAAACTTATACCAAACCCTGAGACTCTTCCAATTTCTTTTGGGCTTGCAATTTCAGGAAGAAGAGAATTATAGAAGACAATCCCAACCTGATAACCAAAGTTGGCGATAACAAAAAACAAGAGCCCGACGAGTAAATTAGAGGTCAAACCCATAAATGCAGTGAATGCAATTGATAGGAGCGTAAAAGAAATTAAAAATGACATACGCTTTCCCAGCCCATCTGAAACAGCTCCCATTATCGGTTCAGAAATCGCTGCAAGAATCATTGAGCCGGCAATTGCAATGCTGTAATAAATATCTCTGCCACCCTTGTCAACTGTAACCCATAATGCAAAATACAAGGTGATAATGTTTATTGTGAAAATCGTATTTGCTAAATCATACATTCCCCAGGAAAGTATTACAAGTTTCTTTCTCAATGCCCTTTTAATCTAACAGCTGCATCGCCCTCAAAATAGAGATAGTGCCCGCGGGAAACAAAAATAAAATCTCTTTCTCCTTTTGGAACTTCTAATCTGTCAAAATATATCTCAATCCATTCTAGTGGATAGGTCTGCACATAAATCCTGTCTTCTTTTGATAGGTCATCCGTGACAACGCCCAGGAAACTGTGAACCGCCTTCTTCACATCGAGCATAGCGACCTTCAACTCCTGTGGCTTGCTAATGTCCAGCCCTGCAAAGTCAATAAGATGATATTTATCAGTGCGACACTGGGTAATAAACAGGCGCACCTCTAAATTATTTTCGTTATTCAGGAATGGGTTAAGATTGAATACTGCTATATCCCATTCATTGCGCGGATTCATGTGGTAGCGGGTTTGCCAGGTTCCATCTTTATCTTTTGTTTGAATTTGTACCCCAACTTTCCCTGGTATAGGCTTCCATCTTTCTTCTATTCTTTCAAACCCCTTCATTCTGATTACAAGCCTTGCATTTTTTATCTTTTCTTCTCTAGAAAACTTTAAAGTTAAAGAAGATTGATGAAAAGCCCTGAAAGACTTAGAATCTTTTTTCTTTAAAAGAGAAGTTACATCCTTCCCCTTTTCATCTACTGCCAAAACAGGTCCTTTTGGATTTTTATAACTTAAGACATTTCCATTTTCATCACAAGAAATCTTTGTCCCCTGTTTGATTAAGGTCAATTATTCTGTGGACGCCCGCGCCCAGTGCAAGTTTGTCCAGAAGGTTTAATTTGGTTCTAAGGCTCAACCTGTCAGAGCCCATCATGTAATCGGCAAGAAGATTGAGGGGGTCATAATATCCTTCCAGATAATTCCTGTAACCGCCCTCGACTGTACCCCAGGAAGTCCTGTACCCGAACAGAGCATTGTAAACAAAGTTGTTCCACTGAAAAGTCTGATTCATAGTATAAGAAGGAAAGAGCGTCACATTATATATCCATGCGGGACCGTAATCGCCTTTCAGGTTAAGATAAATTTCTTCTCTGTTCCAGTTAACGCCCCCGGTATTTGCCCCTGTTGTACTTCTTATGTGCCCTTTCGCATCTATTGACAGGCCACCGGTTATCCCCGTTACATAAAGAGCGGGTGGAAGTTCGTCTTCGCTATACGGGACTACTTTTTCTACTTTTCCCCTTCTTGCCTCAACTAAAGTGTTATCTCTATCGCTTGTTTTTTTATCTGAAGTGGTGGCTAAAAGTTCATATTTATAAAATCCTTCTTCTACTATTTTGCCTTTGCCGTCTTTTCCGTCCCAGGTAAATTTATACTGTCCTTCTTTGAGAGTGCCGAGCTTTTTCTCCAGAAGCATAATATTTTTCATATCAAAAATTCTTACCGTTACTATAACCTCTGTATCTTTTAGCATATCGAATGTTAAAATGCTCTTTCCTCACAGAATTGAACAGTGCTCAATCTTTCTCTTGAGGACATTGAAAGATAATACTCCTGTTCAAATTTTTCTTTTTCCTGGAATGAATTCGTTTTGTTTATCCAAATTTTTTTCACCTGTTATCCCCTAAACTTTTTGACAATTCACCCCACACATCTATAACGCAGAACATTTGGTTCAGAACCTCTTCGAGAGCCTCTTACAAAATATTGCGCAGGAAATCCTTTGCTTTTGCAATGTCTGCTGCTGGATTGTCGCCAACTTCTCTTTCAATTGTTAAAAATCCGTCAAAGCCGATGTTGCGTAGTTCTGCAATATATTCTTTCCAGGGTACGCCACCTTCTCCAAGCGGAACTTCTTTATAGCCATCTGGCAATTTTATTCCGTCTTTTGCATGAGTATGAACAATATAATCTTTAAGTATAGAAACTCCCTTGACCGGATCATCACCAGCAACCATTACTAAATTAGCCGGGTCATAATTAACTTTTAATCCATTGGTCCCTGCTTCTTTAAGAAACTTTGCCAGCAATTCAGCGCTCTCAGGGCCAGTCTCAGCAGCGAGGCAACTTCCAACATCCTCAGCATATTTGCCAACATCCCTGAGCACCCTGAGCATCAACTGGTACACCCTGTCTGAACTATCCTGTGGAACAACCCCTATGTGCGTGGTGACAATCGGGGTGCGCAGGTCAAAACTCAGGTCTAAAATTTTCCTGGTTAGTTCCACCCTTTTCTCTAAATCTGTCTCGTCTCCAAAACCATGTCCTAGATCCCCACAAAGAGCGGAAATTTCCAGCCCAAGAGAACCAATAAAATGAATAAGGTTCTCTCTTGCTGTGCCACTCAGTTTTGCCGGGTCTAAATCCCCTGCGGTCAGCAACTGCACACCATCCAAACCAATATCTGCTGCCTTCCTCAGCGCTTCTTTTGTCGAAAGCTTGAGGTTTGGTAACATCACTCCAATTTTCATTTTGACCCCCATTTTTTAACCTTCCTTGCGCATTTTAATTACAACACGCCTTTCCTCGCCCTCGCCAACACTCTCAGTGATTATGCCTGGCTCTTCTTTTAAAGCAAGGTGCACAATTCGCCTTTCGTATGCACTCATCGGCTCCAGACTAACACTTCTGCCGGTTTGTCGAACCTCATCAGCTACTTTCTTTGCCAGTGTAACCAGGGACTCTTCTCGTCTCTCCCTGTACCTTTCCACATCCAGTAAAACTTTGACTCTTTTAGATACATTTTTATTTGCTGCAATGTTTGTCAGATATTGTAATGCCTCCAGGTTCTTTCCCTTCTTGCCTATCAAGAGTGCGCTATCAGAAGTGATAATATCAATAATCTGTGATTCGTCTTCTGTAATTGATGCTTGAAATTTTGCTTCAAGCCCCAGACTCTTAAACACCTCTTGTAAAAAGATTACGGCAGGAGACTTCTCTTCAGGAATCGGCTCCTTTGGCCCATCCTTGGTGGACACCTCTGGAGTCTGCACCGGGCGATGTTCCTGTGAGGTGCGAACCTGTTTCTCTTCCTCCTCAATGGTGGTAACCCGCACAATAGCCAATTTAGACCCTAAACCAAAAACACCCTTTTTCCCTTCTGCAATTACCTCTATCTTAACTTTTTCGCGGGGCACCCCCAATTTCTTGAGTGCTATTTCAACTGCCTCGTCAACACTATTTCCTTTTTGCTCAACTATCATTTTTTGTCACTCCTTCCACTGCCCAAGGGTTTCCTTTGCTATCCTCTGAACTACTACACTTTTATCCTTTACCATTTTTGCAAATGCCTGTTTGACTTTATTGGTAGGAAATTTCTTAAGGGCAAGCGCTGCAGCAGCTCGTGCCTGCTCACTTCTTTTACTGAATACTCCTGGAACGAGTACTTTAATCAGGGGAGGAATTACCCTTTCGTCCCCAATCTCAGCAAGTGCAGAACAGGACTCTTTTACAACCCCTTCATTTCTTGACTTTAAAAGCTTCATTAATCCTTCTGTTGCTGCGCTGGCTTTCCTATCTCTAAGCAGTATAATTATTTCCTGGCAAACCAATGGGTCTGGGTCATGAAGTCCCAATAAAAGCACTTTCTCCGCTTCCGGGGTCCCCATTTTATAAAGAAGGCGGGCGACTTCGGCCCTGACCCTGGGGTTTTGATGTCTCAGAATTGTCTGGATGTGCCCCATCATTTCCTCTGCGCCAACTTCATCTAAAATCCCAACAAGTCTGCGAAGTGCCTCTGTTGAAGAATTTGTTTGCAGTTCCTTTATTATTTCTCTTCTTGCCTCTTCCCCAACTCTCCTGAGGATGGAGGCTAAAATCTTTCTGGTGCGAAAATCTTCTGTTTCCTCTATCAGTTTAACCAGCATCTCCACTGCCTCCTTTCCTACTTCAGCAATAACTGATGCTGCTCTGGATTGACGGAGTTCGTCTCCTGATTTAAGGTCAGAGAGCAGGATTGGCATTATCTCTGCTGCCGTCTCTTTGCTACACTTCTCCATAATTTCCCGTTTTTCAACAGGTAGATCGCCCTCTGGCAAAGAAAACTTTCTAAACAGGGTTATTATCTGGGCAGAGCGTTCAGGTTTACCCTTCATAAGGCATTGCACAACTCTTTTTTTCAACGCCTCAGTAAGCTCGAGAAAAACTTCTATTTCCCCTTCCTTTTTTAGAGCACTAAGAAGTAGTGGCTCAACTCCTTCCATTAAATATTCCTTTCCCCTGAAGAAAAGTACATCCACAACCTCGGCAATTAACTTCACTGCCAGAGCTCGCATCTCAGGAAAATCTGCCCTCAGGTTTTCTGCAATCTTAAAAAGCAGCGCCTTTATTGTCTCGTCCTGGTTGGAGAAACACAGTTCCTGGATTAACCTGGGTATTCTCTTTCTGGCACCTGTGTCCAGCAGAGCTATACTATTTCTTTTTAACAACCCCTCAAGAAATTCTTCTTCCCTTTCAACTTCCTCTGTAATCCAGGGAGGGGGTTTAGCCAGAACGCCTGCCTGAATTAGTTTGTCAAAAATTTCCCGTGGAGCAGCCCTTGCCACAGGCGCAGAAATCACCTCATCAAGAAATTGTCTTAATCTGTTGATTTCTCTATCCCTTTCTTCTCCCTCGGGCATAGTATCCATTATGTGTATATACCAGTCTGCGATTCTGGTAAATATCTCTTCAATTTTTGGTGTGGTGAGTACCCTCAAGATGTTCTCCTTGATTCCTAAGACCTTTACCTTTGAGGATGCTGTCCTCTCCAGGACCTGCCTTATTACCTCTGGGCCAAGCATGGCCACTTTCTCCGCAAGGCTGCGAACAGCTCCCTCCCTTGTAATTTTGTCCGGGATTGATGAAATCACCTCAGCATTTTCCTCAAGAACCTTGGTCACTGCCTCAGCCTTGTCCCCAGCCTGGGCAATAAGGTCGGGGGACTTGTACAGAATTTCCTCCCCCTTCATAACTGCGACATAAACAACTTCGTTAATTATAATATTGAAAACTTTTTTTTCGCCCAGGAATCCAACTAATCCTCCCTTTTCCTGGAGCTCCTGTTTCCTCTTGCTTAAACCTTCTATAAAAACACTCACCTCTTCAAAAGTAACCCCACGCTGGAACTCGATGCTCTTAATACCCTGCTCTGCTAACCTGAACGCAAAGTCCACGCTAATGGTCTGACCAACTCCCTTTATTCCTATCTCTTTCCCATCTATCAGGAGGTTGCCCCGCGCCTCACTCAAGATAAAAGATTCGTGTTCATTGAGATGGCCTGTTAGTACATCTAAAACCTTGTTAATACTCTCCTTTATAATTTCGCTTCCACGCGGATAGATCCTGGTATTGGCAACAGCCAAATGAAGTGATTTGATTAGATTTACAGTGAACTCCTGCCCATCCTCTGTCTCATCCATTTTCTTCCCCTAAGAGATTTTAGCAATTAGTTTTTGTTCTCCAATAGATAAAATATTAGTAATAAGCCAGTATAGCACAAGCCCTGCAGGAAAATTCAGGAATATAACTGTTAAGAATATAGTCATAAAGTATGTCATCATTGGCTTCTGCTGCTGGTCTGTTGCGGTCATCTTTTGCTGGATGAAAGTTGTAACACCCATAAGAATTGGCAAAACATAATATGGGTCCTTGGAAGATAAATCCCTTATCCAGAATATAAACGGAGAATGTCTCAGTTCAATCGCATCTCTTAACACAGTAAAAAGTGCAAAGAAAATTGGCAGCTGGAAAATCATCGGGAGGCATCCTCCCATAGGATTAATCTTCATTCGCTTATAAAGTTCCATTGTTTCCCTGTTGAGCGCTTGTGGGTCGTGCTTGAATCTCTGGCGCAGCATAGCTATCTGGGGCTGGATTTTCTGCATTTTCTTCATTGATTTCAAACTCACCCGCGTTAAAGGAAACAGGACTATTTTAATCAGCCCTGATAGCAATATTATTGCCACACCATAGTTGCGGGTTATATAATAAAACCATTTCAGGAGAGAGAATATTATCTTTCCAATAGAGCCATAATTTATCAATGCATAAAG
>MNUO01000117.1 GCA_001871015.1 Candidatus Desantisbacteria bacterium CG1_02_38_46
ATACGAAAAGAAATGTGGAGGATAAAAAAAGCAGTGAGATTTGCAAGTAGATTGAAACTCAGAGTAAATACCGGGCACGGTTTAACATATAAGAATGTAGTGCCGATTGCAAAGATTCCAGGTATTGAAGAGATAAGTATCGGACATAGCATTATTTCCAGGGCAGTTTTTGTTGGCCTGGAACAGGCAGTAAAGGAGATGGTGGAATTATGTATATTTTGAAATGGTTGCAAAAATGTTTTAATAATTTCTTAATCTGGTGCAGGGAAAATTCTGTGTCTGTCAGGTGGTTAATTGCAGCAACCAGTTTTATCTTCATTTTTATTTTGCTCTCTTCTCCTTTTATTGTTCAGCGGATAAAAATAGATAATTTGAAAGTGGGAGAAATATGTCAGGAAGACATAATTTCTTCTAAATTCATCACTCATACTTTTGAAGACGGAAACACCGTAATTTTAAAAAAAGGTCAGGTAATTATAAGAAAGGGTGAAGAAATTACTGCGGATAAACTGAAAAAGATAGAGGTTTTCTATTCTTCAGAGCAGGGTTTTGTTCTTTCCGCTCTCTTTGGTATGGGTTTAATGAGTATTGCTTTTCTTCTGATGATTGTCTTTTATTTATATGTTTACAAGAGAACAATATTTAATAATAATAAGTTATTATTTCTGATAAGTTTAATTATAATTGTAACACTCGGGGTATCACGGTTGATTTCTTCGCTTGGCGCAATCTCTAATTTTCTCATACCTGTTGCCTTTGCTTCAATAACACTGGCAATCCTCGTGGATTCTTCCACTTCATTTATAATTACTGTGATATTAAGTGTTATGGCAGGTATAGTTTGCAAATTTGATATGAATGTTACATTTGTGATGTTGAGCGGTGGACTGGTAGGCATCTATGGTGCGACAAAAGTTAAAAGGAGGATTGACCTTACAAAAGTTGGGCTCTATGTTGGAGGAATGAATTTTCTTGTAATTACGGCAGTTGGCCTGGTTGGCCGGTTGTCTTTCAACAGGATAATAATCGAGGGATTGTGGGGTGCTGGCAACGGATTGATATTTTCAGTTTCACTGGTTATGGGAACCCTTCTTTATTTCGAAAGTATGTTCGGGATTACAACAAATTTTAAACTTATGGAATTAAGTGACCTCAACCTCGATTTACTGAAAAACTTATTTCTGAAGGCGTCAGGCACATACCAGCACAGTCTTTTAGTCAGCGAACTTGCTGAAAAAGCCGCAGAAGAAGTTGGAGCGAACTCACTTCTAACAAAAGTCGGTGGTTATTATCATGACATAGGCAAGATGGAAAATCCCACATATTTTATTGAAAACCAGATGCCTGGAGTGAATACCCATAATGGTATAAACCCCGAGATAAGCAACTCAATACTTAATGCCCACATAAAAGATGGAGTGGAAATTGCAAAAAGGTATCATCTCCCTCCAGAAGTTATTGATATAATTGAGCAGCATCACGGAACAAGTTCAAAGATGTATTTCATGTCTAAAGAGAATTCTCAGGAATTTCGCTATCCAGGACCAAAACCGCAGACTAAAGAGGCAGCACTGGTGATGCTTGCTGATTCAGTTGAAGCTGCTACAAGAGCTTCTTCAAACAAGAATTTTCAAGCTATGGAAAAGAAAGTGAAAACAATAATAAACAATTATCTAACTGACCTTCAATTGGAGGAATGCCCACTGACACTGCGCGACCTTACAAAGATTGGAAATTCATTCATCAAGGTTCTGAGCGGTATTTATCATTTCAGAATTGAGTATCCAGAGAATAACATCAACCATAACCAGAAAAATACAGAATAAGTATGGAAATAAACGTAAGCAATTATCAAAAGAAAATAAAAATAAGTAAAAAATGGGTGAAGAAAGTCGCCATATCGGTTCTTAAAAAAACAGGAATCAAGGGAGAATTGAGTATAATTCTGGTGGACAATAAGGACATTAAAAAGCTCAATCACAAATACCGCCATAAAAACCGTGCTACAGACGTCTTGTCGTTTTCCCAGGAAAAAGAAGAAAAAGTAGCCTGTCCCCTTTTTCTGCTTGGGGATGTTGTAATTTCGGTTGAAAGGGCAAAGTCTCAAGCCAGAGAATACGGCCATACTTTTAAGGACGAGATGCGCATACTTATTAGACACGGAATTCTACATTTATTAGGTTATACCCATAAACAGATGGGAAAAAATGAGGGAGATTAAAATGGCGCTGGTCTTGCGAACCGTAGGTGAGTCCGCCTTGGGTGGAAAAACCAGAATCGACGACTCAAGTAAGTGCTATGGAATTTTGTGGAAAAGTTTTATCGTTAAATATCTGCATTTATATAGAGCGTCATAAATAATTACGTATTGTAGTGGTCGAGATTGCTCGATTTGTAGTGGTCGAGATTGCTCGACTTGTAGTGGTCGAGCTTGCTCGACTTCTGGCAGAGTAAACTCTGCACTTCCAGAGTGCCTACTTTTGGCCACTACAGTTCGAATGTGCAAATATTTAAGACGTTACATATAATAGGAGTTGTAAAATGAGCACTTCACATAAAATCATTATCGGGGATTCAAGACAGATGAAGGAAGCGCCGAATGAATCAGTCCATCTTATTATTACTTCTCCGCCGTACTGGCAATTAAAGGATTATGGAAATGGGAAACAGATAGGCTTCAACGATACCTATGAAGAATACATTAATAATCTTAATTTAGTGTGGAATGAGTGCCACAGGATTTTACATAAGGGTTGCCGATTATGTATTAACATTGGCGATCAATTTGCCCGCTCAGTTTATTATGGGAGATACAAAATTATTCCGATAAGAACAGAAATAATAAAGTTCTGTGAGAGTGCGAGTTTTGATTATATGGGAGCAATAATCTGGCAAAAGGTTACCACCTGCCATACAACGGGTGGAGCAACAGTGATGGGTTCTTTTCCGTATCCGAGAAGTGGAATTATTAAACTTGATTATGAGTTTATTTTGATTTTTAAAAAATATGGAGATTCTCCTAAGGTAAGTAAAGAAATCAAAGAACAATCAAAATTGACCCAAGAAGAATGGAATAAATATTTTACCGGACACTGGAATTTCCCAGGTGAAAAGCAGAATAAACATTTGGCAATGTTTCCTGAGGAATTGCCGAAGCGTCTTATTAAAATGTTCAGTTTCGTTGGAGATACAGTGCTTGACCCATTTCTCGGAAGCGGAACAACTTCTTTGGCCGCTAAAAGTCTAAAGAGGAATTCTATTGGATATGAAATAAGTGAAGAGTTTTTGCCAATTATAAAGGAAAAAGTGGAAACAAAACAAAAAACTCTTTTTCAGGATATAAATATTGAAATAATCAAACAAGAAAAGTCATGGATAGATTTTAGTGAAGAAATTAAAAAACTACCTTATATTTTCAATGACCCGATAAAATTTGACAAAAAAATTGACCCCAGAAAATTGAGGTTTGGTTCAAAGATAGATAATTCTCATTACGAAAAAGAAAAATATCACAAGGTAAAAGAAATAATTTCTCCAGAGATATTGATTTTAGATGATGGGCTAAAAATCCGGTTATTGGGTGTTAAGGAGAAACCAGAAAAAACCGAAGAAGCGATTCATTTTTTAGAAGAAAAAACCCGTGGACAAAAGGTATTTTTAAAATTTGATAATAAAAAGTATGATGAAAGCAATAATTTGCTTTGTTATCTTTATCTATGGAATAAAACTTTTTTAAACGCACATCTAATCAAAAATGGTCTGGCTTATGCAGACAATACTTTTGATTACAAATTATGGACAATTGCAAAAGATTTTGGGTGTTAAAGTAGAACCAGCACCTGATGAATGGGATAGAGGGTATAATGTAGATTTTTTTATCAAGGTGAAAGACAAATATATCGGACTTCAGATTAAACCAGCGGGGCATGCTTACATCACACAAATTATTAATGAGTTAAAATTTCAGAAAAATACACACGAAAAATTTACTGCCAAATATGGTGGTAAAATCTTCTATATAATTTCAGTCAAAGAAGGGAAAAATAAAATTATTCACAATTCTGAAACTATTGAAGAAATTAAAAAAGAAATTGAAAGATTAAGCAAAGTATGATTCGTTAAATCAAATATTCGGAGAGGTGGCCGAGTGGCTGATGGCGCTGGTCTTGAAAACCAGTATTCAGCCAATAGAGGAAGAGCATGAACGGAAAAAGAACCATGCGGGACAGTTTTGATGCTGCTATCAGAGGGTTAGTAGAAGTATTGCAGACTCAGAGGAATATGAAATTTCACTTCCTTGCAGCAATCGCGATACTTATTATAAGTCTATTCCTCAATTTGACCAAAATTGAATTAATTGTGCTGGCGTTTGCAATAGTACTGGTTTTGATTACAGAGATCATTAATACAATTGTAGAATTTATTACTGACCTTTTCTCTCCTGAATTTAGTGATATAGCTGGTATGGTAAAAGACATATCTGCAGGGGCAGTTTTGCTTTCAGCTATAAATGCCGCAGTCACCGGTTATCTTCTTTTTTTTACACGACTCATCCCGAAATTTCCCACAATAGTATTCAAGGTGCAGCAGGCTCCACCACACCTTACTTTTATAGCAATTGTTTTAGTAGTATTTCTTGTGCTTATTGCCAAAGCGCGCGCCTACCACAGTGGTAAATTATCATTTCTTCGTGGCGGAATGCCCAGTGGTCATTCTGCAGTGGCATTTGCCTGCCTGGCTGTGGTAGTTTTTATGTCCGGGGATTTATTGATTTCAACTTTAACTTTCTTCTTGAGTTTTTTAGTTAGTTTGAGCAGAATAAGAGAAAAAGTCCACAATGTGAAGGAAGTAGTTGTCGGGGCAGTACTGGGTTTTTTGGTTACAATTTCCATATTCCAGTTATTCAGTTAAAAATATGTTTATTAAATTTATCATTTTATTTTTTCTTCTTTTACTTTCCGCTTTTTTTAATATGGCTGAAATAACTCTGACATCGCTTGACAAGTGGAAATTGGAGAAATTGATAAAAAAGAGAGAAGAGGAGTGGGCTGATGAGGTAAGTCGTCTTCTTACCACAGTGCTTGTGGGAACAGATATTGCCAACCTCTCAGCGTCCGCGATCGCTTCCACTATTGCCCTCGATATTTTTGGAAATAAAGGCATAGCTATTGCAACAGGAATAATGATTTTCGTAATCCTTTTCTTTTGTGAGATTACACCAAAGATTTTTAGCAAACAGCATGCGAAGACGATGTCTCCATTCATTATCAAGGTGCTTATGTTATTTGACAAGTTGTTTTACCCGGTTACAAGGTTATTTGTTCTCTTTGCGAATTTTCTGATTTTTCTTTTCAGGGGAGAAAGCGTGAAGAGCGTTCCTTTTATCACAGAGGAGGAGTTGAGAAGTCTTGTGGATATCGGGGAGAAAGAAGGAGTTCTGGAAAAAGATGAGAGGGAGATGATACACAGTGTTTTTGAATTTGGAGATGTGAAAGTTTCCCAAATTATGAAACCTTTAGAGACAATTGTAGCAGTCAAGGAAGAGATGCAGTTGAACGAAATACTTAACATAGCAGTAGAATCCGGTTATTCCAGAATTCCTGTTTATCGGGAGGACCTTAACCACATTACCGGTATAATCTATACAAAGGATATCCTTAACCTCTGGAAGAACAAAACCCTTATAAAATTACAGGATATCATTCGTGAACCTTATTTTGTTATGGAATCAATGAAGGTGAAGGACCTCCTCAAACAATTTCAAAGTCGCAAATTGCATATCGGACTGGTTATTGATGAGAATAATATAACAAAGGGATTGGTGACATTAGAGGATGTCGTTGAGGAAATTGTTGGTGAAATTCATGATGAGTACGATATAGAGTAATATGTTATACAAAGTGAGGGCAATTGTTTTAGGAGGAAAGGATATTGGCGAGGCAGATAAGCTTATGACATTATACTCAGAGGAAAGAGGTAAGATAAAGGCGATTGCAAAGGGTGTCCGCAAAACCAGGAGCAAATTTGGTTCAAGTTTAGAGCTCTTTACGCTCTCAAGTTTGTTGATATATTCTAAAAATAATTCAAGCAGGCAATCGTACCCTCATGCACCCACTTTAGATATCATAAGCGATGCTCAAATTCAGAATTCGTTTAGAAATCTGCGGGAAAACCTTGTTGAATTTGCTTATGGGAATTTTTTAGTCGAGTTAGTAAACAGGATGACTGGCGAGGAAGAGGATGATGGACACAGAATATTTCATTTGTTAAGAGAGTTCCTGAGCTCTGGCAGAGAGCTAAAGAATACCAATGTTTTAATTTACGGGTTTACCCTGCGCTTTTTTAATATTCTTGGATATAATCCCCAGATTGAGAAATGTGTCCTCTGCTCAAATGAAATAAAGGTGGGGAAAGGATATAATTTTAGTGTCAATCAGGGAGGAATTCTCTGTAATAATTGTAAAAATGGAAAGACGGGCGTACTACCTGTTTCAGCTTCTTCTTTACAATATCTTAGGCAATTGATGAGAATAGAGCCGCGCTCCCTTAGAAATTTAAGAATCTCACTATATTGCGAGAGGGAATTAGAAGACATTGTGCAGGATTATCTCAACTTTTATCTTGAAAGAGACATGGAATCACTTTCTTTCCTATCTCAGGTGTCAGGTCTTGACAAATCAGGACTAAAGTCCTGAGTTACATGTCAAGACCTGACACCTCCCATGGAGGTCCGATGCCGTATTTAATGGGTATTGATATAGGAACTACCAGTGCAAGAGCAATTATTATTGATGAAAGTGGAAAATTGGTTGGTGCGGGAGTTAGTGAATACCCACTTTATCATCCCCAACCTCTGTTCGTGGAACAGGAGCCTCTGGACTGGTGGGAAGGCACAAAGAAAGCCATTGGTGAGGCATTGAAAAATGCCAATGTCCAGTCCCATGAGATTGGCGGAATAGGTATATCCGGTCAGATGCACAGTCTTGTTCTTCTTGATAATCATTGCAAAGTTTTGAGAAGAAGTATCCTGTGGTGCGACCAGAGGACGGTGAAACAATGTGAATATATTATGCGCAAAACTAAGCAGACTCTTGTCCAATCAACAGGTAATCCGGCGCTCACCGGTTTTACCCTCCCGAAAATTATATGGGTTATGCAGGAAGAGCCAGAGATTTATGAAAAAGTTCATAAAATGCTTTTACCAAAAGATTATATCCGATTCAAGTTGACAGGGGAATTTGCAACCGAGGTCTCAGATGCGTCAGGAACTCTTATGCTCGATGTGAAGAAGAGAAAATGGTCTGAGGAAATACTCTCTGCTTTCAGGATAAAAAAAGAAAATTTGCCAGTGGTTTATGAATCACCGCAGATTACTGGAAAAATAACATCAGAATCTGCAAAAGAAACAGGTTTAAAAGAAGGAATTCCTGTTGTGGGCGGCGCAGGTGACCAGGCAGCAGGTGGAGTTGGAAACGGAATAATCAAAGAAGGTTTGCTTTCTTCCACTATCGGTACATCAGGAGTTGTTTTTGCATCCCTTGACGATGTCAAAGTTGATCCTTTTTTGAGAACTCATACTTTCTGCCATGCTATACCGGGAAAATGGCATATAATGGGTGTAATGCTATGCGCAGGTGTGAGTCTTAAATGGTTCAGGGATACTTTTGGGATGGAAGAGGTGAATGTTGGTAAAATGACCGGGCAGGATCCATATGAGATTTTGACCATGGAAGCATCTCAGGTTAAACCCTGCTCTGAAGGACTTATCTTTCTTCCCTATCTGATGGGTGAGCGTACTCCATATCCTGACCCTTATGCAAAGGGTGTATTTTTTGGATTGACACCCCGTCATACAAAAGCACATTTAGTTCGTGCTGTGATGGAAGGAGTGGCATTTGGTTTGAGGGATTCTCTTGAAATTATCAAGAAACTTCGTATAAAAATTGAAGAAATCAGGGCATCTGGTGGAGGAGCCAGAAGCACATTGTGGCGTCAGATTCAGGCGGACATTAACAATGCTCCAATGTCAACAATTAGCATAAAAGAAGGCCCGGCATTTGGTGTTGCATTGCTTGCAGGGGTGGGTACTGGTATTTATAAAAATGTGGAGGAAGCATGTGATAACACAATTCATGTGACTTCTGTGACTGAGCCGATAAAAGAAAATGTTAAAAGGTATGAAGAATATTACAGAATTTATCGCTCACTTTACCAGAAGTTAAAAGATGAATTTGTTCAGGTGTCAGGTCTTGACATGTAACTCAGGACTTTAGTCCTGATATTTGTCATTTGTCAAGACCTGACACCTCCCTATTTATGAATAAATTTCCTATTTTTTTACTTATTTTCTTTTTATCTTTTCCTCTGTTTGCACAGGAGAATTATAAAAATGAGTTTTATATTGGTAGGGGATATCAGAAAATATCCTGGGCAGATAAATATAAAAACAGAGAGATGACTTTAGCTGTTGGGGTCAAATGGTGGTATAGCGACTATTTTTATTATCCTCTTTTTACTTCTTATACTTTAAAAAGGACAAGCCTTCCGTCAATTAGATGTACAATTAACTGGCCAAAACACAGATTCTGCTATTTCTTCGCACAGACATCTTCTCCATACGCTACTCCTGCATATGGTAAAACCTTACAGGCAACCAATAATACCTATTTAAATGCTTTTTATTTAGACCGAAATTTTAAATCAAACTGGTGTGATTTTTATTTAGGCTTAAGTTTTATCAATCATCACAAAGATGTAGGTAATATTGATGAAAATTCACTTGATGGGAATATTCCTGATACTTCCCCTTCACGTATTTACATATGGATTTTTGATGATTATCCTGACGATACAGACAGCGGTGCAGTTTTCTATGGTGGGGAACTCTATATAAATGGAAACTTTTATAAGAAAATTGATCCTACTACTACCAGCCACGGTGGCAGCGGAAGTGTTGTAGGTAATGTTGCCTACGTGCAGGGATATCAATATCTTTATTACTATATCGATCTTACTTCTTATCCTTATTTAGATATGAAAAAGATAGAAGTAGTTTTGGACCTGGCGAATGATTATAAAGTAGAACTACGCGGATGGAGAGCTGACCGGGGATACTTTCCTTATCCTTACATAACTTTACAGGCAGAGGGGAATGTTAAAGACTATTCTAATCGTGGAAGAAAAAGTATGACCTATGGAGTAGTGGCAGGCAATCGCATTTATGGAGTAAATCTTAATGGAAAAATTTTAGGAGTTAATTTTAAAACCGAATATTGCTTCAGTCAGACTTTTAGAAAGTTTCCACATAAATATGGAGAAAGATTCAAGGAAGAAGCCTCAATTTTTTATTTTCGAGGTGAAAGAAAGTTTGGTAAGTTTCTGGTCGGGGGTGATTATTTTTATACCCAACCAATGTATAAATCTGGAATTGATGGCTATTGTATTAATGATGGTTATAATATCCAAGGTGCGTATCCTTACACTTCCACTGTTTATTTTTATTATAATGATCCTAACTGGTTCCATCGTATTCCTGGATGGGAAGATGATTTTCTTAGCGACTTAAAAGGACCACGCTGGTCTTCTGTTGGACTTGACCGAAACAATAATACTTCTACTCCTGATGACATGGAAAGTGATGGTAAGCCTGATTATCTTTATGATTTAGATTTAAAAGGATACGGTATTTTTCTTGGATATGATTTGTTGAAAAATTTAAATGTAAGATTAGATTATGATGATTTTAAAAAAATTACCACTGATGAGATTACCAGGCAAATAGGGGGATTGGTAAAATATAATTTAGAAATTCCAAAGTACGGCTCAATAAATTTAGAAGGAAATTTGAAAAAAATAGAAGATACTATTCGCAATCCTGTTGGGGGTGCGAATCTTCTTGATTATAGAGATAGTATAAGGGGAACGGCTGGAGCAAATGCAAAATTTTCTTTTCCGCAGGCTAAGAATATCTCTTTCAATTTAAAATGTTTATCTGATCACAATTTTCAATTAGATAGGAACAACTACCTTACATGGTTTGGTTTAATTTTTAGAGTAAATTTTGATTTACTCCCGCGTAAATTATGTTTCATTCCTTTCTATAAACTTTTGATTGAGGATGGATACACCTCTACTTATATGTTAAAACTTCAATATAAAATATTTGAAAAAACAAGTTTAAATATTGGTACATCTGTTAAAGCTTTTATCAATCCTTTTGATTCTTACGATGATTATCGTCATAATTATTTTGAATTTCAAATATTATCAAAAGCAGCACAATGGCAGTTGATTATCGGATATGAAATTATTAATGAAAGTTATTTAATCAACCCCTCTCGCAATAATGTAAAGAGAAATATTTGGTTCGGGGTTTACACTGATCCGCGTTGCTGGTTTAATTTTCGCAAAGATTTTTGAAAGCAATGGATTAAAATTATGAATAAAAATTGCTTAATAATCTGCGCAATCTGTATTTTCAATCTGTGTACTTTTTTTGCAACAAATCTTCATTCCGAAGCAGGGTTGGTGGGCTATTGGAAATTTAATGAAGGTTCAGGAAGCACTGCTTATGATACTTCGGGACAGAATAATCACGGAACTATTAAAGGTGCAAGTTATACAAGTGCTTCTGTAGAGGGGTCAGCACTCAAATTTAGTGGGAGCAGTTATGTGGATTGTGGAGCTGGCGCGAGTCTTGACTTAACAAATTTTACTGTTGAAGTATGGGCAAAGAGGACAAAGAATGGTGCCTGGCAGGTAGTGGTAGGTAAGCCAGGTCATGGAATTTCAGCAAATGAGAATTATTCAATCTGGTATGATACTAATAATAATATAAAGTGTTTTATTGGAAATGGCGCAACCTTTCAGGCGATCTCTTCTGGTAGCATAGATAATAATTGGCACCACATTGTATTCACTGTAGATGGAACTTATTTGAGACTTTATATTGATAAAGTGCCCGTTAGCCCAGTAGCACAAACTATTACTCCCGCATTCAGCAGCTCTAGCTTAAGAATTGGAAATGGAATTAGTGAATATCCATTTGGCGGAATTATTGATGAAGTTAGAATATATAATCGTGCATTAGATGAAACAGAGGTCTTAGAGCATTATAATACCGGCTACGAAAACTTAAGAAAAAAAGGTTCTTCTTTTTTGCAGACCTTAGATGGTGATTTTCTTGGCGGTATGATTATTAATGCTGTGGTAGGAAAGGGAAATGTTGGGCTCACCTATGAAGAAAACTTTGACGATGGTTTAGCATATGGGTTTGTTCCCAATACAGGTGCCTGGACAGTAAAAGACGGAGAATATTACGGGGAAACCTGTGGTTCATCAGTGCAGTTTTACTCTCTTCTTGAAGGTCGTGAATTTACTGATTTCACTTTTAATTTTACAATGATTTTAAGAGGCAAAGGTACCTATACTTTTTATTCAGGGTGTGTATTTAGATGGAAGGACAGCAGCAATTATTACCGAGTGTATAATTCTGGTAGTTACGTTTATCTTTATAAAGTAGCAGGAGGATACAGTTATACCGTTGCTTATTCTTATTGTCCAATGACTAACAAAACAAAAGTAAATTATAAAGTTGTTGCCGAAGGTTCCCGTATCGAAGTTTGGGCAGATGGAGCAAAATATATTGTTGCCGAAGATTCAAGCATGCGTTCTGGTAAAATAGGTTTATGGGTAAGAGATAGTGCTTATTTTGATAATTTAAGAATAAACACAGGGATGAAAGGAGAAATTATTTCTTCTGTCCACGACTATGGAAATATTCCACGTCTTGCGAGAATGAAGTGGGATACAGATATATCTATAGGAACAAGTGTTGAATTTTATTTTCGCAGTGCTTCTAATACCTATGCTCTTGAAAGTACCTCCTGGACAAGGGTAAACAAAAGTGATGGTGTAGTAGGAATTCCCGGGCGTTACCTCCAATATAGAGCAGTGCTTTCCAGTTCCAATCGTGCAATTTCTCCCTTTATTAATGAAGTGCATATTTATCCTCAACCACTTGAGCGCATAGCTCTTAACCCTCATTCTCCAGTAGAACCAGGAAATTTAGAATTTAATCTATATTTTAGTGAGGATATGGACGAAGGTTCACCGCCAGAAGTAAAATTTATCACTCCTTTCGGGGTTTCCTGTACATGTCCTATCGGGGTGTGGAGAAGTTCAAAATGGTATCAGACAAATTATGAAATTAAACCTCTTTTAGGAGGGGGTTTTGCTATATTGATTGCAAAAGGTGCAGTTGCTTTATCTGATAGTTATGTAATGCCCTTGTATGCAGATTCAGAATTACTTTTCATTGATGCATTTTCACTTTTTCCAGAAAGAGTAGAATTTTTCCCCAATCCTTTTTCTCCAAATCAAGATGGACTTAATGACTGGACACTTCTTCATCTTTATTTAAATGAAAGTGCCCCTGTTTCCCTGAATATCTATAATTTGAATGGAGGATGTGTAAGAAAATGGTCTGAAGAAGAAAAAATTTATGATGTCTGGTTTAAATGGGACGGCACTGATGATAATGGTAAAATACTTCCAATCGGTCTTTATATTTTTCAATTAAAATTAAAAAATAAAGTCTACTCAGGAAGCTTAGTTCTTGTTAAATAATTGGTGTCAGGCCCATTTTCCCTTGATAGATTACGTAGCTCAGACCTTCAGGTCTGATTTTATTCAGGACTAAAGTCCTGAGCTACGTAACTCAGACCTTCAGGTCTCTGAAATTTTGCCATAAGGAAAAGGCTTAAATAAGTCTAATAGAATCAAAGGTTTTTGAAGACCTCTAAGAAAAAAGTAAGAAAACTTGACTTTTTTCTTTTTTTGTAATATAATAGATAACATAAATAATATATTATTAAAACTATCCAGTAGGTATAAGAAAGGTTAAACATGATGAAAGATATACCTGAAAGATTGAAGAATGAAATTAAAAGATTGGCTCAGAGAAGATATTTTTTAGAAAAAAGTTGCCAGAATACAGGAGAAATGCTTCCCGTTTCTCTTGTTTTCAGGAAAACAATTGCTGGAGATAGGTATAAGTGGATGCTTAAACATAAAAAGAAGGGCTATGGTCCCTTTGCCTATTTAACCTGGTATGATGGTAAAAATATGCGTAGTAAATATGTGCGTAAAGAAAGTTTAAGTAAAATCCAGCCATTAGTTGAAAGATATCGCCAATATTGTAAGAAGATGAAAGAAGTGCGCCTGTTTAATAAAAGAATTACAAAGTTAATTGATGAAATTGCAGAATTAAAATTCAGAAAAGTGGAGGAAGTTTATGCAAAAACAAGAAGAAATGAAAAATGAACAGGGAATGTCTAATAATACAGAAAATGTTAAAAGTCATCAGGTAGGCTGGTTATTCTTAGAGCGAAATCAAAAAGAAGTTGCAAGAAAAATTCTTGGAAAAGATTACCAGATGGTAAAATATGGAGGATGGGGGTATTTGGATGAATTCTTTATTTTTATGAAGAAATTGGGCCTGTTTAATCTCCCACCAATAAAAGGTGAAGGATTTCAAAGAAAAATGTTCGCTCTTACCAAAATTATCCTTCTTTATCAGATGAAGGTTCTATTTAGTGTTCCAAGCATGAATCAGATTCCTGATACTCTCTTTCAGGACATAGGACTATTGGAAATATTGGGGTTTACTGGTTTACAAATTAAGAATGGATTCTGTAAAAGAGGACAGGGTAAACACAATGGTCCTATGCATAAAGATACATTAGCAGATGCTCTTGCTAAATTTTCTCCTTCTGAGATAGAAGAAATTCTTAATTACAGCATAAAGATACTTGCAAGAAATGGTCTTGTCTCTGATTCTAAATTTATTGCTGATTCAACACCAATACAGACAACCAGTAAATGTAAAGGTTGTGGATGCAAGGCCGTAAAAGAAAAGCATGTGAATAAGAATAAAGAAATTGTAGAAATAGAAAAACTAATCTATGGATTTAAGCTCCTTGTTATTAGAGGGGTAGAATCAAATATTTGTGTAGCAGCAAAATTAGTGCAAATTCAGGAGCATGAATCCCAGTATTTATTAGAAATAATTAAGAAAGCACAAGAAAATTTAAATAAGAAAAGACTTGGTACTCTTCTTATTGACAGAGGATTTATTGATGGAGTAAATTTGTGGAAAGTTAAACATGAGTTTTATTTAGATTTCATTATTCCTTGTAAAACAAATATGGAGATTACAAATGATGCAAGAGGTTTAAAAGGAATAAGACAAGAAGGAATATACTATCAAGAAAGAGAAATAAAGGAAAAAGTTAAAGTTGAAGGAAAGGATAAAGAAAAAGATAAAGAAAAAGAAAAACTTGTGGATAAAAGTGTTGCCATTATTGGAATAGAAAATTTAACCAGTTATGAGGAATATGGGGATGAAGAGCATCAGCGCCAGCATAAATTAAATAGATACAAAAAAGAAGAGTATCAGGGAAGAAAAAAATTTATGGGGAATCCTTTAAATGTAATTATGGTAACCAAATGGAAAGGAAAAGAATATTCTCCTGGCAAAGAAAAAGTTTTTCTCACGACCTTACCAGTAAATAATCCATTAGAAATTCTTGATTTATATGACCTGCGCAGTTTGATAGAGAATACCACTTTCAGAGAATTGAAACAGGGATGGTTAATCAATAAAATTCCAAAGAAGACTTTTAATGCAGTTAATGCTCATGTTTTACTCACTCTTTCTATGTTCAATCTTACAAATGCCTATCGAACAGAAAAAGGACAGGAAATTGCACAAAAAGGAATTCGCTCTTACCGGATAAAAAACTCTGCAAAGACAAGAGACAAAATAATTGTTATTGCTATTCCATATTATGCTATTTTTGATCTTGAAGAATTTGCTGTTCTTGTAGGTAATGGAAATTATAAAGGAAATTTCACCCTTTTCTGTTAATTGAATTTTCACCCCTCTCCCTTTACTTCTCCTTTAGATTATACACCTTTTTGCCTTTTTGTCAATTTTCTTCTTTTGATTCCTGCTTTTTTTCTTTCTTCTTTTCCTCCTTTCCCAGCCTGCTTTGAAGCCTGTAGCTTTTCCCTGTGATGTTA
>MNUO01000022.1 GCA_001871015.1 Candidatus Desantisbacteria bacterium CG1_02_38_46
GACTATGCTTTTATATATCCACTTTCCGGAATTAAAAATACATATGGAACGCATCGCCTCGCTATGATTATGAGATTATGAAAAAAGGGGACGCTTCTACTTTTTGCGAAATTATAAAAGCAATGTCAAGGTCTCGTTTTACTTTAAAAGTAGAAGCGTCCCTCTTTTTTTTGTTATTATTTGTCTTACCACCACTTTGGGCGGGATATGCGCCTGGGGAGATTCTGCTTAAATTTAAACCTGCAATTACCCGCTCTATAACCGCAGAAGTTAGTGTTAAGAAAATGCTTGAAGTAAGTATATCTAAAGTTAGTCAATTGAGCAGTAGATGTAAGGTTGATATTCCTACAGTCAAGGATGTTTTAAAAGAAATTGGGGTTCTTCATTTGAAATTTCCCCCTGATTCAGATGTCCTGAAAATTATTGAGAAATACAGGGCTGATGTTGATGTGGAATATGCTGAGCCAAATTATATAAGGCGTATTTTTGTTACCCCGAATGATACTTACTACGGACAGCAGTGGGGACTTACAAAGATATGGGCTGATTATGCCTGGGATGTTACAAAAGGTGATACTTCAATAGTGGTTGCAGTAGTTGATACAGGAGTTGACACCGACCATCCCGACCTTCTTAAAAATCTTGTTCCTTATCCTTACGGATACGATTTTGCTTATGGTGATTCTGACCCGAATGATGGACATGGCCATGGAACACATGTAGCAGGAATTATTGCTGCAGTTACTAACAACAACACAGGGGTTGCTGGAGTTTCCTGGTATAGTAAGATTCTTGCAGTAAAAGTGCTTGACGATAATGGAGAAGGTTCTGATGTGAATGTTGCTAAAGGTATTGAGTATGCTGCTGACAGGGCCAAGGTAATTAATTTGAGTCTTGGTGGAACAATGCCTACAAGTGTTCTACAAGATGCAGTTAATTATGCAAGAGGAAAAAACTGTGTAGTAATTGCTGCGGCAGGAAATGATAACAAAAATGAGGAAAATTTTCCTGCTGCCTGTGATGGTGTAATTGCTGTAGGTGCCACAGACCAGAACGACAACAAGGCATCTTTTTCAAATTACGGAGATTGGATTACAGTGGTTGCTCCAGGGACATCAATAATGTCGACGATGCCTAATCACTCGGTTACAATGAATGACAAAGGTTATTCTCAAAATTACGCTTCTTTAAGCGGAACCTCAATGGCAACGCCATTTGTTTCAGGAGTTTCCGCGCTTATTTTTGCCAGGTTTCCTGTTTTAACTAATACTGAAGTTGAGCTCAGACTGAAAAGGGGAGTTGACGACCTCGGCGCAGCCGGAAAAGATTCTGTCTACGGATACAGGAGAATAAATGCAGCCAAAGCAATAGGAGATTTTCTTAGCGCAGTAGACCCGATAAAAATTTATGCCTACCCAAATCCCCTGCGTTTTCCTGAGTCAACGAAAATTATTATTAAAAATGTTCCACTTATAACCGGCTTAACTGTTAAAATTTACAATATTGCCGGAGAACTGGTGCGAGAATTCAAAGATGATGAGATAATCCTTAACTGGAATCCTGATTTTGCATATATAGATTGGAACGGCAAGAATAGTTATGACCAGAGAGTTGCTTCTGGTGTGTATCTTGCAGTAGTCAGCGACGGCACAAGGACCGCTATTGAAAAAATAATGGTAATTAAATAAAGGTGTCAGGTCTTGACATGTAACTCAGGTGTCAGGTCTTGACATGTAACTCAGGACTTTAGTCCTGATTTGTCAAGACCTGACACCATGAAGAAGGTAGGTTCCAAGCATAAGACAGATAAAGTTTGGCAGGAAAGGAGCAAATTGAGGAGGAAGGACGCTGGATTTTCCCCATGCGAGTCCTAATGACATTGATACCCAATAGATGAATGCAATAACTATACTCATACCAAAACCAGTTGCCTTTCCACTCCTCTTTGAGTGTAATGCGAATGGGATTCCCACAAGTGTTATAAAAAAGCTGGCAAACGGAAATGAGATTTTCTGGTAGAAGTCAACAAGCATATCCCTGGGATAATAACCACTTTCCTTCAAGGAGGTAATGTAATCAAAAAGGCTGAAAATATTCATTTCCTCAGGGTTTATTTCCCTGAAATCTTCTGGAGAATATTTTAGGATAAGTTTCAATTCTTGAAATTTTTCTATGTTCTGAACCTCGCCGTGAGGATTGAATCGGCGTGTAATTCCATCCAGCAAAGTCCATTCATATTCGTTATTATATTTTTCCCATTTCCCACTGGATGCATCTATCCTGATGGAAACAGTTTTATCGGGATTCTGCTCTATCATCTGCAGGGTGGACATCTCTCTGGTTTGAGAGTTGTAAACCTTTATGTAAAAGAATTGGTTAGCATACTTAAAAGAAATATTTTCATATATAGATTTTATACTTCTTTTTTCAATTTTAGTTAACCTGAGCATATTCGCCTTCTGGATACAGGGTGGGACGAGTAATTCATTCAGTCCGAATACCCCTAAACTTATAAAAAGTGATGAGTAAATAATGGGGACAATAATTTTAGATATATTCAAACCGACTGCTTTCATTATCATCAATTCTCGATATTTGGTTAATTGATTCAAGGAGAATATGACCCCTAAAAGCACAGCCACTGGAGTCACCTGAGCTAAAATAGAAGAAGTAGTCAAGAGGAAATATTGTAAAGCGGTTAACAAAGAAACTTTATTTTTGAGTAATGTCTTTAGATGTTCAAAGACATTTGCAATTAATAAAATTCCAACGAATGCTAACAAGGTATAAAAAAAGGGACGAATAAATTGTTTTAAGATGTAACGATTTAATATTTTCATGATAGATTTAACCACAGTCAAGGCTAAAGCCTTGAGTTACATCGGTCAGGACTAAAGTCCTGAGTTACATCGGTCAAGGCTAAAGCCTTGAGTTACATCGGTCAGGACTAAAGTCCTGAGTTACATCGGTCAAGGCTAAAGCCTTGAGTTACATCGGTCAGGACTAAAGTCCTGAGTTACATCAGTATTACTTAATAGATTTGATAAGGAGAATAATGCCAACGACACCTAAAGCAACATTTGGAATCCACAGAGCCAGGGCGGGCGAGGCTAAACCCCGGATTCCCATTGTTTCTCCACCCATTAAGAGCAGATAATAAATAAATATTAATAAGACACTAATTCCAAAATTTATAGATTTACTTTTATGCCTTGCTTTTAAACCAAGTGGTATTCCTAACAAAGTAAAAGAGAGGCAGGCAAATGGGAGGCTTGCGCGCCTGTGCAGTTCTACTAAAAATGGATTTATGCTTATCTTCCCTACTTTATATTTGTCTATCTCTTTTTTTATTTCTAAATTACTCATTTCCTCAAGCATTCTTTCTCTTTCTCTGTTGAATGTTCCTCCAAGGTTAATGACTATGTTGTGAACATTAAAAAGTAAAGACTGATAATTATTTTTATCCGAGGTTTCCATCTGGTGGACAGCTCCGTTGGTTAATTGTAAGGTTAGTTTCACTCCATCAGGGTGAAGGAGGAGCAATCCTTTTTCAGCGGTGATAAACTTAGAGGATTCAGGCTTATTTTCAGAAATAATAATATCTTCCAGAATTGATGTTTTAGCGTTTATCCTGTTAATATAGATACGCATTTCTCCAAGGTCATTGAATGCATGCTCGCGCAGTTCAAGTGTGGGTCTTGTCTGTGCAATAAGATAAGAGGTTTCAAAAAATTTGTAATTGGAGACAGGAAGAACCCTGCTGTAAAAAATAAAAAGTAAGAGTGAAATTAAAAATCCTATAAGGAGTGCAGGCGATATTATTGAAGTGAGATTTATGCCGCTTGCTTTTATGGCGGTTATTTCATTGTCTGATGCAAGCCTTCCAAAACTTAAAAGGCTTGCGAGGAGAACTCCCATTGGTATGGTGAGAATTAAAACAGGTGGTAGTGAGTAACTTATCAGTTTTAAGACGGGAAATATCCCGACACCTTTATTAATGACCATATTTGTTATATAGACTATTTTGCTTGCCAGGAATATGAAAGTGAATATTAAAACCCCGAATAAAAATGGAGGCAGATATTCCCGTATTATATAATTCTTTAATATTTTCATAGTTATATTATATTATACTCATTTTTCCTTTTTTTTCAAGTAAAATCCGAAATTGGAAGATTTCAAGTAGTAGTCGAGATTGTATGAAAATTAGAAATTTCTTTATTTTTTGCTTTGTATGCTTTATAGTGATTTTTACCTTTTTACTTTCATCTTACACCTCTTTTGCCCAGGAGACAACCACGCAAACGCCGGGCCTTCCCCAGAAAGTTTATGAGGCGATTCGTTCCAAAATTGAAGCATCTGGCAGGAAAATGGCTGAGGTTAAATACTCCCAGTCCTGGTACCTGAACGCTCCTGAGGGAATAACTTATACTCCTGAACCCATCGGTTTCAGCATGGCACAGGAATTACAATTTCGTTTGAGTGGCAGGGTTGGAGAAAAAGTAACCGTGAATATAGATTATGATGATACCCAGAAAAAGAAGCAAAAAATTTCTGTAGTTTATTCAGGGGAATCCAGAGATGTAATACAAGATGTGAATTTTGGGGATATAACTCTTTCCCTGCCTGGAACTGAGTTTGTTGCCTACAATAAACAACTTTTCGGGTTGAGCATAAAAGGACAATATGAGAAATTAAAATTCAATTTTATTGGAAGTCAGAGTAAAGGATACTCAGAAACAAAGGAGTTCAAAGGAAGAAGTACACAGCAGGTAAAAGATATACTGGATACCAATTATTCTAAAATGAGGTATTATACACTTGGTCGTCACATTAGTTCTGGAAAGGAAAAGATTTATATTGATGACAAAAACTATAACAATAATACTAATAATACCATTAACCGTTCCTTTACAGATTCAGGCGATTCAATAACCGGAGATTTTGACCCTCAATATACCGGGATTGATTACAATATAAATTATGGGTCAACTTCAAATGACAGCACAGTTATTTCATTTATTCGCAGCATAGAAACTAATTATGTAATTATAGTTTATGATATGGACAGCAATGATACTTTCGCCATAAAAGATGAATTAAATAGTGAAACACGAACAAATAGATATGAACTAAAGAATTATTATTACCTCGGAAACAGGGGTATTATTCCTAAGGAACAGGATATCAACTTTGTGTTAGAAGTTCGTAATCTCGATAATACAGTGGATAGCATAATTGCAATTGCTCCCACTTCACAAATTTCAGGTGTTAAATATTATGGAATCATTGATTATGATTTTGGAACCCTGAGATTAACTGACCCAACCGGAAAGCAGGACGTGAAACCATTTAGTCCAGATGCATACCTTCTTACTAACCCGGTGCATAATTACACTATTCATACGGAATATAAAAGCCGGATAAAAATTTTCTTATTGCGTCCCAATATCGTTGAAGAAAGTGAAAAAGTTTATCTTGATGGAAGACTTCTGACCAGGGATGTGGATTATACAATTGACTATGAATCAGGATGGTTTTCTTTTATTCGCGAAGATGATATCAAAGAAGAAAGTTATATAAAAATTGACTATGAATATGCACCTTTTGGAGGGCAGTATGTAGAAACTGTTGTGGGCATGAGGGCAGAATTACCTCTATCTAGTGATTTTTCAATTGGTTCCACTTATCTTTTCAGTGGAACACCTTCGCCAGATGAAATTCCAGGAATTCGTTCAACTCCGCAGAGCCATCAGATTATAGATGTGGATTCTCAGATAAGACCATTGTCCTTAATTTCAAAGTTATTTCCTGGTATAGCACGTATTCCTGTTACGATGAGTCTTGCAGGAGAAGCTGCGTATAGCTGGAAGAATCCAAACACTTTTGGCAAGGCAATGGTTGAGGATATGGAGGGAATTAGATTATCTGTTGATATGCCAGTTGATATGTATTCCTGGAGAATTTCAAGTGCTCCCAAGATTCCAGACGCCTCCGATGAAGAAACTCAGTCTGCAAGGGGAAATTACACTTTAGAAAATAAAGATGAGGGACATGACCCAAGTTCTACAAGTGCCCGTTCCCTTTTAATTAATTACACAATTTCTGATAGCGGTTGGATTTCAATCTGCTACCCAATTTCCAGGTATGCACAGGACTATTCCCAGTA
>MNUO01000066.1 GCA_001871015.1 Candidatus Desantisbacteria bacterium CG1_02_38_46
ATAATTAAAGAAGCAGGAAGCATCTTCCCTATGCTCTCACATCTCTTTTCAAGGGCGAACCGTATACTTCTTAGTTTCTGGATACTGGATTTTAAACTTTCGATGTTCACATTTCCTTTTATATATTACTAATTACTTTATATTAGTAATACTATTATATCACAAAAAAAGAAGAAAGTCAAGTTTTCAGCGATTTTTTTTATTTTTCCGAGACTGTTTGTTTAGTGTCTGAATCACAGATAATAATGTCAAATAAAAATCAAAAGCGGATTGCTATTAGACTATCTGGCCTTTTAAAAATATTGAAAAATTAGTAGCCGTAGTGCTTAGTCTACGATGTCTATATATTTGTCACCTAAGCTTTAAAAAACACAAAAAAGCACACTTTGTTAAGTATGCTTTCTTTTCAAAAATTGCAACACTATACAAGTGTGCTTTTTTAATAATTATGAGAGTCCAGATAATCTATAATATAATGACAATATTGAGTATATTGAACAATAGATTCGTCAATAGTAGTATACACGATATATTTATCGAGATTATTATAATCATGCACAATTGCATTTCTAAAACCTGCGCTTTTAGAAATCTCCGCAGCAAATTCTTCCGGGAGTATTTTAAAATCTACTAAACTTAAAAAAGTTTCTCTATAGCTTAAAGGAGTTCTTGTGTCTTTTTCTGATATTTCTGCAATTAGGTGCTCATTGATATCAATCGCCCTTCCAATAATTTCCATTAATACTAACTTCAAGGCACTGTACTTAAAAAAGTCTTTCGCTACCTCATCGAAAGTTAAACCTTTCAATTCGGTCAGTCGCTGAAGATTCTGTTCAATTAAATCAATTTTTCTTTTGATGAATTCCCTGTCAATCATATAAACCCTTTAAATAACTCAGTCTTTTTTCTACTAATTGCGATTGAAGTCGTAAAAGACTTTTGCTTTCCTGGTAATCCCTATAAGCATAGGCCTTAAAATCCAAATAGTCTGTCTTGTTCCCATATAGAAGAATACCATCCCGCATAACTTGAAAACGAAAAAAAGGATCCACTTTATGCAGAGATTTTACATCCAGATTTTTGCCTGGAAACAATCTACTTAAAGAATCAAAAATGTCTAAGATTTCCTGAAAACTTATTTCTTTATAACCTTTTACCGCTATATCCATATCACTATCTTCTCTTGCGTGATTTGTAGCAAAAGAACCATATAAAATAATAAATTGCAAATTACAATTTTGCCCTATTTCATTAATGTCTTTCTTCTGGTCTTCAGTAAAAACAAATTTTGATTTCATAGATTAAATTATAACACTTTTTTAAAAAAAGTCAAGTCCCCAGCCTCAACTTGCAAAATAATAATAAAATGTGAAAAAAATTATTCAGCAACACTCCCGATAATTATTGGTATGCCCCGGCGTTCATTCACAATTTCCTGAATTTTTTCTGTGTCTACAAAATTTATTAATCCAAGAGATTCAAGCCTGCGCATTACTTCATCTTTCATTTTTGGCACCAGTTTATAGATATCCCGGTGAATCTCCAGAAATATCCTGGATCCAATCATACCAATTTTAACCGGTTCGTAGATAATTTCTCCTGTATCTCCTACTTTGACCATATCAAACAATTCATGAATATCGCGGGGATAAAGGCGTATACATCCATGGCTGGAGGTTCTGCCGATAGACATCGTGTCTATTGTGCTATGGATACCTATGTTTGGCAGACTTAAACCAATCCATCTGTCACCTAAAGGATTTGTATCCCCTGGTGGAACAATTTCCTGTTGCTTCATAAGGCGCACTGCCATTTCTTCTGGAATGTGCCAGGAGGGATTTATTGCTTTGTTTCTAATTTTAAATTTTCCCTGTGAAGTTCTCCAGGTTGTTAATCCGATACAGATCGGGTAGACTTTTACTACTGTGGTATCATCGAATACATACAGGCGATATTCTGGAAGGTTGAGAAGAAGCCCTTTATAGAGTTTTTTGGGAATTATCATCCGTTTTGGAATGAAGAGTTTATCTCCGATATGAATGAGGGCTGGATTTTTAATATTGTTTGCATACACAATGGACATATAGGAAATATCAAATTTGAGAGCGATTTTTAAAAGAATGTCGCCGCGTTTCACCTCATAGGTGAAGAGTTTACCAATTACTTCGCCTGGCATTGTATCGCCACGGACTACTTTATATGGACGGCTAAAATAGTTCTTTAATGCAACTTTACTTTTTCGGATAAGAGTGATTGTATCTGGTTGTGCTGTGACAGTTTCAGAGCAGTGAAGAGAAGAAAGAGAGTAAACAATAACCAGCAAAATAAAAAAGGGGATGCTTTTCATTTTTAGATGTGCAGACCGCGGAAAATAGTGTCCACATACTTTAAAAAATACCCAATATTAAAAATATTCTCGATGTCAAGGCCAGATAAATATTTTTTAATTCTTGAATCTTGTTTTACTTCTTCCTTAAAATCAGTTTTATTGTTCCATGCCTTCAGTGCATTTTTCTGGACAAGGTCATACGCAATTCTTGAATCCATTCCCTTTTCTATAAGGTTTACAAGCACCCTCTGAGAAAAAATCAGGTTACGGCTCTTTTTCAGGTTCTCTAACATATTTTTGGGATATACATTGAGATTTTCTATAAGATGAGTGAATTTCTGTAGAATATAATCTATAAGGATACAGGAGTCCGGAATTATTACACGTTCTGCAGAGGAATGGCTGATGTCCCTTTCGTGCCATAGCGGTATATTTTCCAGGGATGCCATCGCATTACCTCTGATTACCCGGCTCAAACCCGAGATTCTCTCAGCGATGATGGGATTGCGTTTATGGGGCATTGCTGAGGAACCCTTCTGCGTCGGACTGAAGTATTCCTCTACTTCAAGTATCTCGGTATGCTGTAGGTTGCGTATCTCCTGGCAGAATTTGTCCAGGGAGGTTGCAATGATTGCGAGGGTAGTGAGGAATTGGGCATGCCTGTCTCTTTGAAGGATTTGATTTGAGATTGGAGCGGGTTTCAGCCCTAATTTCTTACAGACATATTTTTCAACAAATGGTTCAACTTCAGCATATGTTCCAACTGCGCCAGAAATTTTTCCATAACTTATTTCATCGACCGCATCTTTCATTCTCTGGAAGTTGCGCTGCATTTCCATATACCACACTGCAAGTTTAAGTCCGAATGTAATCGGCTGTGCATGGACATTGTGGGTACGGCCCATCATTACTGTGTGTTTGTATTTTCTGGACTTTGCTCTTAATGTTTGCAGTAATTCCTGTATGTCGCGCAGGATGATTTTTCCAGATTCTTTTATCTGCAAAGAAAGACCGCTATCCATTACATCAGATGATGTTAAGCCTAAATGGATATATTTACCATCTTTTCCCACCTGTTCTTGAAGTGAGCGGATAAATGCGATGACCTCATGATTGGTAATTTTATCCAGTGTATGGATGCGGTTTAGATTAATCCTTGTCCTGGTTCGAATTTTCAGGACCGCAGACTTTGGAATCTTCTTGAGTTTTGCCATCGCCTCGCAGATAGCCTTTTCAATTTCAAGCCATTTTCTGTACCTGTTTTCTTCTTCCCATATCGCTTTCATCTCAGGTAAACTGTATCTATTAATCATGAATTCTCCTCTACTGCAAGCGATTCTCTGACAATGTCAATGGCGGCATTTGGTCTTGCAATCCGACGGACATTTTCAGCCAGTTTTTTCAGTCTCTCGGGTTCGCGGATTAAGCTACTGAGGATTTTTCCTAACTCTTTAGGATTTCTGGCGAAGAGCGCTGCATTATTCTGGACGAGATAATCCCTGTTGTATTCCTCCTGTCCCGGGATGGGGTCCATAATCACCATCGGACAGCCCATGGACATAATTTCACTGATTGATATGCCTCCTGACTTACTTACAATTAAATTGGAGATATTGTATAAATCCTCAATTTTGTCTATGAATCCAAAAACCTGCGCTTTCATATTTTTTAAACGCACTTTTGCAGTTATTTTTTCAAGTTCAGACTTCAACTTTTTATTACGGCCGGTTGTAACGAGCACCTGCACAGGCAGGTCAAGACCAAGTAGCTTTGTGAAAATTTTCTTTATTCTTCCAGCGCCGAAGCCGCCTCCCAGGATAGAAAGAATGAAGTCATCAGGATTTAGTCCCATCTTTGCGCAGATTGCATTCCTGTCGTCCTTAACTGTGAATATCTTCAAAATCGGTATTCCGGTTATGCGAATTTTGGTTGCATCGATTCCTTCTCCAATCAACCTGGTCCTGCACAAATCATTGGCGACGAAATACCTGTCAATGTTGGGATGAATCCAGAAACGATGTGGATAATAGTCGGTTATTACGCCACACATGCGGAAGGCGTTCGGGTCGATAATGCCTTTTTCCCTGTAGATGGAAATTACTTCCAGCGGAAGCCAGAACGGACATATTACCACATCCGGCGCGAATTCTTTGATAGTGTCAACAAATTCTTTTTTCAGATGTTTGATGTCAAGCGATGCCTGGCGTTTTGACCATATTTTCCCAAACCATTTCGTATCAGGTAAGTAATAGGATATTGCCCATAACTTAGGGCAATTCATTATAGTCTGCCTGTAGAACATATCAAACATCCGCTCGAGGAATGAATCAATATACTCGAGCATATCCAGCATTCGGACTTCCAGGTCAGGGGATACCCTGGCTGCTTCTTCTATTGCTATCCCGGCTCTCATATGTCCGACCCCCATTGCACCTCCGCCATGCCCATGAATAATTAAAATTTTTTTCTTCATTTGCCCATCCCGACTCTTTGTTCTTTCTGCAGAGTCTTTCCCTCAGTGGAAATTCCCGGGGCTATGATTATTTCAGTCAACTGCATTTCCTTTATATTTTTTGCCCCGCATACACCCATACAGTTACGCAGTGCCCCGGCAAGATTCTGGGTGGCATCATCGAGTCGAGAAGGACCCAGGAGAATTTCCTTTAATGTCCCGGTGATACCTACTTTGACCCTCGTGCCACGTGGTAAATCATGGTGAGGCATAGCCATTCCCCAGTGAAAACCTTTTCCTGGAGCTTCCTTGGCTCTGGCGAGCGCTCCCCCAATCATTACTGCATCTGCGCCGCTGGCAAATGCTTTGCAAATATCGCCGCTGGTAATCATTCCACCATCGGTAATAACTGATACATAGTGATGTTTTTCTTTGAAATGGAAATCCCGTGCAGCGGCTACATCAGAGGTGGCGGTAATCTGTGGAACGCCAACTCCCAGGACGCTGCGGGTTGTGCACGCAGAACCAGGTCCAACTCCAATTAATAATCCATCAATTCCTGTTTCCATCAACTCAAGTGCAACTTCATATGTGACACAATTACCGGCGATCACCGGGATTGGATGCATATCACTGGTTAACTTTTTAAGGTTAAGGAGCTTGGAGGATTTTGAAATATAGCGTGCTGTAATTACAGTTGATTGGACCACGAATATATCAACACCTGCCTTATATGCAATTCTTGAAAATTCTTCAGCGCGCTGTGGAATTGCAGAGACTGCAGCAACACCACCCTTAGATTTTATTTCTTTTATACGCTTAGCAATAAGTTCTTTTTTGATTGGCTGGATGTAGAGGTTCTGGAGAATTTTAGTCGCTTCCTCAGAGTTTGCCATAACAATTCTGTCAATAATTTCCTGCGGTTCATTGTATCGGGTTTGTATACCTTCCAGATTCAAAACAGCAAGTCCTCCTAATTTACTCATAGCAACGGCAAATTTTGTATCAACTACTCCATCCATTGCCGAGGCGAGTATTGGAATTTTGAATTTGAATTTTCCGATTTTCCAGGATATATCCACTTCATTTGGGTCGATTGCTACCCTTTTCGGAATAAGGGCAACCTCATCAAAACCATAAGCAACCCTTGCCTTTCTTCCCCATCCAACAAACATCCCCATCTATCCCTCCACTTAATAAGTAAAATCTCAAAACTAATAGCTTTGACTTTTGAGTTAATTTATAGTATATCAGTTATTTTAAAAAAGTCAAGAGTAGATTTTTCTAATTACCACTCCAGCACGAGAAAACCAAGATATGGAATTTCTCTGCAGGAAGTTATAGTGAGTGCACCTCTTTTGGTCTGTATGCTGAGATTGACTTTTTCCGGTTTTGCCAGTGGTGCTAACAGAGTAGCCTTTACAGAATGCCTGAAATTTTCTGAGTTTATTTTTATAGCCGGACTGGAAGCATCAGGTGAACCATTCAAGATAACAGCAAAATTCTGATTTTTGTTTTCAAAGTGTATCGGGATCAGGTGTGGACCACCTATGACTACAACAGAATCAAACGCGCCTTTACTTATAAACTCAATCGCTTTTTGAGTGAGGATTTGGCGCTGATAACTCAGCACTAAACGCGCAGGATTTGGAACTGCATGAGTTATTATCCGACCTCCGATTTCATTTTTGTAAGCAATCATACCAGGTCCCCAGTATTTCTTTTCAGGTGTGATAATAACAGTCCATTCCCGCGCCTTTTTTATCGGTTTCAACACGCCTGTGCGGTCAAAAAGGTTTACACTCATATAAAAGCCTTTTTCAATTCCTGTCTGTCTGGAGACAATCATTTCGACCGAATACTTACTTTCTTCCCTGTATGTCCATTTTTTAAATTCCACTCCTATATATTTGCTGAACCCACGCTCGCAGAGTATCTCAGCGCTCACCGCATCAAGCAGGAGTCCACCTCCAAGCATCTGAAGTATTTCGTTATCTGTGAAGGCCCACGCAAGACTGCCAAAGAGAGCATTAACTTTCTGAAAATTTGCTGAAACAGGTACTCCGCAGGGCAGTAAAAAATAGCCTGGCTCAAAGGATGTCGTGTTCAGTTCGTGCATCGATTGGCCGCTATAAGTGTGTACGTGTGTAGCTGCGTCCTGCTTCCAGGGAATACCGACACCTCGCGTGTGCAGGTCTTTTGAAAATTTTGATGAGATCCACTCAAGTCCCGGGCGACTCCTGTCCAGGAGTTTTCCGACTCCTGGTTCTCTATCTGCAGGGTTTCCGGAAAATGGAAACAGATTGAGCAAAAGAGCGTCAGAGCCGAAGAACATACACAGTGCCATTTCTGCCCATGTGAGAGTGTCAGACTTATTCCAGTTTGTGTATGGAAAATTTTCTATTTCTGGAGCGACTTCACAGGATGCGGGCCTGAAATTTTTCTGGACATCCAGCATCATAATGGAATAAACTTTATTTCTTCCCAAGCTTTCACTGTATCCCCCAAAGTGAGGTCTGTGGGCTACATCACCGCCAATCGTGAAAGCCCTGAAGAGTTTTTGCCAGTCACGACCCTCAACGCTGTGGGAGGTAGGGTGTGAACTCATCAGCCCAATCTTTGTTTTATCCGGAGCATTTTTTGAGACTGCGCTTGCAAGACCTTCAGCGACCTCAATTTGAATTTCTCTCCAGTTTTCCATCCATTTTTCCCGCCAGGGATGGGGAGGACCGGGCTTGAGAATATTTCTGACAACTTCTTCGCGGCTGACACCGCGCCCGATTTTTCTCTCAAAACGCTTTAATATTTCCTTCTCAAAGCCAATGCCCCAGGTCAGCGGAGAATGGTTGTGGTAACGGAAGTCGTCTTCAACCCAGGTTACGCGAAAACCCAGTCTGGCAAATCGACCATAAAGTTTGTAAATATAATCGCGCCAGTTATCATCTGCAAAAGAACCACACGCCTTGCTCGTTTCACCACATGGCGAGACAGCTGGCTTGAATTTTCTGTCTTCTGGAAATTTTCGACCGCGATCACAATGAAGTACTGTCATCCATGGATTCAGACTCGTTTTTATTCCAGTCTTCTCAAGAATGTGCTTGACTTTTTTAACGGTATTGAACCACATATTCTCTTCTTTTAATGAGAGCAGTCCGTTGTTCCATTCTTCTCCGGCAAAGAAGATGACCACCTCTTCCACACAGTGGTTTTTACAGAACCCTGCGAGGATGCGAGCGTCTCTTTCCGCGTTCTTGCCAGGAATGACCTGAAATCGCAGATGGTAACGGAGCGGTTTGGGATATAAATTCTTTTTAACTGCAGTTTTAACCAAGCATTCCTCCTTGCAAATAGTGACTTACCGAGAGTACGTTTTTAAATGTATATTTCTTTGTGCCCCCTGCTTCAGATATGACTGCTTCTGCCGTACATCCCTTTGGAATGCTCGCCTTAAAAGACAGGATTTTGTCTTTTATTTTCCAGGAGATTTTAATATCTCCAATGACAGTCGGGACAATGCCTTTTGCATAATTCAAGTTAAACAGGTGCGGCTCAATAAGGATTTTCCTGAAGCCAGGTTCTAATGGCTTAACGCCAAGAATTTCCATAGAGAGCATTGCTGTTGGACAGGCTGACCAGGCGTGGCACAGACTTCCTCCGCCATTGCCATTCGCAACACCCCTAAAATCTTCCCAGAATGTTGTAGCACCCTTACCAATCATCTCACCCCAGCGCGTGCGGATGATATCCTTGACCAATTCGTGTCTGTTTAGGTGGAGCAGTGCAGAGAGGAAATAGAACATAAAATAAGGAGTAGTTATCTTTACAACCTTATCATCTGTTTGAATTTTATTCATAATCTCTTCCTGTTTTTCTTTTGGGGCAATATCAAACAGAACCGCAAGACAATTTGCCTGCTGGCTGAAAACTTCACTTTGTTTATTCGACCCATCTTCGGCGGATGCCCGAATTCCGTCTGCATACAATCCTTTTTTTTCGGACCACAGGTATTTGTTTATGTTGTCCTTCATCTCAGCCGCCATTTTTTCATATTCCTTTGCTTGGGGTTTGTCGTTGTTAAGGCGAGCAATTTTTGCAGCAGTCATAAACCCGGCACAAAGGAAACAATTCAAAGCAGTGTTTTCAGGTTTTGCGTCAATTGGTGCCCAGTCAATGAATTGCCAGTGCTCGAGGGTTGTGAGTCCGCGTTCAGAAAGAGATGACCTGAATGCCTCTACGAGATTTTTAAGGTTTGGGTAAAGTTTCTTCACGGGTTCAGTATCGCCTGTATAGAAATAGTAATCATAGAGTGACAGAATCCAGATGAGACAGAATGAAGGGATGATTGCCATTTTAGCGTGAATAGATGAACCATGGGTTCCTCCCGGAGCAAATGGCTGCATCAGTCCATCCTGGCGGCGCAGTTGCGATTCAGCAATCTGACGAAGTCCCTTTTTAAAAAGTTTTGTGTCTCCAAATGCGTAATAATTTACCAGTCCCTGCACTCTTGCATCTCCCCACCACTGGGTCTGCTCTCTCCACGGACAATCTTCGAAGGAATCGTGCATGCACATTTGTAAGGTATACCTTCCAACTTCCCATATACGGTTCAGCATCGGGTCAGAACACTTAAAAGCGCCGCGGTAAGATACAGGATAACAATAATGATTCAAAGTCACACCATACAATTTCACCGGCTTTGCACAGTTCCTGAAGACAAGTTGAATGTATCTAAATCCGCGCCAGGTAAATCCCTGTTCGTGTTCCTGATACCCATCCTTCATTATGTAGCGGTCAGATTGTCCCGCTGCTCCACCTCCACGGGTAGGATGAACTCGGTTTTTAATGAGAATCTCATCGTATCCGAAATCGATAACTCCACCGTCCACTCCTTTGAGGCAAATTCTTGGAAACCCGGAAACTTCTTTGCCAAAATCGAGCACAAGATAAATACTTTTGTCTATGCAGGGTCCGATAGAAAGAAATGTTTTATTTTTTTCGGGTACCCGACCCACTTTCGTGGGGTGGAGCACTGCTCCACGGGTGGGTAAATGCAATTCCTCATCCAGGATGGCGGATATGTCCTTGATATTATTTAAATCAATTGCCTGCGGGCACTCACCGATTTCAATAACTTCCACCGGCAGGATTTCTTTTTCTGCAAGAAATGGAATGTCGCGCTCAATAAGGTTTGTCCAGGGTTCAACAGGTGGTTTACCGATCACTATTGGTTCATCCCAGCCAGAATCATCAAAATTTAATTTCTCCCAGCCGGACATTTCCTTTCTTGCGTCATATATTTCCTGGAACCCAATCTGAACAGTGGAGCGGGGCGCATCCTGATTCCAAGCCTTTTCCTGTTTGACTCTCCAGGTTTTGTCTGTGCCAATAATTTCTTTTTTGCTGTCTGAATATTCCATTTCTATCTGGCATAAGAATCCACCCCGGCCAAGCAGATAGCTGAAAGTTTCTTCTCCATAATGATGGATGATCGCCGCAATTATATTTTTCCCCGGGCGCAAAATTTTTGTTATGTTGTGCACATCATAATACTGGAATTTCGGGTCACACTTTGCTACTCCACGCCCGACATATTTTCCATTAATATAAAACTTGTAACGGCTGTCAGCAGAAACGAATGCAGTTGCCCGCCTTACTTTTTTATTTAATTTTAGCGTTTTCCTGATGCACAGATAAAAATTCCTCGGTTTTTCACCTACTTTGGTCCAGATCCAATTACCTTTCCATCGCATTTTTATTCTCCTTTTTCTTTTGCAATCTTCGCTTCGTATTTTTCAAAAATTATCATAAGGATGAAACCTGAGAATATCACGGCAAACGGCACAAGAAATGAAAATCTCAATCCTATTTTATTTATTAAATTAACTGCTATAAAAGGTGCAATAATACCCCTGATTCCCATGAGATTGTAAAAAAGACCTACATGAGCCTGGATATCTTCGGGAGATGAACGCCTGGTGACATATTGAAACCAGGTGATGTCCCATCCACCAATACTGAAACCTCCTATTATTGCTGCCAGAAGTATTCCCCATCGATTTCCCCAGAAATAGAGCAGCGGGATAAAACTGACGAGAAGGAAAATTATCCTCAATATTAAAAGTGGATTTTTCCTATCAACAAACCTGCCACAGTAATAGTAAGCAATGATACTTGAAAATGAAGAAAGTGCACTTAATATACCAACAAATAGTAATGATACATTTAAATGGTCAATTAAGAAGATTGGGCAGAGAGGTCCAAGCATCAAGTTTCCAAAACCAGCAACAAAGATTACGCAAGCCAGATAAAGGAGGACTTTATCCTTAAACCACTCTCGAAAGAATTCAAAAAATTGTGGTTTTTTCCTGCGGAAAATTTTTTCACCTTTTATCTTAATTTTTCGAAAAGTTGAAATTCCTATAATACCAAAGACTGCACCAATTGGAAAAAGATATCTAAAACCGTTATCCCCCCAGACATCAAGGAGTCTTCCTCCAATGAATGAGGCAAAGATAATGGAAATGTTCATAACTACCCTCACATATCCCATTGTCTTACCCCTATGCTTATCCGGGTAGATTTCCTTCACTATTCCACTGTAGACTGGATTTCCAACAGTTTCAAGGATAGATGAGACTGCAAATATGCCAACATAAAAGGAAGGAGTATGGACTAGTGGCATCAGGAAGAAGAGACTGCGTGCGACCACCTTTGGCCAATATAAAATGGCCATTTTCTTCTTTCCTGCACTGTAGTAAACCCACAGGAATGTCAGGAGCAGTCCTACACAGGGAGCACTGGTGATGGATGCCATCTGAATGGTGCTTGCACCCATCCGACGTGCAACTACAGAAATGAAGGATAAGGTCAGCCCACTGAATAGTCCAAAGAAAAATCCTGCCTGCGAATCATAATAATAAGAAATCCTTAAATGAAATGGAACCCGGCGGTCAAATATCATAATAATTCCTGTTCATATTTATAAGTTAACCAGCGTGCGCTTGCGGTTTGAGAAGGTGGCAATTTTTTTGTAACCGATTCTCTTGAGCAGTGCTAATGCAATATTGAAATCTCTTGCTACATCTTCAGGAATGTGTGCATCAGAACCCATAGTGACCGGGATACCAGAATTAAAACAAATTTTCAGAAGTTCTTCTGAGGGATATATTTCCTTCACGGGTCTGCGTAAGCCTGAAGTGTTTACCTCCACACATAGATTGTGTTGCTTAATTAACCCTGTTATTTCCTTGTACATTTCTGTCAATCCTCTGTCAGGTTTGTAGCCGAATTTTTTCACCAGGTCAATATGTGCAACAACATCAAATAGACCGCAACCAACCATTCTGCCCAGTCTTGAGAAATATTCTTTATAGACCTTATACACATCTCTTTTTTCCCACTCATCCTTATAAGCAGGGTGGTCAAAAACCCAATTTCCAAGAAAATGGGTGGAACCGTGTATGTAGTCAAAACTGTAATTCTTTAACAATTCCTTTGTACGCTTTTCAATTTCCGGCGTATATTCGACTTCAATCCCGAGTTTAATTGAAATATCTTTTTTGAATTTCTCCTGCAGTTCCCTTACCTTATTAATATATAAAGGCATATCTTCCATTTTCATGCTTAAATCCCGCAGTTCAATGTGGAAAAGGGGAAAGTGGTCTGAGAATCCTATTTCTTTCAAGCCTTTTGCAATTGCAGACTGAACATATTCTTCCATTTCTCCTTCAGCATGTCCGCACAATTTTGTGTGTATGTGATAATCAATAATCATCGCTCACTTTTATTTACACAGGATTTCTTTTATTTTTTTCAAATTCATTACATCCTCTTTGTTATATTCCAGCAGGGTTTTTAAGGCCTCTTCATCTTTAAAATTTTTGTATCTTCCCCATAATTCTATGGCTTTTATTCCGTCAATCCCTTTTGTTTTTCTTTCAATCCCCAGAGTTTTTTCTACTTTTTTAAGCCCACCGAATAGATTTTTTCTCCAGCAATCATGCTTTAAATCTATATGTTTGAAGTAGTCGGCCAATGCTATTCCAATGTATTCTTTGATAAATGGAAGGTCAAATTCACTTCCATTATAAGTATAGATTATTTCCACTCCCTCCAGAGCTTTTAGTAAATTATCTCCAGTTACTTCCTCACCTATCAATTGGATGAATTTTTCTTCTATTCCATCAGTGATATAAATCCCAATCACTGTGATTATTCCACCGCAATTAAGAAGAGATGTTGTTTCAATATCCAGATATGCTTCCAATTTATTCTTTTCCATACGATTAACCTATAAGGGAAGCCCCTATTTTTTCAAATATAAGTTCAGGATTTTGAATCTAATCTTCCACTATTTTCTGTAATTGTTCTTGTGGCATACCAGCAGGTGTATTGGCATACATTATATCACCAATTATTCTTGCATTTATTGTTTTTATTCGTCTTGGACTAAAATTTATTTTTATTTCCATCACCAAGAGTCCATTACAGTATTAAAGTATTTCTTTGTCATATTTTAGGTATTTAATAGTTTTGAAAACCAACCATCGTTTCCAACCCCTGCGCCTTTTATATGCTTTGATGAGCGGTTTAACTAACCTCTCATCCCTGCCTACATATCCTGCGGCAGCAGTTGCTTGATAGAAATCACAGTCATTATTGCCTTCAAGTGCATGCATACACTTTTTTATCAATATTTCCTTTTCTCTTTTGGAAGGGCCACCAAAGACAATTTTGAAATCTTCTATTACTTTTTTAGACATAGATTAAATAATTTTTTATGATTCTAATGTCCTTTAAAATTTTCTTCTAATCTTTCTTCGGGTTCGTCAAAACAATTTTTTCCTACTCGGCGGGATACAAAATCAGATTTGTCAAAAATGTAGGCCTGACCCCCAATTCTCGATCGCAATAAAATTAAATATTTTTACTTTTATCCCACCATTCATCAAATAGGGGAAAATTTGCCGTTCTTTTTACTTCACTATATTGTCCTCTTGCAACAGTATCAGTTGATGGAGTATTATAGCATAGATTTTCTGAAATAATCCATCTATCATGAATGTTTGCCTTCAATTTATTATCAATTATAACCCGTAATTCACACTTTACACCATCACTTTTAAGTTCTTTCTCTAAATCTTTATACAAAGACAAGAATTTCTCATCCGTCTTTTCTGACGACATCAGAATCTTAATATTTTTTACTTTACTGGTATTAAGCGATTCTGATAACCAATCTAACCCAACTCTTGAAAAATACTTATCTACCCAATAAATATACTTTTCGCAAGAACTAATAATATCTCTGATTGCTTTTTTATTTGAAAATGGTTTTCCCGGGGATAGCATCTTGGTATCTAATGGTCTATGGATAACTTCAAAAATCGTTCTTATTTTCTTATCGTGTGATTGAACTTTATCTTCCAATTGATTCAACCTGTTAAGTATTCCTTTATTTGTAGAAACTAATTTTCTTATATTAACAAATACTCGCATTATACCGATATTTACTTGTATTGCCCTTTTACTGTTAAGAACACTGGAAAGCATAGCAACACCCTGTTCAGTAAATGCATAAGGTAAATATCGTCTACCACCCCAACTTGAGGTGACAATTTGGCACCTCAAGAATTCCTCTCTGGTTAATTGAAACATAAAATCTTCAGGGAACCTTTCGATATTTCTGCGGACCTGACGAGTTAAATATTTTGTTTCTACCCCATAAAGTTCAGCAAGGTTTCTATCTAACATTACATTTAGGCCCCTAATCAAAAATATTTTTTTCTCAATAATATCCTGTTTAACAATATTTGTCATATTTTTCCTTTTCTCTAAAACCATTTATTCGTCCTTCGCTCCAAACTGCTCAACGATGGCGATTTCTTCTTTTGTGAGGTCATATAGTTTATAAACCATCTGCCTGTCTGCCTCTGACAGAGTCAATCTGTTTTTCGCATTCTTTGACTTTCCTGCCTGTGCGTGTCCGCGCGCAGACAGGTGCCTGTTTGGTATTACGGTTCATACTCCAATACTGTCATAGTTGTCAAGTAGCGTCACCTTAACCCCAAACCAGAACCGTCCCCGATATATTTAGACATCTATCACCCTACTTTTTCCATTCACTTTCCCTGCCTATAATATCAAGAAATCGAGACCTTGGTTTATGCATTAGGTCATTACCGTATGATATATTAC
>MNUO01000015.1 GCA_001871015.1 Candidatus Desantisbacteria bacterium CG1_02_38_46
TATATCATAAAAAAAGCTTTTTGTCCAGCCCTTCGGGCTGACCAAAGCGCTTTCATCCCCACCGCAAGCGGTGGGGCACTCAGCGCTAATTTTCGTAGTAAAATCATAAAAAAAAGCGTAAAAAAATTATAAAAGACTATCAGCAGAATGAACAATACGATAATATTCAGTTATGAGAAATATAGTCTTTTCTTGGACGGCATCCTGGGCAAATTTAATATCGCCAGGCTTCTCTTTGAGTGCATTCTCGTATGCCTGCCTTATTTCAGTGCCGACATTAATTTTACATATACCATTTTGAATCCCTGCAAGCACAGATTGCTGATTTACTCCTGAACCGCCATGCAGAACCAGAGGAATATCTGTGAGCTCTGCAAGCTTATGAAGATGTTCAATATTTAGCCGTGCTTCAAGTTTTTTCTGGTCTTTTGCAGCACCGCTGATTGCACCATGAATATTACCAACTGCCACTGACAGCCAATCAACACCTGTTTCCTTTACAAACCGCCTGGCTTCATCAGGGTCAGTGAACCCCTTGCCTGATTTGAAAAGTTCTTCATAGGGAGGTATTGGTCCTTTTTCGTGACCAAGCACTGCACCTAACTCTGCTTCAACCGGGACTCCATTTATATGCGCCATTTTAACAACTTCTTTTGTTACTTCAATATTTTCTTCCAGGGAAAGTCTTGAACCATCAATCATCACCGAATCAAAATTTAGCTTTAGGGCTTTTCGAATAAGTGATTTCCAGTCAACTTTCCTGCCTTCCTCATCAATAACCGGAGTATGGTCCTCGTGCAGACGCATAAAATCCCTGTCTTCATATTTTCTATACTCAGCTGCAACTGCTTCAAGGCTTTTTGCTCCAAATTTTTCATAGTCAGGCCGTGCCACTTCCACAATACCGAATGCCCTGGTCCTTATAAGCGCCATTGCAACCGGCTCAGCCATTGGAAGATAGGCTATATTAAAAGCCGGAACTACAATTTTATTCTCTTTTGCCCGCAACATTATCTGCACAATTGACAAATCTTTAAGTGAATTAATCATTTTTTCTATTCTCCTTCCTAATCTGCTCAATAACTGTTCTACGAACATCAGCAAATTCTATTATTGCAGGTAGCAGCGCGCTCAAATCCCTTTTCCAGATTGCTTCCATTCTATTGATAACATTAAATAATTTTTCTTCACTGAAAGGCAGGGCGTAAAGAGCGAGCTTCCTGTTGACAAGTTCTATATCGAAATGGACATTCTTTCTTAAAAGAAACCAGACATCATATAAATCCCTTGGTTTTCCCCTGACAAGAAGTGCTCTGATTTTCTCAGCAAGAATATGTGAAAGAGCCAGGCAGGAAATACTGAAAACAGGAATATCAGGATAAGTATGAGTTAAGTCAATCAGGGGTTTCTCAATTTCCACTTCTTCCTCTCTCATACTCACATCCACTTTTATCTTGTTTTTTGTTGTTGATGCGCCGTCAAACAAAGGTCCTTGAAAACTCAGGTCAAAACTGAACCAACTCTGGAAGAACCGCTTATCTCTTGCCTTTGCTTCAATCCCAAAAGTTCTCAGGTTATCCACGCTGCCCAGGAATAATGAGCGGACTTTGTCCTTATCGTTCACAAAATTAAAATCGAGGTCCTCGGAAAACCGATTTAAATTATGAACCATACGCAAACAGGTTCCTCCCTTGAAACATAAACCCTGCGTCTCCCTGGAAAGGAGATAGAGAAATACGCTTTGAATATAATCCCGCTCCTGAACTGCAAAACCAATATTATATTTCTTTGCAATAATAGATACCTGTTCTCTTGTTAACATTGCATCCTTTCAGAAATATTTTCATTTACCTTCCATTTAGTATTCCAGGTTTTTGACCAGGGCCGCATTGAATCAATCTTCACATAACTTTTTGAACAGTAAGATTTCAACTGTGAGGCATCAATGTTGAGATTCTCAAGGAAATAGCCGAGGCGGGAATTAAGGCTCTTATTTCTAAACCTCTTTGCATAGTCAAACAACCGCTCAAAATTAATTTTATCTTTTGCCTGAGCAATACATTTGAAAATTTCCTCTATTCCTCCTGCATAGGAAGGTTCATCTAAAGAATCAATAAATGCTTTCTCCTCATCAGCGAGCAGGCAAGAAAGACCATTGAGACGGATTTCTTTATAACCCCAGAATTTCCTTGAGGCAATTTTAACATATTTGTAACGAATGCCCCGGAATACCAATTCACCTTTCCTTTTAGTATTGGCAATAAATATAACCTGAGGCACCTGTTCCGTAAAACCATAAAAGTTCAGTGCACTCCAATATGAAACATAAGAAGGAACTGCAATCTTTGTGCCAATAAAAAAGGGCTGGCTTAAAACACGGTGTGATTCAAAACCGAGGAGGAGATATTTGCCTTTTTCGACCTCAGTTACAAAATTCTTTTTCTCAAGGTTTTTGAATACCTGCGAGGATTTTAAATGGGAAATTCCAAATATATGAGAAAAAAGAATAATGTCGAAATAATGTAATCCTCGTTCGTATAAAGTTTGAATTATATAATTTGTGTTCATATTCTGTTTATTGTTTACCATAATCTCACCTCAAATTATATTATAACACAAAAAATATAAAAGTCAAGCATAAAAGGGGTCAGGTCGACCTAGCCCCTTTTATTATCAGCGTTATTTTCGCACGGGCATTGTAGCCATCCTGCCCTTTACAATCAAATCTGACAGTATTTTTTCCTTCTTTTAAAACCGGCACTTTGCCCTCTGGCTTTACCTGCTGTAAAATTTTGCCTTTTTCATTGTATAGTCTGCAATCAGACATTGATTCAAACTCTATGTACTGTCCGCTTTCAAGCTGGACAGGAAATATGATTTTCCTGTCCCGGATTGTTATGCACGGGCTCTCGAGCTTGACCTTCGCAACAGGGAGTGCCTTTATCGGACTTATACAGCACTTTACCTGGTTCTTGGGTGGGAGGTTGTTATAGTAAATGTTTATGCTCTGCAAATGGTCCCTTTTTAACTGCGCACCGCAGATTGACATCACGTCCTGAATGTTCAGGATAAAAGTGTAGTCGTCTGGGATTCTGTCGCGGTATGACTCCCCTATCTCCTTGTAGGGCCAGGTATAATTAAAAAATCTGTCCGCATCTCTTTCGCAAAGCAAAAGCTCAAAATATTTCCAGCCTTTGAAATTTATGTCAATATAATGTTCGTCAAAACAAAACCAGTACTGAATCGGGTGTCCCGGCTGGATGTTCAGCAATTCTCCGTTACCGTCACCGTATACCCAGACGCCGAGCGCTGCGTATTTTGCGATGTTAATCTCCGGCTTAAAGACTTTTGAAATTCTGGTCCATGCACCGCTCTTAGAAATTTTATTGCTCTTTGCCGTATACCAGCCGCTCTTTTTCCCTTTTAACGAGGGAACTAAACTACAGGAACCTGTTCCTTTAAGCGTAACTTTGAATTCATTTTTCCTGCTAAAATCAGCAAGGACTATACTGTCTTTCGAATCATAGGGTTCAACACCGCAAAGAGCGCGCAGTCTCAATTTAAACGGCTGGCCGGAATGCTTGTTTTGAATTGTCCAGCAAGAACTTCCGTCATTCAATCCGGTGACTTTGTGGGTTATATAATCAACGGGATACAAATTCCATTTGCCTCCAGCCTTGGCAAGCCTAAATTCTTCTTTCGGTTTCACGATTTTTCTCAGGATTGATTCAGGAAAGTATCTGGATAATCTCAGTTTCTCGTATTTTCCCAGGATGTCAAGAAATTCATCAAGGCGTGCATTGTCTGGCTCTCCCACCTTGATATGGTGGAAGGACATCGGAAAATCATTTGCAAGCGATTTGCAGGCAAGATACTCGATATCATCCGCAAGTATCGCATCGTTAAATTCACCGGGTCCCGGTATACCCCACCAGCCCAGCTGCGCATTCATCATGCTCCCGTCACGCCAGATACGGTTTAACCGGCAGTGCTCGTCCGCAAAACCCTTGAATCCCCTTATGGCAGAATCCCAGGCACCAATGACTGAATGATATGTCCAGGAATGATATCCCCACTGGCTTGCCTCAACCCTTATTGGTTTTTTAATTCTGCCGAATATCGCATGTCTCATTCTTCCGACAGCATACCAGTCACCGATTCCTTCAGAACCGTCCATATAAATCATGTCAAAATCGCACTCATTGAATACTTTTGCAATGCAATCCGCAACCTCGTCGACAAGGGTGGAGTTTTCGTCGGGATAAAAAGACCCATAGCGTGTCCAAAGATGGTGTAATGGTGAACTTTTGTTATGGGAGGAAACTTTTGTATTGAATGCGCCGCGTGTGCAGTTAATAAGTTTGTATGGAGGTTTTTCCGTATAGTCAAAATACTGTATTAATTCGTCATCAATCTGAATTACATTACCCTGGCTTGCATAGGCAAGTATTTTATCAAGCCCCCGGGGACTTTCAAGTATCGGGATTTCGACCTGCTTTTCATCGAGAGCAGCAGTAAGAGTAAAAATTCTGTCTTTCTTCAATCTTTTATCAGGGACAGGTGTGGTAAAAGGATCGCCTGGCGTTATGAAACCTGTAAGGCAGTGCATTCCTGCTTTCAGGCCTGCTGCGTGGATTTTACCAATGGCATCCTTCAGACCCTCCAGACCATTCGGGAAAAAGTCTTTTCTTATCCTGTAACTACCAAGTGATTCATACCAGCCGTTAAAATGTATTATCTCTATACCGCCTTTCTTTGCTATTTCTATCCACTTTTCAACGTTTGATTCGGATAAGTCATAGCTAAATGCATAGGAGCTTCTGTTTTCCTCAGCGTCCAGTGCAAACGGACCGCCGCATCTTGAATGGAGGAGTTTTTCATCTACAACTAATTCTTTTAATATATCTCTCAGTTTTTCTTTCGGGCAGCCGATAAGCGAAGTTTTGGCTGCCTTTATGCCATATTTTTTGCAGGATGTAGCCTGCATCATGGGAGGAAATGGCGGAGACACCTGCAAGTTAAGGTGTCTCATACAAAACGAAAAAGAATCATCCGAAGCAGTGCCAGACATATTGTTCGTATATTTCCTGGGTTTTACTTCAAGATTAAGGAAGGTAAATTCGTCTACGTCCCCTGAAATGGAAAGGACTTCAAAAACAAAATAATTCTTCTTGCACTCCACTCCTACCGTTGCATTGACCTCTATCCCCTCGAACTCTACGCTGAACCTGTCGTTATCGAAGGTGCAGGATAAGGGCTTATAAATTTTTTCTTTTTCCTTTATTAAAAATAAAGGTGTTTTCTTTTTTGCTGCGTAGTCTTTTTTTGTTTCTTTACCGACAAGATTTACAGTCCTTCCCTTTCCGTCAACAACCAACTTCAGGTAATTATTTTCAAGCGTAATCACTTTTTTCTCCTTCTCAGCGAACCCTTTCATCCCAGCGAAAAACAATTCCTAAGTTGAACGGCTTACCGGTGTTAAGCAACTCATATCCTTTAAGAGCATCTTTTGCTTCAAAACGGTGGGTAATCAATGGACCGATTTTCAGGAATCGTGTACGAATATTAGTCATTGTTTCAAACCAGTCCTGTTCATCAATACCGCAGGTAGTTTTTACGGTGATTTCACGGATTTTAATCTGGTCAATATCGAGGGCGCAGCGCTCACGGTCAAAGTACTGCGCCTGTAATAAAAGAGTGCCCTGGTGGTGCATATGCCTGACCATCCTGTCAGTAGTTGCTGCATGCCCAACCGTGTCATAAAGAACATCGAAACCGGCAGGTGCAATTTCTTTGAGTTTTTGTTCCAGATTTTCATCATCAACACAAAGTGCAGCGGGTATCAATTTTTTTGCAAATTCAACCCGTTCATTATCTTTTTCCAGTAAAACTGGATAAGCGCCGCGCAAACCTGCCAGCTGCGCTGCGCAAATTCCAATAAAGCCTGCTCCGATTATAAGAACATGCTGTCCTGTATAAACATTACAAAAACGAATTCCGCGATTTGCTACGCCTGCGACAATTGTAAATGCTAATGTCTCCAGCTCTAACCGGTTGGGCAACGAGGAAGAAACAAAGTGATATCCACTGCTATCCCCCACAGATAAGCCTGCATGTGCTCCCCACATAGAAATAATGCCACCCTGCCATCGTCCTGCAGACCCATATACAACATCCCCTGGTTGAAAATTAGAAACTTCTTTTCCGCACTCTTCGATGATTCCAATTCTCTGATAACCCGGGACACAGGGGAATTTCGTTCCGATGTGTTTGCCGCGAAGAATCCATCTCTCAGTGCCCGGCGAAATAGCTGATATCAGCGTTCGCACAACAATATCCCGCGGACCTGGCTTATCCAGTTCCAGCTGCGTCATTTCAAACCTGTCTGCCTGTGGAAAAAATACAGCCATGGTCTTCATGTTTCTAATCCTCCATTTCAAAAACAATTTTTAATGCTTCTTTTTTTCTTAAAAGTTCAAAACCTTCCTCAATTTTTTCAAGAGGCATACGATGCGAATAAAAAAGTTTTGGATTCACAAAATTCAGTCTGATTGCGTCCAGGATATACTGGTGCGCCGTATTTTCTCTGGGGTCAGTGAAAATAAATTCGCTCAGACGCGGTGCTTTATTTCTGTCAAAAATATACTGTGAAGAACCGGCTACTGCATAGGGAGCAATTTTGCCATTCAAGGAAAGAAATTGTTCAGACTCGGTTATAAGGTCTATGTCCCCTGCTGCATCAATAATATAATTTACGCCTTTATCTGCAGTTATTTCCTTTACTTTTGAAACCATGTTTTCCTTCTGATTGTTAATAGTGAAATCCGCACCTGCTTTTTTTGCGTTTTCAAGAGGTTTGTCCCGTCTGCCAATTACAATAACAGGATAAGCACCAAAAATTTTAGCAAAATAACACATACTTATTCCAACAGCACCGCATCCCAGTATTGCTACAGAAGAATTAAGGGTAACCTTCAGGTTAGCGATAAAACTGGATACTTCCTTTAGAGTAATAAGCATTGTTGCGTCTGCAGGCGAAATGCTAATCTCCTGAGGTATTCTCTGCTGATAGATAGTGTAATGATTGGGTATTTCCTGAGGATGGTCTTCCAGAAGGGCCTTAGTATCAGTAATTAGACCGAACTCAGCAAATCCACCCCACCCTGAGTAATAATTACCTATTTTCCCCCCGGGATAACAGGCAGTTGGCCTTAAAAACATCTCTCCTTCCTTGATATTTCTAACCTTCGCTCCAATTTTAATTACTCTCCCAACACTTTCGTGCCCCAGAATAGCCGGATAATCCAGGCGGATATGGGAGTCAATAATTTTCCTATCAGTGCCGGTGCATGTAGCACACGCAAGCATTTTACACAGGCACTGATAAGGGCCTGGCTCTGGCACCGGGATATCCCCGCCAAGTTTCACCTTTCCATTCCCTTCAACGATTGCTGCTTTCATTTTATCCCTTGTATAATATAGTTAGGCAATTATTGTAGTGGCCAAAAGTAGGCACTCTGGAAGTGCAGAGTTTACTCTGCTGTCTCCAATATGACGACACGAATCTCTTATAACCAGAACAGGTTTTAATTCGACTTTTCTGGGTTCGCGTAATTTACCGTTCATTTCCTGCAGAAGTATTCTTGCTGCCTCCTCTCCGAGTTCATATTTTGATTGGTGCACAGTTGTAAGCGGCGGCTGCAGAAATTCAGCAAAGTCAGCGTTATCAAAACCTGCCAGTGAAATGTCTTCAGGTATTCGAAACCCGTGTTCTCTTATAGCTTTCATTGCTCCAAGGGCAACGGGGTCATTGACACAGAATATTGCTGTTGGAGGATGTTCCATCCGAACCAGTTTTTTAGCTGCTTTCTTTCCACCTTCAATTGTAAAATCACAAACAGGTGTTAGAGAATTATCAACAGGAATTCCATATTCTTTAAGTGCGTGTTCGTATCCATAGAACCTTCCCATTTCAACTTCTCCGCGGACATAAGCAATTCGGCGGTGCCCAAGACTTAACAAATATTTAGTCATTTGATAGCCGCCACTGAAGTGGTCGGTAATTACATAACTTGCTCTGAGACTGGGCAGGCAACGGTCAATGAATACAATTGGAACACCAGCGCCCAACAACTTCTGTAGGTATCTGGGTTTCAAATTAGCTGGTGAAATTATAATACCATCAACGCCGCGGGAAATAAGGGCATCCCAGTGAAATTTCTCATCCTCTATTTTATCGTCGGTGTTGCATATGAATACATTATAACCTGCTCTGCGCATTGTGTCCTCAACTCCGCGTGCAACCTGCGAGAAAAAGGTGGTTGAGATATCAGCAACAATCAATCCCACATTGAAAGTTTTTCTGGTGCTCAGGCCTGAAGCTACTAAATTTGGTCTATAGCCTAATTTGATAGCAAGAGATTTTATCCTTTGCCTCATATTCTCGCTGATGCGTGGACTATTGCGCAATGCCCTGGATACTGTTGTATGGTGAACCCCAAGTTGTTTTGCAATCTGTCTAATTGTAACTTTCATTTTATTCTCTTGCACCCTTTGATATCCATACCCGTGCAAGGTGTCCTGCAGAATAAAAGCGGGCTTTTATTTTTAGTAAATTACCAATTAGTTTTTCTATTTGTTTCCTGGCATAGGCACCACAGTTCCTGGACAAAAACTCAAAAGGCATCACGGTTCCCTCACCATAAGTAAAACTCCCGGGTTGTTTAACAAACTCCCAGGGATGAAAATAGAAACAGAGAACAACAGGTAGGTTCCTTGCCGATACATATTGGACAAAGCCCTTTATGTGTTTCATTAAAGCATCCGCACTCTTAACCCGATAAAGAGGCCATTGGTCTCTATCTCTACCGTACTTATCCCTGCTCTTAATAGAAAGGTCGGCAAAGTTTGGAATTTCAAGGATTTTTAAATTACCTTCTTTTGTCCAATCTTTACTTGAAGGATGGTAAGGAATGACTCTCTGCGTGTAGTAATAAAGAGGATAAGATACATCTGCAATATATCCGAGTTTTTCCAGCGCATTAACAACTGCGGTGCTGCCCCACAACCTTGGACACCTGAAAGAAACAGGCTTAACTCCTGAAGCCTTTTTCACCCATTCTGTAGCTAATTTAAGCCTGTTTTTAACCTCGCTTGGAAGCAGGGGTTTTACACCAGGGATATCAAATATCTGGTCTCCTACTGTCTCATGAAAAAGGGAATGGCATCCAACTTCCTGCCCTGAATTTAACACCATCTTCACAATTTCTGGATAAAGTTTTGCTGCTTCACCGGTAAAGAAAAAAGTTCCCTCTATGCCTTTTCGTTTCAACAAGTCTAATATGAAGGGGGTACCTTTTTTAAGACCTTCCCAGTATGGAGACCAGGAACCCATATCTGTCTCCATATCAAAACCGAGCACCACAAAGATATTCTCCTGTCTCATAATTCCATTATTTCCTTATATTTCTTTGACAATTCCTCAACGCCATCTTTTGTTACTCGGGCACCTCTTTCCCATCTCAGTCCATAATTTTGGGTGTAAAGAAATGTGTCAACAGCAAATGTCATATTTTCCTGAAGCAGGTACTCCGATGTCTCTTCTACCCAGGGAATCTCAACTTCCATCATCCCTGTTCCATGACAGGGACCATAAAGAAGATTTTCCGAGCATCCTTTACTTTCAACAAACCTATTAAAATTTATTACTACTTCTTTTGCCGCTACACCTGCCCTCATAAACTCCATAGTCTTTTTATGCGCCTCCAATCCCACTTCTGTAAGTCTGCGCATCTCAGGGGGCATCTTACCAATGCAAACAGGAATAGAGATTGTTGAGCAATACCCGCATACCTTTGCACCAACTCCTATTTGAATCATTTCTCCCTTATTTATTTTTCTGCGGGTAGGCCTTGAGATTGCATTATTTGTGCTCTTTCCTGCAAAAAGATACACAGGATACCCTTCATACTCAGCACCTTTTGAGTAAATAGCCTCCTGTGCAATTCCAACCACCTGAAGCTCTGTCATGCCGGGTTTTATCTTGGCAAGCACCTGCTGGACACCATGTTCTGCAATTTTATATGCCTGCCTCATAATTGCTATTTCATTTTCGCTCTTTATCATCCGCAGGTTTGCCAGGATATTGTCAGCTTTCACAATTTCAGTATCTGGCAATGCTTTTTTTATCGCCTCGTAAACGGCAACAGGCATAACCTGCCATCCTCCAATCCCTAATCTTTTTACGGGCTTTCCATTATTAATCTGACTGAATATAGCCTCAAATGTATCTAATTTTATATTTGGATAATCCGGCTCTGCGCTCTCTCTGTATTGAAGAATTTTTCTTATTTCCTTAATTTTTGAACGATCGCGTGCATATGTCTCGCTCTCCGGACCTATAAGAAGAATTAAATCTCCTTCCTTAGGAATTAGTGCACCCGCGCATTCAAATATTGGCCAGTAATCAGAAAGATACCTGACATTTGCAAAATCTGCCTCGTCTGAATGCACAATTAACACATCCAGTCCACTCTTATTCACTTCCCCCTGTACCCTCGCATGCCTCTGTTTAAATTCAGAATCTGGTATTGATTCAATCACCTTTTCCTCCTCTCTATTGTGCACCCGTGTGCACAACATAAGCAAAAAATAAAGGGCGATTCACTGCCAAAATGATACCACTGGAATGTCAGCCATTGTTTTTAATCCCCCAGATAGGCCAGTAATTGAACTTATGGCATTGATAGTAATAGCACAGGTAGCAATGTCCCCGTTGATTCCTCCCGGGATTCTACAGGTTATATCAGGGATTCCTTTTATTTCAATTGTATCAGCAGGATTTTTTTCTCCAGCAGATGCCCTGAAAATAAGAGTAATGACTTCTTCCCCATTAAAATATCCTTTGCCTGTTTGCTGCACTCCAAGAGCCATCCCTGGTTTAATTCTCATATCTCCTATGGACACTTCGGATTCTGCAACAACCGGTGTGAGAATATCTTCTGTCTTTTCAAGCCGCCAACCTATTTTCCTGGCAATCATATGCATAGATTCAGTAAGACCAACATGGCGCAATGTTCCAGTTCTTCTTTTTTCTTCAAATTCTTCAAGAGTTAACCCCACACCAATCTTTTTTTGAAAAGGAATTCTTCTGGTTATAGCATCCTGAATCCGAGAGACTCTCATCTGTTTGACCTGCTGGCATACACCGCTCAGGACAATGGGAAGAAAATCCATAAGGAACCCGGGGTTAACTCCTGTTCCTAATAAAGAAATATTATTTGCTTTTGCAATCTCGTCCAGTTTTTTTGCAAGTTCTGGCTGGGTATCCCAGGGAAATGAAAGTTCTTCACAGGTTGAAACAATATTAACCCCATATTTTGCTATTTCCTCTACCTGTGGAATTATTTTTTCAAGACTGGAAAAAGTTGTAAGCAGCGCAACATCTGGTTTATTATCTTGCATTGCCAGGCCAATGTCTGGCAGGACCTTTATCCCTAAATCTTTGTCCAGAGAGCATAATTCGCTTAAATTCTTACCCGCCTTATCCACAGCAGGGTCAACCACAGCAACAATCTCAATACCTTTTCTTTCTACAATATATTTAGTAATTTTCTGCCCGATTGGTCCTAATCCAATTTGAATTATCTTTATTTGTCGTTGACTAGACATTTTTAATACTTAAACCATTTATTATAAATTTCCTTATATTTTCCAGAAATTTTTAATTCCTCAATAAAATAATTAAGCCATAAAAGGAAATCCAGGTCTCCTTTAGGAATTGCAAAACAATAAGCTTCCTGGGTTAATTGAGTGGGGAGAACTTTCCATTTAGAATAGGAATAACCAAGATATTCTATAAATGGCTTATCAAATAAGAATGCATCACCCTTATCAGAATTAAGTTTATCTGCTGCTTCCTGTTCATTTAAAACAGAAATAATTTTTGCGTTTTTAAATTTCTTATTTGCTAAATCCTCGCCTGTTGTTCCTCCCACAACAATAATTCTCCTTCCTTTAACGTTAAGTTCGTAAGGGTCTTTCAGATGAATATTTTTTTCATTTACAATCATCAGCTGACCACTTTGAAAATATGGGTTGGTAAAATTAACATAAAATGCTCTGTCTAAGGTTCTGCTCATTCCAGAAATGATAAGATTAATCTCTCCGCCTAAATTTTTTGTCAAATCCTCCCATTTATATTCTTTGATAATTAGCTCTGCACCCAATGCCTTTGCAAGTTCTTTCGCAATATCAACATCAAACCCAATAATTTCTCCTTTTTCGTTTTTAAATTCAAATGGTTTATAACCAACCTGCATTCCTACGCAAACTTCCCCGGAATTACGAATTTTTGTCAGCTGGGCTACTCCATAGTAAGAAAGAGAAGCTTCTGCTCCTGCTGGTGGTGCTGCTCCTTCTATTTCTTGAGAAAAAGAATACTTGCTTGGAAACAAAATGCCAATAAGAATTAATATCCCCACGATTTTTCTTCCCATTTTAATCCTCCTTGGTAGTGGTCGGATTTATCCGACAGGTGTAGGTCTTGCGACCGCTACATTTTTTGTAGTAATTTAGAAATAATTTCTTCTGTTATTTCCTTCAAGAATTTTTCTTTTATAGAATTGTCGAATTTTTCTTCTTCTCTTTTTTCTATTTCTTCTTCACTAAATAAAATAAAATTTGTTTTGTCTTCTTGCTCTTTTACCTCAACAGGCTCTTCAAGAAGTTTTCCGTTTTTTATAATCTGAAGATTGATTTCTGTCTTTGCATTGCCAGTCCGATAACGAAAAGGACCAAAAGAAAATAAAGTAGTTCCCAAATAAAACTCTTTAATTTCTGCACTAATCCATATACCTTTATCTTCTAATCCCTTTTTAAATCCTTCCCTGTCGCACAAGGCGACAATCCGATACCCTCTATTTTCTAACTCTTGCTTAATTCTTAAAGTTATCTTTTTCTCAATATTTTCTTCTTTATAATCACTATTGTTAAGAAAAGTGGCTAAGGTAATTGTCTGAGAATGTGCACTAAAATTGGATAAAATAACAGGGATGATTAGAAAAATTAAGTTTTTCACCACTTCAAGATAATAATTTCTATACGACGATTTTGTTTTCTTCCTGTTTCTGTATCATTGGAATCAACTGGTTTATCCGCACCATAACCACGGCTTGAAATTCTAGATTTATCTATCCCCTTACTTACGAGATAATTTGCTACTGCCTGGGCTCTTTCTAAAGAAAGTTTCATATTCGCTGCCCAGCTTCCAGTAGAATCAGTATGACCTTCAACTCTTATTTTATTTTCTGGATAAAGATTGGCCATTTCAAGAGCTCTGTCGAGAATAGAAAATCCTTCTGAAGAAAGAACAGAGGTCTGCTCGCTAAAAATAATATCGGCATCAATGATTATTCCCAAGCCGTCAGTCCTTTCCTCTAATTTTATTGCTTCGCCTGCTTTCTCTTTAATTTCTTTCTTTTTCTCTTCCAATTTTTTCTTTTCTTCTTCTAATCTCTTTAATTCTTCTTCTCTTTTTCTCATCTCTTCTTTTAATGCTTCCTGGACAGGTGCAAAACTGGTGGTAAATGAAAAACGATGAGTAAAAAGATTTGCCTGGAACAAAGAAATTATCATTGCATAATCAATCTGGAAAGGAAAATCGTTTTCTAAGTTTTTATAGCTCCCCCCAAAGGATAAATTTGTTCCATTTAAAAAGGGGAAATTTACTCCGCCACGGACACTGAGAGGAACTTTAAATAATGGAGCTAAATCCTGTTCTGCTCCTACGCATACTGTTGATTCAGTTCTTTCCTGATAAGTATAATACTTGTTAATAAAATCAAAAGAAATCAGTAATTTTTCCAGAGAAAAACTTCCTCCTGTTCTTATTTCCAGAGGTAAATGGTCTTCTATTTTTGAACTGGAGGAAACAATATTTGGTTGATTTAAATTGCCCAGAGTCAAACCAAAAGAAATTGCTTCATCCGGTTTATAAATTAATCCTGCATCCAGAGATATGCTTGTGTTGCTCAAAGGACCTTCTTCCTCAGAATTAAAAGAAAGTGTTCGTGCACTATTCCAGAATAGAATTTTTAATGTTCCGCCAACGGATAAAGATTCAAAAATTTGATGGGCATAGGAAAAAGCAAAAATATTTTCTGAATATTTATTTGAACCCAATAATGACCATAAAGCTCCGATAGCGTTTTTTGTCTTTTCATTTTCTATTTGAATTGGGGTAGAAAAACTGATAAGAGAATTATAAACAAGATCATTTACAAGACCAAAGAAAAGATTAGAATAACTGGACCCTAAAGACATTCTTTTTAATTTTGTAATGCCAGCGGGATTAATAAGAATACTTGCCGGTTCATCGCTAATTGAGCAAAAGGCATCTCCCATTCCCTGAGCCCGAACAGTAGTTGTCATTACATTTTCAAAAGCAGCATAAGCTACAGCAAAAAATGAAAAGCTAAAAACCAAAAGAAAAAACATAAAAACTAAAATTTTTTGTCGAGTAGACATCTTTTATACCTCCATTTGGTATTTAATGCCCCTCACAGAACCGAACGTCCAGATTTCCCAGATTCGGCTCTTCAATTATGCTTCCTCACTACGAGGATAGAGCATAAAATTGATGATATATCTTCGGTTCTGGCAAGGGATTATGTTTTAAATAGCGACAAAATCTTTCAAAGGTATAACTTTTCTTCTGACTTCTTCTGTTTACCCACTTATAGGCAAGTTTAGAAGTTTTA
>MNUO01000079.1 GCA_001871015.1 Candidatus Desantisbacteria bacterium CG1_02_38_46
AAGGGTATTTCCGAGGGGAATCGCTAATTTTCATTGATATATCAGTACTTAGGAGATTTGTGCTCGTTAGATTCCCCCCTTCGGCATTTGTTTTGTCCGAGTAGTGGCAGAGTTTACTCTGCTAATTGTAGCACAGGGCTTTATGCCCTGCCTTCCTCTTTCCCTGTGCGAGAGGACGAAGGTGGGGGGATTATTTTTATGTAAATCCCTTGTGCCAGATTTGTGCAATCTGAAACTTGTTGAATCTGTCAAAAAATTTTCTTTTTCCCAAGAGAATGGACGGTGTCCCTATTTCCTATTATATTAAATGAATCCGTTGTTTACAATTATTACTCGGCATGACCGATGGAATCAGGTGTGACAAATCAGGATTTATTTGACTTTTAAATCAAGATGTGCTATAATGTTTTATAAAACGAACAAATGTTCGGAAAATAGAACATTGGAGAAAATGATGAGATTTCATGATATATTAGAGGATATTTTTTCCAGCAAGGTAAAAATATCTGTTGTTAAAATATTGTTTCGGTATCCAGAAAAGAAATTTAGTGGCAGAGAATTAGCGAGAGTTGTTAATGCTTCTCCCTCGAGAGTGTGGGAAATTCTGAATTTTCTACAACGATATGGAATAATTGAAAGTGCGAGGATTGGAAATACAATTGCATGGAATTTGAACAAAAGCAGTATATTTTCAAAAGAATTAAGCAAGGTTTTTCATTTAGAAAAGAAAATGTTTAGAGATTTAAAACATAAAATAACCCATTTATTCAAAAAACGGTTATTTGTCAAAAGGGTAATACTTTTTGGTTCAGTTGCTCATGGAAAAGAATCGCCTGAAAGTGATATAGATCTTCTTATTGTGGTTAAGAAAGAAAACGATAAGAAAATTGCAAGAGATATAATTCAACAACTGAACCCAGTTTTTCTATCTTTATACGGGAATATGATTTCAGAAATTATTTATTCTGAGAAAGAATGGTTGGCAAAGAGAAACACGCCCCTTGCAAAGAATATAGAATCCAATGGAGAAGTTCTTTTTGAAAGGGAAGCAGCGTGAACAAAATAAAAGTGCACGATATAGTTGTATTGCTTAAGAAAATCAAAGTGAAAAATATAGATGAAAAAATAAAGCAGGTCCTATCTATACTTTCTGTAAAAAATCTTGTAGAATATGAAGCAAGAGAATTCAGAGGAAGTGATTCAAGGAAAATTATAATTCAGGTAGAACGCTTGTACGTTTGGGTAAACCAACTCCTTCCCGTCTGAATTTGATAACAACTTTCGTTTTGTCAAAAAATGGGCACTGTTTTTTGAATAAAATTACCAAAACTAAATTGGGCGCTAATTCCGATCTAGGAAATGAAGTAGAAACTGAAGATGGAAATTGAGGGTAATCATAAAATTTGACAACAGAATTCGCAGACAATAAAACATTGAAAATGGTTTTTCAAGGGTAACCGATGACAAAATATTATTTCTTTTTGGATGAAACCGGAGACCACGGGCTTAACTATGTAGATAAAAACTTTCCACTGTTTCTTTTGTGTGGTTGCCTTTTCAACGAAGGTAGATTACTTGAATTAGAAAAAAGAATGAATGACTTCAAAATAAAATATTTTAAAACTACAGAAGTAATTTTACATTCCCGCGAGACAAGAAAATGCGAAGGTCCTTTTCAAATATTATTTGATTTAAAACTGAAGGCTGATTTTTATGCAGACTTAAATAAAATATTAGAAAAAGCAGAGTATAAAATTATTACTTCTGGAATAAATAAGGAGGAGTATATCAAGAAGTACGGGAGGGGCGCTAAAGATCCATACAGCATCTCTTTATCTTTTATTATAGAAAGATTGATTTTTTATTTGGATACTTTTGCTAAAGAATCAATTGTGGAAATAAAATTAGAAGAAAGGGGAAGAAAAGAAGATGAGATGCTTGCCGCTCATTTCAATATTATAGAAAAGAAAATATATTGCGATAATAATGGTAAATATGAAGGATGGGGTTTAAAACTATTTCCATAAAATAAAAAGCCCCTCTGTTAAACAGAGAGGCTCTCTATCGACCGGGAGACACCCCGATCCTTGATTTTTATTTCTAATGTAATTATATCATATTTTTAATAAAAAGTCAAGTTTTCGCATTAAATCACGAAAAAAATAACAAAATAAAGGCATAGTGCTATAAGTGGTCTTTAAAATTTGTGCCAGATTTGTGCCAAGTTCAGACAAAAACAAACACAAGAATATAAAAACAAGTAAAAACAAATAAAAGAATCGCAGAGGGGTATTATCGAGGGGAATCGCTAATTTTCATTGATATATCAGGACTTAGAAGATTTGTGCTCGGTCGATTCCTCCCTTCGGCATTTTAGATTTTACCGACAGTAAATGTTTTTTTATGGGCGAAGGTTTATTCGGAACCCCTATTGCTTTTTTTTCAGTTTTCCCTCGATGATTTTATTTTTATAAAATATTGAAAAATCCTTGTGCCATTTTTGTGCCATATAAAATTCAAAAACTTAAAACGGGCGCTGTCCCTATTTAACATTTTACCATATAAAGAAGGTTGGATTCATGAAAATGGTAAGCGGACACCAAAAATGATAAGGACTGCGTGATTACAAAAACAAATGGCTAAAAAATATAATTCCAAAGATTTAATTAAATATACTGTTGCACAGATGAAAAGAAGGCGCTACGCTACTGCTCATGCGTTCTGGGTTTTCGCCTTTGAGAATTTCCTAGAAGAAGCGTATAAAAAGGTTACAGGTTCAGAGCCAGATCCAAATCTGACAAACCGAGAAATTACTGATTTACTTGGAAGAAGAGGATATAATTGGAGGCAATTAAAAAATTTAAACTGGAAGAGAAATCAGATAATTCATAACGCTTTTATAAACGAAGATGAAAGCGGGGAATTTTCAAGGTTAACAGAAGAATTAGGGTATGTTATATTTAATGATAAAAAATCTCTTAAAGAGAGAAAAGAAGAGATAGACACAGAATTGGCTTTGGAATAGGAAAGGAAAACGAAAGGGTTAGAAAGGCGGCTATCAGTGCATTGTTTCTCCGCGACCGCAACAGAACAGTCAGGGTTTACCTTGATTTTGGGACGGAAGCAATCAAGGAAAGGCTTAAATATTACAACCTTTTGTACGATAAGGATTTCAAAAGTTTGTTTAAAGCATTGTGTGATAAATATCCTGGTATAAAATTTTTCAATGTAGAACACTATTCCATTATTACTGAAGAGATTCCTATTATTAAAAGGATTGAGCATCACGCGAATTAGTTAAAAACCGTCTTGATAAAACCAGAAGTTTGTGAAAATTTTCAATAACTTGACATTTACCATAAATTATGGTATAATTACCAATAATTATGGTAAATGTCTTATTGTGTGGAGTAATGTGATGCTTGAATCATTGTTTGGCAACCTAACGGTTGAAAAAATTCTTTTTTATCTTCAGGTATACAGGCAGGGATATCCAAAGGGAATTTCAAGACTTTTTGCTACCCCGGTTAATGGAATCCAGCAGCAGTTAAGAAGACTTGAAGAAGGTGGGATAGTTGTAAGTTTTCTTCAGGGGAGAACCAGAATATACCAGTTTAATCCACGCTACCCATTCCTGAAGGAATTAAAGGTACTTATTGATAAGGCACTCGAATTTTTGCCTGAAGATGAAATCAAGAAATATTACAGGCAGAGAACGCGTCCGAGAAGGGCTGGTAAACCCCTGTGAAAATTGATTGGGCAAAGATTGGAATTCGTGACTTATCAGGTTTAATTTGCGAAATATTAAGAAAAAAAGGAATAGATGCAACGCTTGTTGGCGGTGCCTGCATTTCAATCTATTCCGATAACAGATACATTTCAGGCGATTTGGATTTTATCACTTATTCCTCAACCAAAGAAATAGAAGAGATATTTACACCCCTGGGGTTTCTCAGAAAAAGCCGCAGGCACTTTGAACATCCAGAATGCCGATTTTTTATTGAGTTTCCTGCTCCACCAATTGCAATTGGCAATGAACTAATCAAGGATTATCAATCAATAAAGACAAAATTTGGCATAATTCGTATGTTGACACCCACTGATTGTGTCAGAGATAGATTGGCGGCATACTTTTTCTGGGGCGATATGCAGTCTCTGGAACAAGCATTGATGGTTGCAAACAGGCAGAATATAAACATTGAAGTTATTAAGAAATGGGCATTGAAAGAAGGAGCCAGTAAAGAATTGAATAAATTTCTTTCTAAATTAAAAAAGACTAAGACCTCTTCCCAACTGCAAACAACTTGATGAAATAACGGAAACAGTTCTACTTTTCGCCGGCAGGAAAACAAAGGAAACGTTGAATGTCACATATCAAATACTGGATTCCCTTTTTCAAGGCAATGACGGGCAGGTGCGATAAATCCGCTACAAAGATTGACGAGATCTGCGAGGAGTGGATAATGTTTTTTAACCCAAAATATACGATAGATGAATTCTGTTTTGTTTGCAGAGATTGTTCATTAAATCATATTACACTCATGGCAAGGCAACAAGCAGGGATTTCCAGGCGTTATTTGGGATTTCTGCCCAAGCGGTACATAAGGAACTATCCAAACTGGTGGAAATGAAGATAATCAAACCGCAAGGAAAGGGCAGGACATCGTATTATATTCTTGTTTGAGGATTGTTAGGACCGGAGGAGAGGTAAGGTTTCTGTGTAGGCAAGGTTGATGATTAGGTTGATGATTAGAAATTGGGGAGAAACAGAATTTGTGCCAGATTTGTGCTCGTTCAACTCCCCCCTTCGGCATTTTCTTGCACTCGTCAGCAGTAGTTACCGTCGCAGAAAGGAGCATAGATGTGGATACAGAAAAAGGAGAGAACTTGAAGAATAAGCAAGCAGAACAACAAAGTTCTGGCATAGAAAAGAATAGCATTGCCATTTACCGCACTAAAGATGGGAAAACCGAGATAGAAGTTAAACTTAAAGAAGAAACAGTTTGGTTGAGTCAGATTAAGATGGCAAGACTTTTTGATAAGGTGGTACCTACAATCAATGAGCATATAAAAAATATTTACAAAGAGAAGGAATTAGAACAAAAATCAACTATTCGGAAATTCCGAATAGTTCAAACTGAAGGTGGAAGACGAGTAGAACGTCCTATCGATTTCTATAACTTAGATGTAATTATATCAGTTGGCTATAGAGTGAAATCGTTAAGAGGCACCCAATTTCGTATCTGGGCAACTAAAACATTAAAAGACTATTTGATTCAGGGTTATGCTGTAAATCAAAAAAGACTTTCCGAGCAGTCAGTAAAACTAAAAGAACTTCAAGATACAATAAAATTCATAAAGACCAAATCCAGCCATCCTGAGTTATCAGACCAGACCCAGGAACTTTTAAATATAATTAACGAATATGCAAATTCACTCACACTTTTATACCAATATGATAAAGGAACGCTTAAAGAAATCAGGGGTAAAAAACCAGAGTTTATTTTAACATATAAAGACAGTCAAAAATTGATTGTTTAAGTCAAAGCAAGTCTTGCGAAAAAAAGTGAAGCCACAAACTTATTTGGACAGGAAGTAAATCACAAATTTGATGGCATTATCGGTGCCATATATCAGACCTTTGACAAAAAAAGAATTGTACCAAGGTATATCAGAAAAAGCAGCAAATTTACTTTACCTGGTAATTAAAAACCATCCGTTTGTTGACGGCAATAAACGCATAGGTTCTTTGCTATTTATCTACTTTTTGGAGAAGAACCATTATAACTAAACAAATTGGTGCCGGCCATAAGCAAAAAGGATAAGAAAATGATTTCTTATGAGGATGCACCTGATATCAAGGAAAAAGTTGATGGTATTATTTCTGCTGCCGGACTTACCCACATAAAAAATGAATTCCTTATCTGTATTCGTTCCCGTGGTTCCGGGGCGCGCCGCGTCCTTGCCAGATGCCATGCTTTACCAAGAATAATGCAGAAAGCATTGAATACCGGCGCTCGGTACGTAATTGAGGTAATAAGCGAAAAGTTTGACAGGCTGTCAGAAGAACAACAGATGAAAACACTGATTCATGAACTTATGCATATTCCAAAATCTTTTGGCGGTGGTTTTATTCACCATAATATTGTAAATTCACAAACAGTCAATAAAATATGGAAGGAAATTCAATAAAAAGAGGGAGGGATTGCTTCCCCCCAATGCTTGTTTGCTCTTACGAGAGCCTACCTCGGCACAAGCAAACAATGGGGGTCGCAATGACATATGGTAAGGCTCCCACCACAAAGACTGGCGGATATTCGAAAAGGTCTGCCCTACAAGAGCCCGATTTTTCTGTTATAGAACAAAAAAGCGAATTTACTTGCAAAATTATGCAAAATGTGGTATAATATATACTACAAAATGAGAAAAGTAGCAAGTTAATGCATAATTTGGCAAGAAAGAGTCTAAAATGAATACACAAGAAAATCTTTTAAATAATAGCCCAGTATTCACTTCAAAAGAATATCAGGATGAATTTAAGGAAATAAATACTAAATCTACTGTGCGGACCAAAATAGGCAGATTGCTAAAAAAAGGTAGAATGGGAACAATGGGCGGCGGGATATATTTTGTTATCCCCCAGGGCTATGATGTAAAGTCATACACTCCAGATAAATTTCTTGCTGCATCAAAAATGCGAGAGGACGCTGTCATAGGTTATCATTCTGCTTTTGAACTGCTTGGTTATGCTACACAAGTATTCAATACCGTGTATTATATCACTTCGTTGCAAAAGCAAATGAAATCTTTTAGAGGAGTTACATATCTTTCGGTCTCTGTGCAAAGACCCCTGCAGGGTAGGGCTAGTTTTGGAATAGAAAAAATAGCAAGGGACAAAGTAAGAGTTGCGGTGACCAACAAAGAGCGTACGCTTATAGATTGTCTGGATAGACTTGAATATTCCGGTGGATTTGAAGAATTATGCCATTGCGCGGAAGCTCTTCCATATCTTGACCTGGATTTTGTTTTTGAATATCTTTCTGTTCTGTCAAAGAAAAGTCTTTTTGCAAAAGCAGGATATTTGCTTGAGAAATATAAGGATAAATTTTTCTTTGATGAGAAATGGGTAAAGAGATTTATCTCTGAAAGATTTAAGTCTCCGTCTATAGCATATCTTGGAAGTCGCTCGGATGATAATAAATTAATAGCGAGATGGAACCTTATGGTTCCCAAAAAATATCTTGTAGAAAGCGAACGTTAATGCAATATGCTCCTGAATATATAAACAAAATAAGAAATGGATTTCAGGGTGATTCAGTAGAGAAGGTTTTACGCCTGCAGACTCTGCTTAGTGATTTCAGCAAACACCCTTATTTGAAAGATAGAATAGTACTTAAAGGTGGGACAGCTATAACACAGTTTCACTTTCAGTTTCCACGTATATCAGTAGACATTGATCTGGACTATATCGGTAGTCCGAAGCTTGAAGGAATGAAGGAGGAACGCCCAAGATTAGAAGAAACAATGGACCAAATTTTCAAAAGCCAGAAATATGTCTTTGAATGGAGCGAAGATGAGCATGCCGGGAGAAAATGTATGCTTAAATTTGTAAACTTTCACGGAAACAACGATAACGTTCGTGTGGATATAAATTATCTGATGCGTATACCGGTAATGCAGATTGTCAGGATGAAATCTTTTAGTTTTGAAGAAGATTTTCATTTAGAATTTCCTGTCCTTCAGTTAGAAGAGTTGTATGCCGGTAAGACAAAAGCTCTTCTGGAAAGGGGTCTGGCACGAGACCTGTATGACTTATATCGATTGTTAAAAGATAAACTACCTATAGATACAAATATGTGGAGGACTATAACGATTTTATTCTGCTCCTCGTTGAGAGATGATTTTAGAAAGTATACATCAAAAAGACTGGATATAGTATCAGAAACAGATGTCTGGACTGCTCTCCATCCTATTTTGAGGTCAGATGAGCGTCCAACAAGAGAAGAAATGATGAAAATAATTTATCCTTTTATTGAGGAGTTGTTTTCGTTTAAGGAGAATGAGAAGCAATATCTGGATTCGCTGATGAAAGGTGTTTATGACCCGTCTTTATTGTTCGGAAAAGGTGCTCTTGCTGAAAAATTAGCAAAGCATCCGGCTCTTTTGTGGAAGGCAAAAAATGTCAGTGAATATCTGACAAAACAATGAAGATTTAAGTTAGAATGTGGTAGGTCAAAGGAAAATTTGTGCCAGATTTGTGCCATTTCCAGACAAAAACAGATATTTTATTTGCCTTTAACAAATATTATACTAATATTCATTAAAGGTTTGACGAAAAGTAGGAAAGTTCAGTTTCATCTTACTCAATCGACTGAACAAATTGTAAATGGAGGCGAGTGAATATAGTCGGGGGAGGATAAGGTGAAGATACTGTGGACGGTAGTTATTATTGTGGGGGGTTTGGTGGTGCTTGGTATGCTATGGGTGGGGCGTTCGCTGAAGTTACGATTCTTCCAGCCCAGAATGCAAATGCAAAATATCCGGCAACAATTGAGGAGTGAAAATACGGGGAGGTGATTGAAAAACTGCACAAGTTTATAAAGGATAAAGGATATAAAATAACAGGACCACATGAGGAAGAATATATCAGGGGGCCGGAGCTAATTTTCAGAAGCCCCAAGAATTATATGACAATTATAAGATATGAGGTGAGGAAGAAGTAAATCTTGCAAAAGTTTCATATTTATGGTATAATATATGGCAGAGAAAATAATAGCGGTAAATCGCAAGGCATATCACAATTATTTTATCCTTGAGACATACGAATCTGGACTTGTTTTGACTGGAGGCGAAGTAAAATCTCTTCGTGAAGGTAAGGTCAATCTCGGCGATAGTTTTGGCAGGATAGAAAAAAATGAAGCATTTTTGTATAATATGCACATAAGCCCGTATTTTTATGATGCTAAAGAAGAATATGACCCTTTACGCACGAGAAAATTGCTTTTTCACAGGGAAGAAATAAATCGCCTGATTGGTAAAATAAACCAGAAGGGACTTACGCTTATACCATTGAAATTATATTTTAAAAAAGGCAGGGCTAAAATAGAATTGGGATTAGCAAAAGGCAAGAAATTGCACGATAAACGAGAAGTTTTGAAAAAGAAAGCAGACAAAAGAGAAATTGACAGAGCGATGAGAGGGAGGGGGTGAAAAGGTTTCGACGGGAATATAGACCAGTGGTTGCATACCGAGAATGTCGGGAATCTCGTTAAATTTCCGGCAAAAACATAAACGCTAACACTTTGGTAGCGTAATCCCCCCCTTCTTGCTTTCGTCCCCCTTGTGGGGACTTTCGCAAGAAAGCAGGGGGGCACGTCCTGCCGGTTTCGCCTGCAGGGTCGGCAAGGGCGTAAGATATGCAGGATAGTCCTGCGTTTTTTGCCTGAGAAGGCAGGATGAAAACTAATCAGGCTGGTCCCGCTTTTATCCCGCATACAGGAATGGGCGGGACAAGATTAAATGTATGATAAGTATGTAGTAACTTCTGGGGAGATATTTTCGGACGCGGGTTCGATTCCCGCCACCTCCATTTTTTTCTGAGAACCCTAAGGGGTGCAGGGGAAAAAATTCTCCTGCGTAGTAGAGAGGGTAACACTCGCCGCAGGCGAGGCCCTAGGGGGTGTAAACCCCATTGGGGACTGTGGTTCGATTCCCGCCACCTCCATTTTCCCAAAGTAAAAAGAGTGCGATGAAAAACAATTATAAAATAAGGCTTTTCAAAAATGGTCGCTGTCCCTATTTTTTAATATTTTTTTCTCTTATTATTTTGTGTACAGATATCAATGCTTACATTCTTGAACCCACCAAAATTGATGGCAAAGAGTATATTTCCCTTGATGATATCTGTGAAATTTTTGACATTTCTTTTGATTTCCAATCATATCCCAGAAAAATAGTTTTGAAAAGTGAAAATGAAACAATTACACTATTACCGTTCAGTCCGCAGATGATGATTTCCAGGTCCGCAACCAGCCGGGAAGTTGTTGGCGGGAGCCGGGTTTATATTTTAGAATCCCCTCCAAAATTTAAAGATGGAATAATCTTTATCCCGATAAGTTTTATTGGTAAAGCTTTTGGAGAAAAAGCACTTGAAAGTTTAAAGGAGAAGAAAGAGGCTAAAATCAAAACCATTGTAATAGATGCTGGGCATGGGGGGAAGGACCCGGGAGCCATAGGCCCAAATGGGTTAATGGAAAAGGAAATCAACTTAGATGTGGCCCACAAGGTTTATCGCCTTCTAAATTCAAGATTGCCCCTCAAAGTATTGATGACAAGGAAAGATGATATTTTTGTTCCATTGTTCGAGCGCACTAAGTTCGCAAACTCAAAAGGAGCAGATTTGTTTGTCAGTATTCACTGCAACGCCGCATTTTCACCAAAGACGAAAGGATGTGAAACATATTTTGTTTCTCCTGCTTTAGACCCAGATGCGAGAGCTGTAGAAGTATTGGAGAATTCAGTAATAAAATTAGAGTTTGAAGAGTCAAAAATTCTCAAAAATAATTATCTTGCATCAATCCTCGAGGATATGGCTTATTATGAGTTCGTTCGTGAATCCAGCTTTGCTGCTGCATGTGTCCAGAACAATCTGAGTGAGAGGCTTAACCTTGAAAATAGAGGTATAAAACAGGCTTTGTTTTATGTGCTCAGGGGAGCTGCATCACCTTCAATATTGATTGAGATTGCTTTTATTTCAAATCCGGAAGAAGAAGCTAAACTTGCTACAGAATCATTTCGTAAAGAAGTTAGCGAAGCTATCTTTAATGGAATAAAGGAATATTTGACGACAGGTGGAACATTCAAATAAAAGAAAATGTTTGAACTTAAGGTAAGTGCAAATTTTTCAGCAGCACATAAATTGCGTAAATATCAGTGGAAATGTGCCCGGTTACATGGACACAACTGGAAAGTAGATGTTTATATCAGGTCAAATCTCCTCAATAAAATTGGAATGATAAAAGATGCCAGAGAAGTAAAGAAAATATTGAAAAAATTTCTGGAGAAGCTGGACCACAAATATTTAAATGAGATGGTGTTTTTTAAAGAAAGAAATCCCACCTCGGAAAATATTGCCAGGTATATCTATGATGGATTGAAAAAAAGACTGCCGCAGATGGCAGAAGTCCGGGTTCATGAATCCGATTCAGCAGCAGTCAGTTATCGTGCGTAGAGAAAAGTTGTGAAGAAAGCAATAGTCTTGTTATCCGGTGGCATTGATTCAGCTACAACGCTTTATTGGGCAAAGACAAAAGGTTATAAGTGTTTCTGTCTTACTTTTGACTATGGGCAGCGTCATAAAAGAGAAATAAAATCCGCACGCGCTATTGCAAGAAAAGTAGCCTGTCCCCTTTTTGTATTTAAGATAAATCTTCCCTGGAAAGGAAGCACGTTATTTCGCAATTCAGGAAAGATTTCTTTTCCCAAATCTCTTGCCGAAATAAAAAAAAGAATTCCTTCAACTTATGTTCCTTCAAGAAATACAATTTTTTTAAGCATTGCTCTTTCATATGCTGAATCAATCAGAGCACAGGCAATTTTCATCGGAGCAAATGCAATTGACTTCAGCGGTTATCCTGACTGCCGTCCGAATTATTATACCGCTTTCAAAAAAATAGCACGACTTGGAACAAAGTGCGGAGTAGAAGGGAATCCGATTTCAATTCTGGTGCCATTATTAAAAAAGACAAAGGCACAAATTATAAAATTAGGAAAAAAATTAGGAGTTCCGTTTGAATTGACGTGGTCCTGTTATGCGGGTAGAAATAAACCCTGCGGTAAATGTGACGCCTGCAGTTTGAGAAAAAAGGGATTTATAGAAGCAGGAATAACAGATGCCTGTGGTTGCAAAACATGACAAAAGGATGGTTGTGCGAAATTTTTGATAGTATTCAGGGAGAGGGAATTTATCTTGGCGTGAGACAGATATTCCTGAGATTTGCTGGATGCAATTTGCGCTGCGAGTACTGTGATACGCCACAGGCGCTGCGGCGGCATAAATACTGCCGAGCCATGAGCCATGAGTCATGTGTCATGAGTAAAATAGAAAATCCAATGACAGTTGATAGCATTATTTTTATTCTAAAAAGTTATTTATCTAACATCCAGTATCCGGGATCTAATATCTATCACTCTGTTTCTTTAACAGGGGGCGAGCCACTTCTTCAGGTTGATTTCATTAAAGAACTTATTCCACAATTAAAGAAATTGGGATTAAAGATTTATCTCGAGACTAATGGGGTACTGCCAGATGCGCTCAAGAAAATTGTTGATGAAGTAGATTTTATTGCAATGGATATCAAGCTGCCCACGGCTATTGGACAGAAGTTGTGGAAGGAACATAAAAAATTTTTAAAACAGTGTGCAATGAATTACACCACTACAATACTTGATAGAAAAATGAAATGCGCCCTTGTTTTTGTTAAAATTGTAATTACTCCAAGGACCAGTGGAGGCGAAATTAAGAAGGCGGCAGAATTAATAGCAGAGGTTAATAGAGAGATTCCATTAGTTTTACAACCAGATTCGAAGAAAAGGGACAGTCCCAGACCCGCCGTGGCGGGTGCCCCGACAACTTCGTCCGTAAATAGTGACGGTCCCCAGGGACAATCCCTATTTTACTATCAGGAAATTGCCTCAAGAATTCTAAAGGATGTCCGAATTATTCCACAATTGCATAATGTGTCACAAGCCATTTGTCATTTGTCAAGACCTGACACCTAGACAGAGTAAGCGTTGAAACCGCCGTCAATAGGAATGACTGCTCCGGTAACAAATTTTGAGGCGTCAGATGAAAGCCATATGCAGGCACCGATAAGGTCTTCCGGCTCTCCGAATTTTCCCATTGGTGTATGGGAGATAATTTTATTTCCTCTTTCGCTTAAATTCCCTTTTTCATCGTAAAGAAGATATTTATTTTGCGCAGTTGAGAAGAACCCAGGTGCAATTGCATTGACCCTTAAATTTTTGTTATATTCCTGGGCAAAATGAATGGCGAGCCACTGGGTAAAATTACTTACCGCTGCTTTTGCTGCAGAGTAACCGATGGTTTTTGTCAGCGGTCTGAAAGCAGCCATAGAAGAAATATTAATAATTGACCCGCCTTCCTTGTTTTTAATCATTTCTTTTCCGAAAACCTGCGAGGTCAAAATTGCCCCGCCGAACAGATTAATGGAGATAACTTTTTGTAAAGCATCAAAAGGTAGGTCAAAAAAGCCCTGCTTATCAGAAGTTGTTGCATCCTGTCTGTTCCCACCCGCAGCATTCAGCAAAATATCAATTTTACCGAAATCTTTAATGATTTCTTTGCATGCTGATTCAATCTTATTTTTATCTAAAACATCGATAAAATATGCTTTTGCTTCTATATTTTCTTTTTTTAATTCTTCCGCAACTTTATCTGCATTTGCAATATCTCCAATCGCTATTTTTGCTCCTGCTTTTCCTAATCCCCGGGCAATTTTTGAACCAAGAATGCCTGCTCCTCCGGGAATTACTGCTGTTTTTCCTTTTAAATTAAACATTTCTAAAACATTCTGTCGAGTAGACATTTATAACCTCCTCTCCCTTCCTTCATCCCTCCCCACTTGTTGGAGTGTTAGCGGGTAGGGGTTCATTTTACCTGACACCTTTGGTTTTGTGTTCAGTTCGCTTGCAGAATTTTCATCAAGATAAATATTAACACAGTGATGCATTCTTAAAAAAGAAGCAGGTAGTGAATCAGAAACCGGACCATCCCACATTAATTTCACAGCTCTTGCTTTATGTTTGCCAGGTACAATACAAAAGATTTTATCTGCTTCTAAAATACCGGCACAGGTCATACTTATTGCTTTTCGCGGGACATCTTTTAGAGTTTTGTATCGGGCTTGAGGGTCAGGATGATTTTTATAATCATCATATTGTTGCCGAACAGAAACCTTATCAATCTCAACAGGAATTATTAATTTTGATGTTCTTTTGTCCACATGCGGTTCAATAAAAGCAATATGTCCGTTTATGCCAATTCCTAAAATAACTATGTAGATTCCATCTTCTTTGCGGACCTCTTTAATTAGTTTTCTGATAATCTCTTCATATTTTTGCGCAATTTCTTCGCCTGTTCCTTTTAAAGATTTAATGAAATAAATGTTTTTTTCAGGGATTGGAACTTTACTAAAGATGTGTTCTCTTAAATAAGATTCAAATGTATTCGGATGTCCTCTTTTCAAATCGACATATTCATCCAGATGAACAGCAGTTACTTTTTTCCAATCAATTCCTTTTTCCTTGCAAAGGCTGGCTAAAAATGTATCCTGGGAAGGAGCAGCGGCAAAAGCAACAACAATTCTTTTTTTCTTTTTTACTGTCCATTCTCTCAAGACTTCAGCCAATTCTTTAGCTGCGACTTTTCCCATTTCTTCATTAGTCTTCATAATTTTTCTTTGAATATTAATTTCTTCCATTTTCCCCTCCAAGATAT
>MNUO01000027.1 GCA_001871015.1 Candidatus Desantisbacteria bacterium CG1_02_38_46
CGTCTTCATCCCTTGGCCTTGCTTTCTGCCAGTAGAATTTTATATCTCGTGGTTTAAAAACTCCGAGGGATTTGTTTTCAGTTTGCAATTTGTTCAGGATTTCACACATTGATTTATCTAATGTCGGCAGGACAATCTCTTTTCTTTTAACCCATTTGTCACTTGTATCAAGATGGTCTACTACCTTTATGCTATCTGCATTTACTCTAAAACTCTCCGGTCTTTTGTCATCTGAGGGTTTGCTAATTTTTGCTCTGATAATCGCATATTTCGGGAATTTTTGTTCTTCATCCAGATCGCGGTATGGAATAGGATATAAACGTACCCATTTCTTATCATCAATGGTTATACCCGCAACACAGATCGTTTCTCCGTACTTTTTGCTGGGGTTTGGGTATGCTTTTACTGTGATAAGGATATCTTTTGTCAGCCAATCTTTCATAGGTGTACTACTTGTAGTCCATTTCTATCTATTCGTTTTACTTCTGAAGCAATTATTTTTCTGTGGCACACGCCGACATCTTTTTCAAAACACATCAGGCAACAAATCGTATTCTCTACAAGATTTAACAGAGACTGGAGTTCTTCCTTTTGTGTTTCAAGATACCCCTCGTATTCATCAAAGAACTGCTCATAATCACCATTTTTCTTTACTTCCTTGCGTAAAGCAGAAGGACTGCCAAGTTTTTTCAAATGGATATACTTTATCCCTTGCTGGTTAACTGCGTTTTCAATCTGAGATTTTGAAAAACCTTTTTTCCTGCTCAATGGAATCTCTCGGACATCAGCGAGGACTTTAACATTGTTTTCCTTGAGGCGATTTACAAAATCTTCCACTTGCAATCCCTCATAGCCAATGGTATACAGAAATTCACCGTTATGCCTGCCATTTCCTCTTTTACCAAGGATGTGTTTTATAAAATTAGAAATAAAGTTCATATCTCCCTCACTAAAAATAAAAACCCGCTTCAATATCAAAGCAGGTTAATATCTTGGTTCTCCTTTGTAAAAATCCCCACTTATTTATTTCTATCAGAAGACTCATCAATCCCTCCGAGCCCACCCTCTTTTAGGACTGCCATATCTTCTCTGGAATTAAATATATATAATGGCAAATGCCCTGTACTGCCCTCTTTTTTTATAATATCATTCTACCAGATTTTCAAAAAAAGTCAAGGGTAATATATTTTTTGCTTGATTTTTTTTATTTTTGTGATATACTATAATAAAAATTGCAGGGTAAGTCCTGCAGCTACAAAAAAGAGGCTGTGGAGAACTATATCCACAAATGTGGATAAACTTGTGGATAAATTTTCTGGAGGAAAGCAATGGAAGGAGAAGAAGTATGGCAGGCGGTGCTGTCCGGGCTGGAAAAAACTGTCAATAAACAAAGTTTTGACACCTGGTTTAAACCTGTTCAATTTCTGCGCGCTTCCGAGGATTTAATTGAAATCGGCGTGCCAAACAGGTTTTGCCTTGATTGGATTACCGAACATTACCAAGCTCTCATTACGGAAATGATAAGAGGCATTGCAAATAGAGCTCTCGAAATTAGATTTTTAGTCGTAGAAGATTCGCCAGGCGAACCCTCATCTGCTCCTGCCAGCACGGGTGCCAAACCATTGGTGCCAAGCAGGCCAGGAGGCGATGCCGATGAACAACCTCATCCGGAAACCGATACCCTGAATCCAAAATATACTTTTGAGAATTTTGTCGTGGGGGAAAATAACCACTTTGCCCAGGCTGCATCCCTGGCAGTAGCAGAAGCACCTGCTAAAGCATACAACCCCCTCTTTATATATGGTAAGGTAGGGCTTGGAAAAACCCATCTTCTTCAGGCAATCGGACACTTCATTAAGAAAAATGAGTCAGCGATAAAGGTTAAGTATATTTCCTCTGAAAAATTCACCAACGAAATGATAAATTCAATACGGGATGACAAAATGGAGGAGTTCCGTATGGCATACAGGACAGTGGATGTTCTCCTTGTTGACGATATTCAATTTCTAATTGACAAGGAGCGCACACAGGAAGAATTCTTCCACACCTTTAACGACCTGTATGAGTCCCGCCATCAGGTCGTCATATCTTCTGACCGCCCGCCCAAAGAGATGATACCCCTGGAAGAACGTCTGCGCTCACGCTTTGAATGGGGGTTGATTGTGGACATCCAGCCCCCGGACCTGGAGACAAGGGTGGCAATATTGCGCAAAAAAATGGAACCTGAAGGAATTAATATCCCAGAGGAAGTCACTTTTTACATTGCCAATAAAATAAAATTCAATATCAGGGAATTAGAAGGCGCACTCACAAAAATTATCGCCTATTCCTCGTTAATGAAAAAAGATATAACTTTAAACTTAGCCAGGGAAATATTAAAAGAAATCCTCTCGCAGGAAAGGGGAGAGGAAATATCAGTTGAAGCAATTCAAAAGATGGTAGCTAAAACATTTAATATCCGTTATGAAGATATGAAAATTAAAAAAAGGAATAGGGAAATAGTCTTCCCAAGACAGGTGGCAATGTATCTATGCAGAGAAATTACTGATTATTCATTGCCAGAAATCGGTAAGGAATTTGGAAAAAGAGACCACACTACTGTTATCCACGCCTATAATAAAATTCAAGAAAGAATAAAGGTGGATGCTGAATTATATAATAAAATAAAGGAGATTATGGGAGGGCTAAAGAAAGAAGGGTCTGTTTAAAGTTATCCACAGGTGTGAATATCTTTGTGAATAGAGAGATTTTAGTATTACCAAACATTTGTGTATAACTTGTGGATAATTTTGATTATATTTTATATAAAGTTATATTTTTAGGATTTTGTGTAAAAGTATTGTTTATAAACAACCCCTGTGGATAATTTTGTGTATTATAAAATGTCGCAATAAATTATCAGTAACCAATCCCTTTAGAATAAGTTATTCACAATACTTACTACTACTACTATTACTATTATTATTACTATTATTATTAATAATAATAGTTAAGGAAATTATACTAAAAGTTATCTATAACCTTCAGGACTAAAGTCCTGAGTTACGTAACTCAAACCTTTAGGTCTGAGTTTTCTTAACATATATTAAGTTAGAGTTAAAAAAGGAGGAAGAAATGAAGATAAAAGTATCAAAAGGACAAATGTTTTATGGTGTAGGAGTAGTTCAGAATGTAGTGAGTATGAAAGTATCACTTCCCGTGTTATTAAATATATTATTAGAATCTAGTATAAAAGAAGTGGGGAGTGGAAAGTTAAGATTAACAGCTACAGATTTAGAAATAACAGTTAAATGCACTATTCCTGTGGAAGTCAAAGAAGAAGGAGGAGTTACTGTCCCTGCTAAATTGTTTACTAATATAATAAAGGAATTACCAGAGAAAGAAGTTTATATTTATACTGAGGAAAATAATAATATAAAAATTGAATGTGAAAAATCAGTGTTTAATATTTTTGGATTGCCACAAAATGAATTTCCAACCCCACCAACCATAGAAGAAAAAACTTCTTTAATTATTAACGCTAATATATTAAAAGAAATGATTAGAAAAACAAGATTTGCGGTGTCCACTGATGAGACAAGGTTTAATTTAAATGGAATATGCATGATATTAAAGGAGAACCAAGTAAAGATGGTTGCGACAGATGGGCACCGCTTAGCGTATATAAAAGAGGATATACCATTAAGCATAAAAGAAGAAGTAAGTGTGATAATTCCAAATAAAGTATTGAATGAACTCACTAGATTATTACCAGAGGAAGGGGAAAAGGTTAAGATAAATATTGGGAAGAACTATATATTATTTAACCTCTCAGAGGACATATCCATCACATCCCGCCTGATAGAGGGAACATTCCCAGGTTATGAACAGGTGATACCAAAAGAAACTGATAAGCAGATTAAGGTTAATACCAGGAATTTCTTAGATGCGACACGAAGAGTTTCCCTTTTAACAGAGGAGAAGTCAAACTTAATAAAACTTCAAACAGCAAAGAACCGCCTTACAGTTATTGGTGACACACCGTCTTCTGGTAAAGCGAGGGAGGAAATAGAAATTTCCCTGAAAGGCGAGGATATTGAAACCGGCTTTAATGCTAAATATGTTATGGATGTGTTGAAAGTAATTGACACAGAAGAAATGGTAATTGAGATGAGCAATCCTGCCAGCCCTGCACTCATTAGACCTTACTCAAAGGAGCTAAAGGAAAAGAACTACCTCTGTGTTGTAATGCCGGTGCGGCTGTAAATGATTTTAAAAAAATTAAAGATAAAAGATTTTTGCAATTACAAAAACATAGACCTGGAGTTTAACCCTGCGAGCAATGTATTTTTTGGAGATAACGGCACAGGAAAAACTAATTTGTTAGAGGCAATATATTTCCTGGCATTTTTACGCTCTCAGCGTGCCTGTAAGGATGGGGAATTAATTCATTGGGGGAAACAAGGTTTTTATTTGAGGGGCGAAGTAGAGCGCAAAGGAAACTTTTTCCACTGTGTAGAGATCTCGCTTTATAGAGAGGGGAACAAAAAGCTAAGGATAAACTCCAAAGTCAGAATGAAATTGCCCCCCGCAGAAGAGGGATTAAAGATTGTTGGTTTTTACCCCGACGATTCGCTGCTTATAAGCGCTACACCATTATCAAGGCGGCGATTTTTAAATCTGGAAATTTCTCAGATAGATGGAGTTTACCGTAGTTACTTACGTCAATACCAGGGGATTCTTACTCAGAGAAACCTTGCCTTAAAACGGGTCAGGAGTAAAAAGGGTTTTTTGGATGACCTCCTTCCCTGGGATGAGCAGGTTGTTAGAGTTGGGGCACGGATAATCGAGAAAAGACTCTCTCTTATAGAAGAGATATGTCCTATAGCAAGGAAAATCCACGGGTTTTTAACAGGAGGAAGAGAAGACTTGACAATTGGGTATGTCAATTCTTCAATGGGTGAGGGCTTTCGATATGGTAGCTCGAATACCTCTGAGCGCTCTAATTTGGGGCTGGCGGATAAGTTCAGCCAGTCCGTCTGCCGACTGCGAGAAAGAGAGGTTTCCATGGGAATGACGCTGGTTGGTCCACACAGGGACGACATTACATTTTTTATAAATAATATTAATGCATCAATCTTTGGCTCCCATGCACAAAAACGCACGATTGTCATTTCCCTGAAGCTTGCGCTGGCGGAACTTTTGGAGAAAATCCTCGGAGAGCCACCTGCAATTCTCCTTGACGATGTTCTTTCTGAACTGGACGAAAAAAGAAGAGATATGCTGCTTGATTTTCTGCAATCCCACAAAATGCAATGCTTTATTACCGGCACCAACGCTGAACAATTCAGGAGTAATTTAAAAAAAGCGACTTTTTTTGAAGTTAGTGGCGGCACGATAGCACCGCAGACGATTGGGTAATTGGATTATCCAGTTATCTGTATTTGGAGGTATTTTGGCACGGCGTGAACCCGAAAAAATAGGCGATATATTAAAAAGGGTGGTAAGGAATTTAGGTATTGATGCAAGGATGCGCGAGCAGACCCTGTTTTCAATCTGGAATGAAGTTGTGGGCAACAAAATCGCTGGACATGCCAGGCCTTCTCATATTCGCAGAGGAAGACTTACGGTGCTTGTGGAGAACAGCGGCTACATCCAGGAATATTCTTTTCTTAAAAAGGAACTTCAGAGGAAGCTAAATGCCATCCTTGACAAAGCCATTATTAAAGAAATTGTCTTTCGGGTGGGATAGAAAAGGGAAAAATGAAAACAGAGGTATTGAGCGGGTTTAAGCATGAATCAACGAGAGAAAAGGTAATGTGGTTCTCACAGTTTTCACCAAGCCAGCGCTATAAAATTATGACCGGCTTTGCGCAGTTTATACTTACATCTCGCAGCACGAACAAAAAAGGAAAACCACATGTTGTTAAACGAACACACAAGACTGTATAGGGCATTAAATGAGCACAGGGTAAAATATCTTGTAATCGGTGGCGTAGCATCAATTATATATGGGGTTCCCCGCGCCACCCTTGATATTGATATTCTTATAGGAGATTCTGTTTTAAATGCCCAAAGATTTTTAGATGCGATAAAATCGATTAAATTTGGTGCCGCTTTTCTTGTTACGCCAGAGAAAATGGTTAAGAACAAGGTGACAATTTTTGAAGATTATTTTCGCGTGGACGTTTTTTCAATACTAAAGGGTATCGATTTTTCTTTGGCGTGGGAGAACAGAATCGCCAAGGATATTGAAGGAACAAAAGTTAATTTTGTTTCTGTCAAAGACTTAATTTCTTCAAAAAGGGCGACTGGAAGAAAAAAAGACAAAGAGGATGTAAAAATTTTAAAAGGAATTTACAAAAAGAGGGGGTGCAAAAAATGCCAAAGGAAAAAGAAATAAAAGACAATGGCGGGTACACAATAGACAAGATTCAGGTTCTTGAAGGTTTGGAAGCTGTTAGAAAACGTCCGGCAATGTATATTGGGGATACGGGTACAAGCGGCCTTCACCACCTTGTATATGAAGTGGTAGATAATTCTATAGATGAGGCACTTGTCGGCTACTGCAAAAATATAGATGTGACAATCCATGATGACAACAGCGTTACTGTAATTGACGACGGAAGAGGCATACCCATTGATATGCATCCTCTTTATAAAAAGAGCGGGCTTGAATTGGTAATGACAAAACTCCATGCCGGCGGTAAGTTTGACCACAAGACTTATAAAGTTTCAGGGGGGCTGCACGGAGTGGGCGTTTCTGTGGTGAATGCACTTTCTGAATGTCTTGAGGCAGAGATTTCCTACGATGGGGAAGTTCATTATCAGAAATATGAGCGCGGCACACCCACGGAAAAGCCAAAAGTGCTGGGGAAAACCGATAAAACTGGCACAAAGATTACTTTTAAAGCTGATAAAAAGATTTTTCCTAAAATTGATTTTTCTTTCGATGTTCTTTCTCAGAGGTTGAGGGATCTTGCATTTCTAAATAAAGGAATTAAAATTAAAATCAAAGATGAGCGCACGAAAAAAGAACACATATTTCAGTATGAAGGTGGAATTATCTCTTTTGTTGAACATTTAAACCTGAACAAAACTGTTCTGCACAAACCCCCACTGTATTTTCAGAAAGAAAAAGAGGGGATAGACGTAGAAGCTGCGCTCCAGTATAATGACGCCTACGCGGAAACAGTGTTTTCTTACGCAAACAACATCAGCACAACAGAAGGGGGGACTCATCTGATAGGTTTTCGTTCTGCCTTAACGCGAGTCATGAATGACTATGTCCACAAGGCGGGTTTACTCAAAGAAGAATTGAGCCTGTCAGGCGAAGATGCCCGGGAAGGGTTAACAGCAGTTATAAGCATAAAACTTCCAGAACCCCAGTTTGAGGGTCAGACAAAGACCAAGTTGGGCAACAGCGAAGTTAAGGGAATCGTGGAGACGGTTACAGGAGAAGCAATCGGCAATTTTCTCGAAGAGAACCCATCTATTGCAAAAAATATCGTGGGCAAGACAATTCTGGCACTCGAGGCAAGAGAGGCAGCAAGAAGGGCTCGGGAACTCACGCGCAAAAAGGGACTGCTTGAATTTAGTTCGTTGCCTGGAAAACTTGCTGATTGTTCTGAATCCGACCCGAACAAATGTGAATTGTTCATAGTTGAAGGAGACAGCGCCGGAGGCTCAGCCAAACAGGGAAGAAACAGAGAATTCCAGGCAATCCTGCCCCTTCGCGGGAAAATTTTAAATGTTGAAAAGGCAAGGATGGACAAAATTCTTGCAAATGAGGAAATCCGCACAATGATTGCAGCAATTGGAACTGGCATTGGCGAAGAAGATTTCGATGTTAACAAAACACGGTACCGCCGCATAGTCATCATGACAGATGCTGATGTGGACGGGTCCCACATACGCACACTTTTGCTGACATTTTTCTTCAGGCATATGAAGAAATTGATTGAGGATGGATGTATTTACATTGCCCAGCCCCCGCTTTACAGATTAACGCATGGAAAAGCACATTATTACGCCTACAACGACAAAGAAAAAGATGAAATAATGGAAAAAATAAAGAATGCAGATATTCAGAGATACAAAGGCCTGGGAGAAATGAATCCCGACCAACTCTGGGAAACTACTATGGACCCAGAAAAAAGAATGATGAAAAAAGTAAACATTGACGATGCTGTGGTGGCAGAGGAAATTTTCACAAAGCTTATGGGCGATGCAGTCGAACCCAGGCGCCAGTTCATTGAAGAGCACGCATTGGACGTCAAGAATCTTGACGTCTAATGTGGGGGACTGACACATTTACGGACGAAGCCCCCGAAGGGGACGAAGTCGTAGAATGTGTCTGTGCGTAGAAAGACCCAAAATCACAAATTCAGAACATTGCCAATAGCTGCGAGTCAAAAGTTAAGATTCTCTTTGAAGAAGTTGGGAATGTTCTTGTTATAGAAGTCCGTGAGGGCGAGGACAAACCTTATAAATGCTCTTCGGGATTCTATAGAAGAATGGGCCCAAATACCCAGAAATTGACCCGCAATGAGATAATTGACCTTTTTAAATCAGAAGGAAAGGTAAAATTCGACACCTTAGCAGAACCCAAATTTAAGCACCCAAAAGATTTTGACAGGGAAAAATTATCAAGGTTTCTGGAACTCGCCGGCGTTTTAAAATCAATAAAAACCGATTGTTTGAGATTGTTTATAAAGTGATGGATTTCGTGAAATTATACGCAAAGGTAGCATACAGATTCACAGGAAAACCACAAAGAGAAGAAATATATGAATATCCCTTTGAAGCAGTAAGAGAAGCGGTCATAAACTCGGGATAACCATAGCGCATTTTGATTTTGATGTTTGAAAATTCTAAAGAAGGTTGGAAGCAAAAGTTTTTACTTAATTAAGAAAGGAGTTGTAATGCCCAGAGGAAGACCCAAAAAGAAAAAAGATATAGAAGAAATTGTAAAGATTGCAGAAGAGGCAGCAGAAGAAGAAAAGAAGGGCGCTTCTGCACAAACAGAGTTAAAACTAAACATTCCTGCTGCAGGCGGGGGCAGGAAGAAGAAATCAGCCGCTGAACAGACGGCAGCAGTCCCACCTGTGATTGCTACGCCGCCAGAAGAGAGAATTGTCCCCAGAGAAATTGAAGATGAAATGCAGGAATCATATATTGATTATGCAATGAGTGTAATTGTAGGCAGGGCACTGCCAGATATCCGCGATGGACTCAAACCTGTACATCGCCGGATTCTATTTGCAATGAATGAACTTGGTTGTGGTCCGGACAAACCCTACAAGAAGAGCGCCAGAATTGTCGGGGATACAATGGGCCGCTACCACCCCCACGGCGACATCGCCATTTACGATACTCTTGTGCGCATGGCTCAGGATTTCAGTCTGCGATATCCATTGATTGATGGCCAGGGTAATTTCGGTTCTGTGGATGGGGATGCACCAGCAGCTATGCGATATACCGAAGTAAAACTGGACCCACTCGCCATAGAAATGCTTAAGGATATCGAGTCAGAAACCGTGGATTTCATCCAGAATTTTGACGGCACGCTGAAAGAACCAAAGATTCTTCCCTCTGTCCTTCCCAATCTTTTACTCAATGGTTCTTCAGGCATTGCTGTTGGGATGGCAACGAACATTCCCCCGCACAATCTGGGTGAACTCGTAAACGCAATTAATGGTGTGATTGATAATCCCAAAATTGAAATCAAAGAACTTCTAAAATATATGCCAGGACCTGATTTTCCAACCGGGGGTATGATACTTGGCAGAGAGGGAATAAAATCGGCTTATGAAACAGGAAGGGGTTTGATTAAAATTCGCGCCAGAGCAGAAATTGAAGAATCAAAGTCCGGCAAGACGCAAATTATTATCCGCGAAATTCCCTACGAGGTAAACAAGGCAGAGCTACTTATAAAAATTGCAGACCTTGTCAGGGCAAAGCAGGTTGAGGGCATTGCTGGCCTGCGAGATGAATCAGACAGAGAAGGAATGCGTATAGTAATTGAAGTCAAGCGCGACGAGATTCCGGAGGTCATCCTGAACCAGCTCTACCACCACACCCAGATGCAGACAACTTTCGGCGTTATAATGCTTGCGCTTGTGGACGGAAAACCGCTGGTACTCAACATCAAGGAGATGATAGAATATTATATCAAACACCGCCAGGAAATTATAACCAGGCGCAGCCAGTTTGAGTTGAAGCAGGCAGAGGCAAGGGCGCACATCGTTGAAGGGTTGAAAATTGCGCTTGCCAACCTGGATGCAGTTATCAAAACCATAAGAAAATCCCGGGATGTGGAAGAGGCGCGCCAGGCATTAATGGATAATTTTGATTTGAGCAAGGAGCAGGCAACTGCAATACTGCAGATGCAGTTGCAGCGCCTTACACAACTGGAAAAAGAAAAACTTGATACTGAATATCTGGAGCTGCGCAAGAAGATTGCACGGTTCAAATATATTCTGGCAACACCGAAGGAAATTCTCAATATAATCAAGGAAGAACTTCAAGATTTGAAGAAGAAATATGGAGACGCTCGGCGCACAAAGATTATTGAAGGCGAGGTAGAATTTAAAATAGAGGACTTAATTGCTGAAGAGGATATGGTTGTGACAATTTCTAATACCGGCTACATAAAACGCCTGCCGCTGGATACATACAGGAGACAGCGCCGCGGTGGGAGAGGTATAGTTGGAATGGAAACAAAGGAAGAGGATTTTGTTGAAGACATTATAATCGCATCCACTCACGACTACATCCTTTTCTTTACAAATATTGGAAAGGTCTACTGGCTTAAAGTCCATGAGATTCCTGTGGGTTCAAGACAGGCAAAAGGAAAAGCAATAGTTAACCTCCTTCGGCTTTCCCCGGATGAGAAAATTGCTGCGCACATACCAGTGCGGGAATTTGATAACAAACACTATTTAGTGATGGCAACCAGACAAGGGGTAATAAAGAAGACACTTCTTTCTGAATATTCCAGGCCCAGGCCAATGGGAATCATCGGGTTGAAACTGCGAGAGGAAGATGAGTTAATAGAAGTGCGGCTTACTGATGGAAAACAGGAGATAATTTTAGGGACACACGACGGAAAGGCAATTCGCTTTGATGAAACAGAGGTGCGCGATGTGGGTAGAGCAGCTACAGGTGTAAGGGGCGCAAGACCTGGAAAGAAGGATTATATTATTGGAATGGTGACCAGTTCCAGTGAAGAGGATTCACTCCTGACCGTAACTGAGAATGGTTTTGGCAAGCGCACAGAAATTAAAGAATATCGTAAAACCCACCGTGGCAGCAAGGGTGTGATTAACATTAAAGCAAGCCAGAGAAACGGACCTGTTATTGCTATCCGTGCTGTTGAGGATAAAGACGAGTTAATGATAATTACTTCGTCAGGAATAGTTATAAGGTTTGCAGTAAAGGGACTGCGTGAAATCAGCAGGGTAACACAGGGTGTGAGATTGATGAGATTGGATGCGGGAGACAAAATTGTTGCTATTGCCCGTATCGTTCCGGAAGATGAAGAAGAGGAAGAATCCAAAACAGTAAAAAAGTAATACAGTCGAAAAAATAGACCCCATATATCTCCCTTTATTAAAAGGGGCGGGTACCCGCCGAAGGTGGGTGGGGGATTATGCGAGATTGCCACCTCGCCGCGGCGAGTCGCAAAGACATCTGCCAATCTATTATGAAAAATTGTTTTTAAGCAAGAAGGTATTTACAGGAGAGCGCATTTATTAATGAAAAATAAGTTAGTTGAGAGTAACAAAATAGATAATTACAATGGGTTATTAGACAGAATTGGTGAGATTATTAATTCTGCCAGAAATAAGATTGCGCGAGCAATTGATACGACGCAGGTTTCTGCCTATTGGCAGATTGGACGGGCGATAGTTGAATATGAACAGAAGGGGCAAGTGCGCGCCGAATATGGGCAGCAGACATTAATCAAGTTGTCTGGCGATCTATCTAAGCGATTTGGCAAGGGTTTCTCGGTTGATAATTTGCAGAATATGAGAAGATTTTACAGTGCATTTCCTCGGCTGTTGCAGATTTACGAGACAGTGCCTTGTGAATCTTTAGTTCACCAAAAAGCCAGCAAATACGAGACATCGTCTCGTATTTTGTCCTGGTCGCATTACTGCGAACTTCTTAAAGAAGACAATGAATTAGCACGTTCGTTCTATGAAAAAGAATCTATGGAAAGCAATTGGTCAGTGCGGGAATTGAAGCGGCAAATGAATTCAATGCTTTTTGAACGTCTGGCGCTGAGTAAGGATAAAAAGAAGGTTATGCGTATGGCTAAAAGCGGACACATTATCGAAAAACCTGAAGATGCTATTAAGGATCCGTATATCCTTGAATTTTTGAACCTAAAAGAAGACGCGACTTATACAGAAAGCCAATTAGAACAAGCCCTGATTGATAAACTGCAGTATTTTCTTCTTGAGTTAGGCAAGGGGTTCTCATTTGTATCGCGGCAAAGACGTCTAACTATTGCTAATCGGCATTATTACATCGACCTTGTGTTTTATAATCGCTTGCTTAAATGTTTTGTTTTAGTTGATTTAAAGTCCGGAGAGCTTGACCATGCAGACATCGGACAGATGAACTTTTATTTGAATTATTTCAGGGAAAACGAAGAAACACCCGAAGAAAATGACCCCATAGGACTTATCCTATGCACGAAAAAGGATGAGATTTTTGTTAAATATATTCTCGGTGGAATTAACAATAAGATTTTTGCTTCTAAATATAAGCTGGCTTTACCGTCAGAGAAACAGTTACAGAAACATTTAGTTATGAAGGATTAAAATGGGAACGGAAAACAGACCAACTTTACAATTCCTGGGTGGAGTCAGGGAAGTAACCGGCTCAATGCATCTAATTGAAATCCGCGGCAAAAAATTTCTTATTGACTGCGGTTTTTTTCAGGGCAGGCGGGAAGAATCAAGAAAAAGAAATGAAAATTTTCCCTTTAACCCGGAGAGCATTGATGCTCTGATTGTTTCCCATGCGCACATTGACCACACAGGAAATATCCCGAACCTCGTCAAGCAGGGATTTAAAGGAAACATATATTCCACGATAGCGACAAGGAACCTTTGTTCTGTAATGTTGAAAGATAGCGCCCACATCCAGGAGCAGGACGCAAAATATATAAATAAGGAACATCATTTAAAATATATGTTACCCGTACAACCCTTATACAATATAGAAGATGTAGAAAAAAGCATGGAGTTATTTATAAGCATCCCTTATGGCCGCAGTTTTAATGTTTCGCAGGATTTAACCATTACTTTTTTTGACGCAGGACACATCCTGGGAGCAGCTCTTACTGTGCTGGATATAAAACAGGACGGACGCCAGACACGTCTTGGTTATATCGTTGACCTGGGCAGAAAAGGACTGCCAATCCTCTCTGACCCGGTAGTGGTGAACGGCCTGGATACGGTAATAATGGAGAGCACTTACGGAGACCGTCTCCACGGTAAAATTGAAGACGGGGAAAGTGAATTGCGCGATGTAATTAACAGGACTTACAAGCGTGGGGGTAAGGTTATTATCCCGGCTTTTTCTCTGGAGAGAACCCAGGAAGTCCTTTATTTCCTGCGCCGGCTTATTGATAAAAAACAAATTCCTGCTCTGCCAGTCTATGTTGACAGCCCGCTGGCGATTAATGTAACAGAGGTTTTTCGCCTTCATTCAGAATGTTTTGACAGGGAATCTCAGTATATGCTTGTGCATGGCGAAGACCCTTTTTCCTTTGAAGGTCTTCATTATGTGCGCCGCGTAGAAGACTCAAAAGCAATTCAATTTGACCCGCAGCCGATGATTATTATTTCGGCTTCGGGAATGTGTGAAGCAGGGCGCATTCTTCACCATTTGAAAAATAATATCGAAGACTCGCGTAATAGCATAGCCATAATCAGTTTTATGGCACAGCATACTTTGGGAAGAAGAATTGTGGAGCGCGAAAAGAAGGTTAAAATATTCGGGAAAGAATATGAATTAAAAGCAGAAGTTGCGACAATCAATGCTTTTAGTTCGCATGCCGACCAGAAAGAGTTGATTGAATATGTGGCAGATGCACATAGATCGGTTACCCTGCTTCCCTCGATAATTTGTTTATTGAAAATTAGAAAAATATCTCATCATATTAAACAAGTCTATTTTTAGAATCAAAAGCCACTACTTCTTCTCTTAATCTGTAAGGAAAAGTTTTTATCAATATCTTTGGAGAATCTTCACTCTCCTGATAATAGATATTACAGGTTTGTTTACCAGTATCAACAGTAACCCAAATATAATCAGTAAATAAGGACGTGTCAATAAAGAAACTCTCATTT
>MNUO01000030.1 GCA_001871015.1 Candidatus Desantisbacteria bacterium CG1_02_38_46
CTGGGAAGAATCGCAGCAAAGTGGGCAAGTAGGGAGGGTTATCGTCCAGCTATAGTTCATACGCCTCATGGACATGTGTTCTACGGATATTATGGAACTGTTCTTTCAAAATTGTTTTTAGCTCTGGAGAGGTGGGCAGCAAACTTCACTGACAGAATCATTACTCTTACCCAGAAAGGAATTGACGAACATTTACAATTTGGGGTTGGCAAAGACAGGTCAAAGTTTACTGCAATCCCAGACGGAGTGGATTTAAATAGATTCACGAATTTGAAAATAGACCCTACAAGAAAGAAAAAAGAGCTTGGTTTGCCGCCTGAAGGAGTGAAATTAATAGGAAGCGCGGGAAGACTTGAGCCTGTAAAAGGTTACAAATATTTCGTAGAGGCAAGTTTTAGAGTAAAAAAATCTATTCCAGATTGCCTGTTCCTTTTAATTGGAGACGGAAGTTTGTACAACAAACTCCAGCATCAGATAGAGAGTAGCGGACTTCAACAAAACTTCAGGATTTTGGGTTGGCGCAACGATATTAATGAAATTATCTCAATTCTGGATATATTTGTACTTTCTTCATTAAACGAAGGAATGGGGCGGGTACTCGTTGAAGCAATGGTAATGGGAAAACCAGTTGTTGCCACAAAAGTGGGTGGAATTCCATCGGTGGTGATTGATGGTGAGACCGGAATGCTTGTACCTTCTAAGAACCCGCAAGCACTTGCAGAAGCGATTATTTCATTGTTGAAGAATCCAGAAAAAATGAAAAAAATGGGTGAGGCAGGAAAGGAAAGAGCAAGATTATTCAGTATTGAAGTAATGGTTGAAAAAACACAGAAATTATATGAAGAATTACTAAGGGAACGCAGATGAACGCAGGCAGTAAACCGCAGATTCGCGCAGATAAGTATAAACTCAGACAGAAGAATACATTATTTGTCTTTTTTGTTGCGGTGATTTTTTCTGCCGTTTCTGCAGCCGCGCAGGTTTCCCAGAATTACCAGCGGGTTCCCGGCATAATTCATGTTCATACAAAAGCGAGCGGTGGAATATTTTCAGTAGAAGAAATTGCAAAGAGGGCAAAAAGTAAAGGGATAAAGATAGTCATCCTGACCGATTCGGCGATGCGGAAGGCTCAATACAGTCCTCTTCCATTTTTGCGCAGCATAATAAATAAGACAGTTGAGCTCAATTCAGTCCTGAAATATGGTCCTGGAAAATATCTTAAAGAGATAGAGACTGCAAATAAATCAAATCCGGATATGGTGATTATCCCCGGCGTTGAGGTGTCTCCGTTTTATTACTGGGAAGGAAATTACTTCAGAAAAAACCTTGTGATGCACAACTGGCATAAGAATATACTTGTTATCGGACTTGACAAATCTTCTGATTATAAGTATTTACCAATGGTTTCCAACGGCAAAAGCAGATTTAATCAATATCAGGGAGACAAAGGTTCAGCACCATATCAGGATTTGATTGATTATGTGAATGAAAAGGGTGGATTGTGTTTCTGGTCCGCACCAGAGGTTAAAACTGAAACAACTTATGCTGGAATAAAACTTTTGACCCTTTCTTATTACGAAGAACTTTTGCATACTTCTGGCTATACTGGATTCGCTGCTTTCTTTGAAGGGTATAGAAAGATTGGGGAACCCGCTGGTGTATGGGATGAAGTCCTTATGGAATATTGTAAAGGAAAAAGAGGTAAGCCAGTTTGGACAATTGGTGAGATTGACTACCACTATGAAGGAGAGGCGGGTGGAAAAACCATTGATGAAGTTCAGACAGTATTTTATCTGCCAAATGTAGCGCAGGACTTTAGTCCTGCTAAAATATCTAGACAAAGTATTCTGAATGCCCTGCGTTCAGGGAAAATGTATGCACTCTGGAAAACAAAAGAGTATGGATTAATACTGGATAAGTTTTTTATTGATGTTGATGGGAAACCTTTAATTATGGGTGATGAAATCACTTCTTCAGGACGGGTGAAAATTTACTGCAATATTATTTCCTCAGATGGGAAGGCAAAGTCTGTTAAAGTTAAAGTGATAAAAAGTGGTAGTATACTTAAGATTTTTGAGGGTTTTACACCGATGAATGTGCGATTTCAGGATTCAAATTTAGAAAAAGGAAGGAAAATTTATTATCGATTAGATATAGAAGGAAAATATCCACATAGAATATTCACTAATCCTGTATTTGTTAATATAAAATGATTATAGCAATTCATCAGCCACAATATTTGCCATGGCTTGGTTATTTTGATAAAATTGATAAGAGTGATAAATTTGTCCTTCTTGATGATGTTCAATTTAAAAAAAATGAATGGCAAAACCGCAATCGTATCAAGACTGCTGGCAGTGGTGGCTGGCAGTGGATAACAGTGCCGGTAATCCATAGGTTTGGGCAGAAAATAAATGAAGTAAAAATCAACAATCAAGAGAACTGGTGTAAAAAACATCTCCATCAACTTGAGACAAATTACTTTAAATCCCCACATTTTCCACAATATTACGATTTTTTAAAAGAAACTTATGCAAGAAAATGGGAAAATTTAAGTGAAGTGAATATTTACTTCATAGAGTATTTGACAAAGACCCTTGGTATCAAGAAACAGTTAGTTAAATCCTCAGATTTGAAAGTTAGTGGTGAAAAAACAGACAGGCTTGTCAATATTTGCAAGATGCTAAATGCAAATATCTATCTTTCTGGAGTTGGTGCTAAAGAATATATTGAGATAGAAAAATTTGAAAAAGAAAAAATTAAAGTTATTTTTCAGGATTTTCACCATCCTGTTTATAAACAATTATACGGAGAATTTATTCCGAACCTCTCTGTTGGAGATTTGCTTTTCAACTACGGGGATGAAAGCCTGAAAATATTAAGAGGAAATACGGAGCATTTATGTACTTAAATTTCTGGGGATTAAAAGAAAAACCGTTTGAGAACACTCCTGACCCACGATTCCTTTATTGTTCCCTACAACATGAGGAAGCGTTATCCCGACTTCTATATGTGGTAAGGGAGCGCAAAGGCGCAGGAATGTTAACAGGAGTGTTTGGCTGTGGCAAGACACTTCTGGCGCATACTCTTTTGAGAGAACTCGGGAGTGATATTTATAGAATTGCCCTGATTAATAATCCAAAATTAAGTCATATTGAGTTATTGATGGATATAGCGCTTAAACTTGGAGCATCAAATTTGCCTGCCAGGAAAACTGATGTATTGACGAACCTCTTGCTGGATTCAATTAATGAAATTCTTCAGGACAATCTCAAGGATGGAAAGGAAACAGTCATTATTATTGATGAAGCACACGTGATTAAAGACGAAGACGTCTGGGATGAATTGAGACTTTTATTGAACTTTCAGCTGGAGGATAAATTTCTTCTGTCACTTTTATTACTTGGACAACCTGAATTGCGTAAGATAATTGAGGCTAACAAACCACTTTTACAGAGAATAACAATCAAATCTCGTCTGGAGAGCCTGAGTGAGACCGATACATCTTTCTATATTTTGCACAGGTTAAAGATAGCGGGTAGAGAAAAGGAAATTTTTACCAAGGGTACAATCCCGTTGATACATAAGCAATCAGGTGGCATCCCACGCCGGATAAATCAGATTTGTGATATGGCATTGTTTGCGGGTTTTGGGAAGAAAGCAAAATCAATTGATGAGAAAATAATTCAGGAAGTAATGAAGGGTTTGGAGGAATAATTATGTATGAAGAGTTTTGGGGATTGAAAGAAAAACCGTTTGAGAACACTCCTGACCCACGTTTTCTTTATAACTCAAACCAGCACGAAGAAGCGCTTTCCCGCTTGCTCTACGTGATTCGAGAGCGCAAGGGAGCAGGGATGCTTACAGGTGTTTTTGGTTGTGGAAAGACCCTTATTGCAAAAACTATCCTTGCAGAACTCGGAAGGGATATTTACAGAGTTTCACTTGTCACAAACCCGAGGTTAAATGATGTGGAGCTATTGAGGATGATTGGTTATCAGCTTGGTGGCGAGGTATTACAGACCACAAAGTCAGATGTACTTATAAGTTTAGAAAATGTTCTTCTCAATAACATAAGGGATGGAAAAAATACAGTTGTCATTATAGATGAGGCCCATTCAATTGAAAACAGGGAAGTATTTGAAGAGATAAGACTTTTGTTAAACTTTCAGCACGAAGATAAATTTCTTCTAACAGTTCTACTGCTCGGTCAGCCAGAATTAAGAGAGAAAATAGACGCAAATAAACAATTGAGCCAACGCATAGCCTTGAAGTATCATCTCCAGGGATTGAGTAAAGAGGAGGCAGGTTTTTATATTGAACACAGAATAAAAGTTGCAGGTGGCAAAAAGGATATATTTAAACAGGAGGCAAAAGAACTTATCTTTGAGAATTCAGCAGGCATTCCACGCAGAATAAATCAAATATGTGATATGGCTCTATTTTTGGGTTTTGGCAAAAAGATAAAGTCAGTTGAGAAAGAAATGGTCAGGGAATCTCTTGCAGGGCTGGAGGGATGATGGGGGTTATGATGAAGATATTAGCGATAGGTGCGCATCCAGATGATCTGGAATATGGGTGTGGGGGAACGCTTTTGAAGTATAGCAAAAAGGGGGTAAAGATTCATCTTCTTGTTTTAACTCAGGGTGAAATTGGCGGCAAACCAGGAGTGCGTAAAATAGAACAGGGGGAATCAGCAAAAATACTCAAGGCAAAGGTTTACTGGGGAGGATATGCGGATACAGAGATTCCAAATGATAAAGGTTTGATTTCCAAAATAGAGAACGTAATTAAACTTGTGAAGCCTGATTTAATTTTTGTCAATTATTTTAATGATACCCACCAGGACCACCGCAGCACTGCCGCTTCCACTATTTCTGCTACAAGGCATTTGAGAAACGTTCTTTTCTACGAAGTTCCTACAACCGTGGATTTTACGCCAACTGTTTTTATGGATATCGGCGATGTACTTCAGTATAAAATGAGGTTGCTGAAAGCACATAAATCCCAGGTCTACGCAACAAAGATTGCAGGAAGGGTTGGCATTCTGAGCATTCTGGAAAGCGTGAGGTCCTGTGCCAATTTTAGAGGATTTCAGGGAAGGGTGAAATACGCAGAAGGGTTTGCACCACTGAGATTGTCATTGAAATGATACCGCATTCAAAACCAACTATTGGCAAGGATGATGAAGAGGCAATTTTGCGTGTATTGCATTCAGGTCAAATTGCACAGGGGAGAATTACAAGAGAATTTGAAAAAAAATTTGCTTCATTCATTGATTTGAAGGATGGAGTTGCATTAAATTGTGGAACATCAGCTCTCCACTTAAGCCTTCTTGCACTTGAAGTAAAGGAAGATGATGAGGTTATAATTCCTTCATATACTTGTACTGCTCTTTTAAATGCAGTGAACTATGTCAGGGCTAAACCGAGGATAGTGGATATCGATCGCGATGACTATAATATTTCTTTTTCTGAAATTGAAAAAAATCTGACAAAGAAGACCAAAGCAGTCATTGTCCCCCATATGTTTGGGGCTCCTGTTAAGGAAATTTTAAAGATTCTAAAATTTGGTCTTCCTGTTATTGAGGATTGTGCTCAGGCAATTGGGGCGACAAGCAATGGCAAAATGATTGGTACATTTGGTATCCTCTCCATTTTTTCATTTTATGCAACAAAAGTTATGACAACTGGAGAAGGCGGAATGGTTTTATCAAATTCTAAAAGGTTACTTGAGAAAATAAGAGATTTAAGAGATTATGACGAAAAAAAAGATTATAAGATAAGATATAATTATAAAATGACTGATATACAGGCAGCGCTCGGCTTAAGTCAACTGAGAAAACTCCCGGATTTCATTAAGAAGAGAAAAGAAACTGCATCAACTTATAGCCGGCATTTTTCAAGTCTTGGATTGAGGATACCAGAATTTCGGGAGGGGCATATCTATTTTCGTTATATAATTGAGCAGGAACTGAGTTCAGTTGAGAAATTTTTGAGAAAATTAAGAAGAGCAGGAATAAATTGTAAAAAACCTGTATTTAGACCTTTACACCATTATCTGGGATTAAAGGGATTTTTAAATAGCGAGGATGCCTGGCAGTGTTCAGTTTCAATCCCAATTTATCCATCTTTAACAGAAAATGAAATCAAAAAAATAATTGAAAGCGTCCGTTACCTTTTTGTAGAAAAGTAGAAGCGTCCCCTTTTTTGGAGGAAAATATGTTTACTTTTTATGGATTGAGATTTTTTTTGATGTTTCTTATTTCTTTTTCGGTGAGTTATTTTCTCACTCCTCTGGTGAGGTTTGTAGCAATTAAACTGAAAGTCTTAGATTATCCCAACCAGAGGAAGAAACATCAAATCCCTACTCCCTTGCTTGGGGGAATTGCAGTATATGTTGCATATGCAGTTTCAATTTTATGGAATCTTGAATTTTCACTTGAATTAAAAGGGATTGCTGTTGGCTCTACAATTATACTTCTTATAGGAGTGATAGACGATTGGAAAAATCTCCCTGCAGGTATAAAATTGGCAGGTCACATTGCCGCTGCATCAATTGTCATATTCTGGGGCGGGTCAACCATAAGTTTCATTCCACACTGGCCTTGTGAGAAAATTCTGGAAATAATTATTTCTTATTTCTGGTTGGCGGGTGTCACAACTGCTTTTAATTGTATGGACGGGGTAGACGGTTTGGCAACGGGTCTTGGGATTATCAGTGGGGTCTGTTTCTTTGCCATCGCATATTTGACTCACCAGAGTTATTTAGGTTTCCTTTCAATTGCGCTCATAGGTGCTTGCGCCGGGTTTTTACGGCACAACTGGAAACCGGCGAGCATTTTTTTAGGAGATGGCGGGAGCAATTTTATTGGTTTTGTCCTTGCAGGATTGGCACTACTGGGTAGCTGGAGCGACACCAATCCAATGGTTTCACTTGGAATCCCGCTTCTTATTCTCGCAGTGCCTATTTTTGATATGGTTTATATTACAGCCTCCAGAATCAAAAATGGCAATGTTAGGAATCTCCATCAATGGATTGAATATGTCGGAAGGGACCATTTTCATCATCGTTTAATCAACCTCGGATTTGGAGAAAGGGGCGCTGTAATCTTTATATATTTCCTGAGCCTTTCTCTGGGAATAAGTGCAATAGCAATCAGTAGAACAGGTTTCAGAGAGGTCATTCTGTTGCTGACCCAGGCAATAATCATTCTATTGATTATCACAAGTGTAATGGTTGTAGGCCGCAAAGAGGAATAATGGAACTGGCAATATTCATCGGGCTGTGGTTCTTCTTTTTAGGGATGTCCATCTATGCTATAAGATATTTCTTGAGTGGTGGTAAGTCATTCCTGTTAGGAATACCCAGCATTATTTTGTTTATTATTCTCATTATGATGTTTCCAGGTGTTTATCATGGATACAGAGGAGTTATATTCTGGACATTGTGGATTTTGATATTAATTGGTATTCTAATATTCTTCATTGCTGTTTTTAGAAAATGAGAAGGAGGAAAAATGCGTGTATTGATTACTGGGATAAGTGGTTTTGTGGGCAGTCATCTCGCAGAGTTTTTGCTTGCAAATGGCGCGGAGGTTTATGGTAGTATTAGATGGAGAAGCCAGACCGAGAATATTGACCATCTCAAGGAAAAATTGAAATTAATTGATTGTGATATCCGCGATGCTTCCTCTGTGGAGAAAGTTATTCGGGAGAGTAAGCCAGACCTTATTTATCATCTTGCTGCCCAGTCCTTTGTGCCAACTTCCTGGAATGCTCCTTCAGAGACATTAGTTACCAATATCATTGGGGAGTTGAATATTTTTGAGGCGGTCAGGCATTTGCAGATTGCTCCCAAAATTCATATTACTGGTTCATCTGAGGAGTATGGACTTGTTTATGAAAATGAATTGCCAATTAGAGAGACAAATCCCCTGCGCCCACTTTCTCCTTATGGGGTTAGCAAAGTTGCACAGGATTTACTTGGCTGGCAGTATTTCCAGAGTTATAAATTAAACATTGTGCGTACCCGTGCTTTTAATCACACCGGACCACGCCGCGGCGAAGTTTTTGTAACATCAAATTTTTCAAAACAAATTGCAATGATTGAAAAAGGATTGCAGGAGCCAGTGATGATGGTTGGAAATCTTGAAGCAAGGCGGGATTTCAGCGATGTCAGGGATGTGGTCAGGGCATACTGGCTTGCACTGGAGAAAGGAGAAGTAGGCGAAGTATATAATATCTGCTCAGGAAAAACACGCAAGATTCAGGAAGTGCTTGATATTTTGTTTGGAATGACAAAGAGTAAAATAGAAATAAAGCAGGACCCTGCAAGGATTCGCCCCTCAGATGTGACTGTCCTCCAGGGAGATAGTACTAAATTTCGTACTAAAACAGGCTGGAACCCTGAAATTCCTTTTGAGAAAACTCTTGAGGATTTACTTAACTACTGGCGAAAAAAATTGGAAAAATTGAGTTAAACTTGATTTTTTTCAGTTTTTGTGATATAATAAATAGAAATTAAAGTATATAGCAAAAGGAGGGCGAAATGAGGTTAACAGCATTAATTTGTGTTATTATTGCAGTTGTGAGTTTAGTGGTTGGCATTGTTTCCCGGCTGATGGTAACACCGATGGGTCCAGGGGGACTTGAATCGAGAGCATTCGCTGGTTTCAGTGCAGTCATGCTTCTTCTCGCAATAGCATTGTCAGCTCTCAAGAAATAAACTGCCAAAATTTATGGCTCTTCAGAGAAAAGTGTGGGTAAATCTCGAACCCCAAAAGACAGAAAGCCCTTGTTTTTTAAGGCTGTTTCAGAGATTTTTACCCACACAAAAGTCAGAAGAACCAAATTTATACAATAAAACAGGGTTTGTCTTGCTAATTTTTGCGAGGAAAGCCCTGTTATTATGTTGTAGAGAAGGTAAGTTTAATGAGTAAAAACGCATTGGCGACCTCAGTAGTCTTGGCGGCGCCCACTGAGTTTCGTTGTTGGTAAGATTTTAAAAAAATCCATCCAGTTTATAAAGGAAAAAAATGAATAACACTCCAATAGAAATTTTATCAAAACGAGGTTTAATTGAGAAGTTCTGCAAAAAAAACGGCATAATTTTCCTGGGTGTATTTGGTTCTTTTGCAAGAAATGAAACGAAAGAAGAAAGCGACATTGATATTTTAGCCAAATTTGAGCACATAGGAGGATTATTAGAATTCATAAGGGTGGAATATGAATTAAGTGATCTACTGGGAAGAAAAGTTGACCTCGTTGAGGAAAAGGGTATACCTGATTTGTTAAAAGAAAGAATAGAAAAGGAGATTATGCCAATCTATGAAAGACGAAGATAAAGATAAATTTTTTATACATAGCATATTTGAAGAAATTAAAAAAATAGAAAATTTTGTTGAAAATGAAACATATGCTACTTTTATAAAGGATGAAAAATTACAATATGCTATCTATAAAGCATTTGAAAACATTGGAGAAGCGTCAAAAAATATTTCAACTGGCCTTAAGGAAAAACATACTGATATTCCATGGAGAGAACTTGCTGGTTTAAGAGATAAGCTTTCACATGGTTATTTTGGTATTGACTGTGAACGAATCTGGGAAGCAGTGCATAGAGATGTTCCAGCAGTGAAGGCCGGCATAGAAAAACTTATTAATGAATAAGCAATTTAAAAAATGGTGTCTGTCCCTATTTTTACCCCAGCTACAAATACAAAGGAGAGTTGTTAGATGTTGAGGTCTGACCCCATTATTTTAATGATGGCATTGTTTCACGGCTGATGGTAACGCCGATGGGTCCATGGGGACTTGAATCAAGAGCATTTGCAGGTTTCAGTGCAGTTATGCTTCTGCTTGCAATAGCACTATTATCGCTTGAGAAAAAATAATTGAAAGATAAAATGAGTCCAGGATGTTCTGAATATTACTTGTCCAGATGTTATGAGAAGAGTTCTTCTATTGTCTCAAGGAAAATTGACGACGAAGTCATACTTGTGCCAATCCGCAAGAATGTAGGTGATCTGGAAAGCATATATACTCTGAACGAGGTAGCAAGCCGTATTTGGGAGCTCATCGACGGCAAAAGAAAAGTAAGGGAAATTAAGGAAATAATTATTGAGGAGTTCGATGTAAGTCCACAGGAGGCAGAGAAGGATGCAGTCGAATTCCTGCAACAACTAGAGAAGATGGGTGGCATTAAAACTGTGGAGTAGGAGGAGTGGTTATTGAGGCCCGAAGAAAGTATCTTCATGAAGGAATACCTGGTGAGCAAGGCAAAACAGACCATGCCAATAAGTGCGAGGTGCAATTTACGCTGTGTATTCTGCTCCAATTATAGTAATCCCTTTCCTATTACCAGGGATGTGTTCAGGGACTTAGAAGATATAAAAGCCAACATTCCTCTTTTGCAACCATTCAATGGAACTATAAATATTAGCGAAAACATACCGGGCCGAATTGCCGAAGGAGAGGCACTACTTCATCCAAAACTATTTGAAATATTGAATTTAATCAGAAAAAGGTTCAGGTATACAGAAACAATAGAATTTTCCACTAACGGTACCACTCTCACCGAGGAGATGATAAAGAAATTGTACGCCTACATGCCTATCAGAATCAGAACAATCTCTATGAATTCATCAAGCATAAATTACTGGCAGGAGATATCAGTGGGGATGAGAAAGCAGGGAGAGATAGCCATTAAAGCTGTAGAACTTTTAGGGAAATACTCCATTCCTTTTGATGGCTCTATTGTGGCTGTGCCAAAGATTACAGGATGGGAGGGAATAGAAGAGACGATAAAATATTATGTAAAAAATAATGTCCGTGAGATAATTATCTGGCATCCAGGCTATTCAAAACTGATAGACCCTCGTATTAAAGAAAAGATAGAATGTTCTTTTGAAGAGCTGAGTAAGTTTGCGACAAAAATGAGGAAGGTTTATAAAAAGCCAATCAATCTTTTTCCCGATTTGCTTATGCCCTGCTCGGTAAATATCCAAAAAATTATGGACTTTATGCAGGATATGGGCAAAGCAAAAGTACTCTGGTTAGTATCTGAAGCAGCAAAGGAGATGCTTGGTCTTGAGATAGAGAGATACTCTCCTTATGTGTGGAATGAGCATTTCGTTATGCCGGTTAAAAATCTAACCTATGGAGGAAATATAATCGTTTCAGGACTGCTCACTGTAGATGACTTTATCAGGGCTGGAAAAGAATTCCTTAAAACCAAGTCGGATATAGACCTGGTTCTTGTGCCAAAGGAACCCCTTGATACAGCGGGCCAGGATTTATTATATACCCCTTATTATAAAATTGAAGAGGAACTGGGTTGTCAAGTTAAGGTGGTATAGATGAAAGATTTTCGCGGGTCCCCGATTAAATATGGAGATTTTAGCCAGCACCTTCACGAGAAGGGAGCTAAGAAGGGAATACCCCTCAACGGAGAGATTGACCTAACCTACCGCTGCAACTTAAAGTGTGGTCATTGTTACGGCGTTTATGAACCGGACAAAAAAGAACTCACTACCGATGAGGTCATGCGCATCCTCGATGAGATGAATCAAGCAGGGTGCCTCTGGTTATTGTTAAGTGGAGGGGAGCCTCTGGTACGCAAGGACTTCCGGGAAATTTATGACTATGCCAAAAAGAAAGGTTTTATTATTACTCTATTTACTAATGGAACGCTCATTACTCCTGAGATTGTTGTTCTCCTTCGTGAGTATCGTCCCTTTTCCGTGGAAGTTAGTCTTTATGGCATAAGCAAAGAAATCTATGAGAAAGTTACTGGGGTAGTTGGTTCTTTCAAGCGCTGCATGAAAGGCATTCATTTATTACTGGAGCACAGGATTCCACTCAAGGTAAAAACTACAGTGACAACCTTAAATCAGCATGAATTGTGGAAGATAAAGAAATATGTTGAGGAAGAGTTAAAGGTGGAATTTAGATTTGATGCCACGATTAGCCCTAAACTTGACGGTTCTAAAGGACCCTGTAATTTAAGGATACCCCCGGAGGAAGTAGTTAAACTTGACATTGCTGATGAAAGACGGTTCAAAGAATGGACAGAAATCTGTAAGAGATTCTGGGGACCAATTCATTCTGATACATTATATAATTGTGGAGCAGGACTGAGTTCATTCCATGTTGATCCTTATGGAATGTTGCGTATCTGCCTTATGGTTCGCACCCCGAGATGGAACCTGCGTCAATTCAGTTTTCAAGAAAGCTGGAAGGAGCTCAATAAATTCAGGATGCAAAAAGCAGGCACCGACTCGAGGTGCAGGAATTGTGAAATTGCTTTTTGTGATTGGTGCCCGGGATGGGCACAGGTGGAAAATGGAGACCTCGAGACACCGGTAGAATACCTTTGCCAGATTGCCCATTTACAAGCAAAGGCATTTGGTATGATAAGAGGAGGTGATTTAAATGAAGAAGGAAAAAAAGTTTTATCAAAAGCCTCAGATAAAAGAGGTTAAATTAGTTCCTGGAGAGGCAGTTTTGATGGGTTGCAAATCAACAGGGAGTGCAGGTAGCAAAGCAGGTAGATGTCAATCGGTTTCAGCCTGCAACAATAGAGTCCTTGATTCTTAATCTACAACTGATTTATTCCCTCAAAGAGAGACACGTCACTTATGCCTGAAGAGAAGTTCTTAAGAGAATTGAAATTGGGGATTGGCGGCATCAGCATCTCGATTAATTTTCCTGATTCAAAGAAGGGTTTCGAAGTCGATGATGCCTACAGACGTTTTATTACTACTGATAAGCCCGAGATAGTTCTGCATCTCCATTGTGGTCATATTCCCTGGATTGAGTCCGGGGAAAAAGTTTTTGATAGCAGTATTTGGAAGCTCTATCGCAAGAACGGAAAGCACATTCTCGGGTTCTATTTCTATAATTCAGGTAACTTTCCATATAAGATAGCGGTGCTCGCGCATGATTTTAAATCAGGTGATATTTATATTAAAAATGACGGGTTCAATCACAGTTATTTTCTCAATCCTTTGGAATATCCCTTAGGTCAAGTTTTAATGATAAATCTACTTTCCAGAAAACGGGGAATGATGGTTCATGCCTGTGGAATTGAGATTAATGGAAGTGGAATTCTCTTTGTGGGGAAATCTGGAGAAGGAAAAAGTACACTTGCAAATTTATGCAGGAAGGAAAGGGATATAATCCTTTTGAATGATGATAGAATCATTGTCCGCGAAATGAAGAATGACTTTTTAATATATGGCACTCCCTGGCATGGAGATGTAAAAATTTGCTCTTTAGACCCCATGCCTTTAAGAAAGATTTTCCTTCTCAAACACGCCTCCAGGAATTATCTGACAAGGCTAAGCAACATTGAAGCATGTTCCAGGTTACTTGTGCGTGTGTTCCCTCCTATTTGGAGTCACTCGGGTATGGAATATACACTGGCACTTTCTGCTGAAATCACCCGGGTAATCCCCTGTTTTGAACTGGAATTTGTGCCTGATAAAAGCGCTATTGATTTCATCAGGAGTCAAATATAATGGCTATCGGTCCTATCGGTCACAAAGCCCTAATTGCTGATACTGTTCGAACTACTGCTTACAAGAAGGCAATTTTCGAAACAGTCGAAGATGGCGATGTAGTGGTGGATTTGGGAACGGGTACGGGAGTCCTTGCCTTCTTCGCCTGTCAGGCAGGGGCGAGGAAGGTGTACGCCATTGAGGAAAAGAAAATAATTGAACTTGCAAAAGAGATTGCCAAGGCAAACAATTTAGAGAAAAAAATAGTTTTTATAAGGGATATTTCCAATGAGGCTACTTTACCCGAAAAGGTGGATGTTTTAGTCTCAGAGATAATAGGAAATTTTGCTTATACTGAGAATCTTCTCCATTTTCTCCTTGATGCACGGGACCGTTTTCTAAAGAAAAATGGAACCTTAATTCCTTCTTCAGTTGAGATATTTCTTGTTCCTGTAGAGGCTCCAAAGATCTATAATGAAATAACTTTTTGGAATAAAGAACTTTATGGAATTAATTTTCTTCCAGCACATAAAGTTGATGTGAATACTCTTCACAACTGTCGAATTGAAACCGAATTTTTCTTATCCACTCCACGATTAATAAAACATATTGACTTTAATAAAGTTCAAAAGCCTGAAGAATTATATTTGGAAGAAACTGTTTCCTTTGTCCTCAATCGCTCTGGAATATTACATGGTCTAGCTGGATGGTTTGATATCCACCTCTCCAAAAACGTTTTGCTATCAACTTCACCTGCTTCGTCCATCACCCACTGGGAGCAAACTTTTTTTCCTATAGAAAAATCAATAGAGGTAGCAAAGGGAGATGCTGTTAAGGTAGAAATAATTGCTACTCCCTGGCAGGAAGATATTGTTTATAGTTGGAATGTACAGGTGGGGAAGAATAGTTTTAGTCATTCTACTCTTCAAGTTCCTTCGTTTTCTAAGAAGGACTTCTTGAGCCGTTCAATCGATTTTGTCCCAACACTTTCAAATGCAGGAAAGGAAGAACTTTTTATCCTTAGCTGCTGTAACGGAAAGAATACTATTCAACAAATTGCCCAAGAATTATGCAAGCACTATCCGGAAATCTATAATAACCTAAGAAAGGCTTTAATCAGAGTGGGAAAAACAGTGAAGAAATACTCTCATGGAAAAATTCAAAAAAGATGATGTCGTTGAGTTAATTAAGGAAATAATGGATAAAGGAGCATGTCTTAGATTCCGTACTACAGTAGGAGCAAGCATGCATCCTTTTATCAGGGATGGAGATATTCTCTGGGTCAAACCTGTCAATGCTTCTGAGATAAAGATTGGGGATGTCATTTTTTATCGTAATTCAAATGGAGGAATAACTGTTCACCGGCTTATAAAAAAAATTTCAAAGAATGGCAAATTATCCTTCCTGACAAAAGGGGATTCTGTTTCCGGGGTTGATGAAATCATATATCCGGAACAAGTCCAGGGCAAAGTTATAATTATTGAACATAATAAATGGAGAATAAGAATTGATAGGGGTCCGGGCAGAATAGTAGGATTTCTCTGGGCAAGAATTTCAATGTTTAGTCCATGGGTTTATTACCCGTTCAGGAAAATCAAGCGATTATTTCTAAAAATAAAGGTTTCATTAAAAAGAACATGCGCCAAGAAGATTTGCTGATTCGCAAATGTATTTTTCCCATTGATAAGGAAAAAATTGAGGCATTTTTAAGCCCAGGATTAAACTGGGCTTATATTTTTAATGAGAGCCTCAAGCAGAATGTGGCTCCCTTGTTATATTATAACCTGCTTGAAGCAAAATCCATAAGGGAGAAAATACCCAGAGATATCTGGGAGAAATTCGAGAGGACTTATTACAGTATCGCTGCCTATAATACCTGCTTACTTGAGGAACTCCAGAAAGTTTTAAAATCCCTTTTAGAATCCGGAATAGAGGTCATTGTGCTGAAAGGAATGGCTCTGGTTGAAAGGGTGTATCCCGTGCTTGCGCTTCGGCCTATGGCTGACATTGACCTCTTAGTTCACGAGGAGGATATGCCTGAGGTTGAGGCCAGATTAGATGAATTGGGTTATGAGAATTTGACCAGGGGGCCGGAAGACTTTATTAAAAAAATTGGAGGAAATTTTATTGTAGATATAGATATCCATTCGGAGATTTTAAACATTACCCGTGTTCCCTCCCGGCGAAAATCCCATCGGGTTAATCTGGAACGCCTTTGGAAAAATTCTCAAGATACCGAAATTGCTGGGGTTGAAGCGCGCATATTATCTCCTGAGGATTTCCTGATTGACCTTTGTTTGCATCTGGTAGTCCATCATGGCTTCGAAAAGTTAATCTGGTCTGCTGACATATTTTATGTATCAAATCACTATCGGGAAGTTTTTGACTGGAATAAATTTGTAAAAGATGCTCTAGAATATAAGGTTGGCAAAGCAGGATATTATACTCTTTATTATGTGAAGGAAATCCTGGGTGCAGAGGTACCTGTAAATGTCATTAAGATGCTTACTCCCTCAAAACAGAATGGCCTGGAGAGAAGACTCTTCAATCTAATCTTGAGTGGTCAGTCCATAGAGCAGAGCAGATTCCTTTTTACCCTTTCAATGATAGAGGGATTTGGAGACCAATTGAAACTTCTAAGGGAAATTGTCCTCCCCAGGCCTAGTTTACTGCGGGCAAGATACGACATCCCCCCTTTAAGAAGTACTTATCCCTATTACCTGCTTCATTTTACAAAGAGTTCCTTCCTTGCATTCAAGGCCTTAAGAAAAGTGATTGCTTGATTTTAAGAGGTGGGGCATAAGACTTGTCCAAATGGTCACCTTTTAATACTGAGAGAGCGTCCCCTCTAACTTTGTCCTCTTAACTGCATATTTAAAAAAGAAGATGCTCAAGGGTAGGACTATTACACAAAAAAGGACAAGCACGAGGATATCAGGCAGGAGCATTTTGAAAGAGTAGCCCTGCAGTAATGCATGCCTTATTGCCCTCAGAGCATAGGTGATTGGAAGAAGATGAGAGATTACCTGAACGAAAGGAGGAAGAATTGTGATTGGGAAATATACTCCTCCCAGGAAATCGGAGACATTACCCAGTATCCAGTTGACGGGGTCTCCTCGTTTGAGGATCATAATAAAAGAAGCAGAGATTATTCCAAAACCTGTAAAGGAACCAAGGGTAAGGAAGAGTATAAGAAAGGCGGCTCCTATATTGGCATTGCTTATGTCAACGCCAAAGAGCAATGTTCCCAGTAAGAGATAAATTAAAATCTCAGCAGTGGCATAGATGAAGTTCCAGGCGGATAACGAGAAGATAATGGTAGAAACACGGGTAGGGGTGACCAGCATTGCTTCTAAGGTTCCCATCATCTGCTCACTCCTTAAGTTACCCGAGAAACTGCCCAGGCCTACTCCCATATAACTGGAAAATGCAATTCCGATGAGCACGAAGGAAAAGTAATCTCCTCCATAGGATTCCAGATAGGGGATCGCTACCTTCCCAAATAACTTAGTAATAAAATAAAAAGTGAGGATGAAGAAGAGAATGCTTAATATTTCCAACAGGAAGGCAAAGCGATAACTCATCTCATGAAGAATGCCCTTTTTTAAGAAGGCAACTATCACCCTCAATTTCCCTCCTCTTCATGGTTTATTTCTAAGATCTCCTCGAGATCTTCTTTCTTCTCACATACTTGAAATCTTCCTTTTTGCATTATACCAATACGGTCAGATAATTCCTTTGCTTCTTCAATTTGATGAGTGACAAAGAGAATAGTTTCCTTTTGTTCCCTGGAAAGTTTTTCTTTGATGAATTTTCTTAAGTGAGAGGCAGCCCTTGGATCCAGGCTTTTCGTGGGTTCATCAACAAGAAGGATTGCAGGGTTATGAAGAAGAGCGCGGATAATAGAAAATTTTTGCTTGATGCCAGTAGAATATGTGACAAACATACGGTCCGCATAAAGTTCTACTTCAAGTAAGTTTAATAATTGATTAATCCGTTCCTTGGATTGAGAGGAGAATAAATTATAGAGAGAGGCATAAAATTCTAAGTTCTGCCTTCCAGTGAGTCGCCAATAAAAAGAGCGTTCATCACCACCAACAAACCCAATTGATGATTTCACTCCGATTTCATCTTTTGTGATATCATAACCGTTGACATAAGCAGTGCCTGAGGTTGGAAGAATCAGGGTGGCAAGCATTTTCAGAAGAGTTGTTTTTCCAGCACCATTTGGTCCTAGCAAACAAAAAACCTCACCTTTTTTTATTTCAAGAGATACATTATCAACAGCTTTGATTATTGTTTTCTTGCTATAAAAATATTTGGTGAGGTTTACAGTTTCAATCATGAAAAGCCTTGTGACCCTATTCTTCCACATTCCGCTGATTTTTCTATCATTTTTAGCCTCAATTACTCTGCCACTACATTTATTATATATATTTTTTAAAAAAAATCAAGTTAAATTTGACAAATTTCTGAAATTGGGTATACTATATTAAATCAAACCTAAAGGTTTGAGTTACATCAAACCCTCCGCCATAAAGATTGGCAGATCTTCGAAAAGGTTTGAGTTACGTCAAACCTAAAGGTCTGAGTTACGTAACTCAGGACTTTAGTCCTGATTATTCATAATGGAGTGTATATATGGAGCATGCTGGTTTTGTACATCTTCATACACATACAGAATATAGCCTTCTTGATGGTGCCTGCAAGATTGAAACATTGGTGAAAAGGGCTAAGGAGTGTAGAATGCCCGCGCTTGCAATTACTGACCATGGTAATATGTTTGGCGCCATTGAATTCTATCAGAAGGCAATGAAAAACGGTATAAAACCTATTATTGGTTGCGAGGTTTATGTTGCACCCGGCAGCCGACATGAGAAAAAAGGATTCGTTACTCATGGAGAAACTGCATATCATTTGACTCTTCTGGCAAAAGACAGGGATGGGTACAAAAACTTAATTAAATTGGTAAATATAGGATATCTGGAGGGATTTTATTATAAACCAAGAGTTGACAAAGAAACACTGTCAAAATATTATGAAGGTCTTATCTGCCTGTCAGGGTGTCTGAAAGGGGAAGTATCCGCCCTGATTACAAAGGATAAATTAGATGAGGCAAAAGATGTCCTCCTCGGATTGAAAAAAATATTTAAGGATGATTTTTATCTTGAACTCCAGGATAATGGATTGCCGGAACAAAAAGTTGTAATGAGCCATTTGCTTGATTTAAGTAAAAAGTTATCCATACCTGTTGTTGGGACCAATGACATACATTATCTTCACAAAGAGAATAGCTATAGCCATGAGATTTTACTCTGTATCCAGACAGTCACGAACATAAATGACCCTGCCAGACTCAAATTTTCAACCAATGAGTTTTACTTCAAAGATGCCAATGAAATGAAGTCGCTGTTCAAAGAATGTCCTGAGGCAATTTCAAATACGATAAAAATTGCGGAATCCTGCAACCTCAGTCTTGATTTCTCAAAGACTTACCTTCCTCCATATGTCATTCCAAAGGGGTATAAGGATACAGATGATTACCTTGAAAAGTTAAGCAGGGACGGTCTTAAACAACGTTATCCTGAGGTTACGGCGGAGGTTGAGGCGAGACTGAATAAAGAACTGGATGTAATCAGAAAGACAGGATATGCAGGGTACTTCCTTATTGTTGCAGATTTTGTGAATTATGCCAAAAGAAATGGAATTCTGGTTGGTCCGGGTCGGGGTTCAGGGGTTGGAAGTCTTGTGACTTATTCATTAGGCATTACGAATTTGGACCCTATTAAGTTTGGATTGATTTTTGAGCGTTTGTTGAATATAGAAAGGGTGAATCCACCTGATATTGATATTGATTTTGCTGATGACAGAAGAGATGAAATTATTCAATATATCATCGGAAAATATGGAGCAGAAAAAGTTTCGCAGATTATTACTTTCGGAACGTTGAAGCCGAGGCTTGTAATTAGAGATGTTGGAAGGGCTCTTGATATTTCTTATAATGAGGTAGATAAACTTGCGAAGCTGGTGCCTTTCGACACACACACTGTTGAAGATGCACTGGAAATGTCCCATGAATTAAAAAAAATGGTGGAAGGGGATGAAAGATTCAAAACACTTATAAAGATTTCCCGCGAATTGCAGGGTTTGACCCGCCATGCCTCAACTCACGCTGCCGGAATTGTTATTGCACCGGATAATTTAGAGAACTACACTCCATTTTACAAAGACAACAAGGACCAAATTGCTACTCAATATGATATGGATGCCCTCAGCAAAATTGGATTAATCAAGATAGACATACTTGGCTTGCGTAATCTTACCGTAATCAAAGATACACTATTCCTGATTAAAGAAAGAAAGGGAAAGGATATAGACCTGGATAAAATCTCATTAGAGGATGCGAAAACCTTCCAGCTTTTACGGGATGCAGAAACGCTTGGTGTTTTCCAGATTGAATCGAGTGGTTTCAGGGATCTTTTAAAGAAACTTAAGCCAGACAATTTAGATGACTTAATTGCGCTTGTAGCATTATATCGTCCTGGGCCAATGGGTTCTATTGATGATTTTATAAAGAGAAAACATAAATTAGTTCCCATTGAATATATTCATCCAAAGGCAGAGGAAGTTCTAAAAGAGACGTACGGCGTTATGGTTTACCAGGAGCAGGTTATGAATATTGCAAACAAACTTGCTTCTTTTTCATTAGGAAAAGCAGATTTACTGCGTCGTGCCATGGGAAAGAAAATACCCGAGGTAATGGAAGAACAGCGGGAGGAATTTATAAAAGGTGCCAGGGCAAATGGAATTTCCCAAGCGAAGGCAAATAAAATTTTTGATTTGATGGCAGAATTTGCCGGATATGGATTTAATAAATCTCATGCCGCAGCATACGCAATAATTGCATATCAGACTGCTTATTTAAAAGCAAATTATCCGATTGAGTATATGACCAGCTTGCTTACAAGTGAAATGGGAAATACTGACAAACTTGTGTTGTACATAAATGAATGTAAAAGGATGGGGATGGAGATTCTTCCACCGGACATTCAGAAAAGTTCTTTTAAGTTTACAATTGCAGGTGAATCTGTCCGATTTGGACTGGGAGCAGTGAAAAATGTAGGAGAGGGAGCGGTTAATTCAATTCTTGAAGCGAGAGCACGGGATGGTTTATTTACTTCCCTCGAAGATTTATGCCGGCGAGTTGATTTGCGTCTAACAAACCGTAAGGTGATGGAGAGCTTGATTAAATGTGGTGTTTTTGATTCTTTTAAGATTCCCAGAGCTCAATTAATGAAAGAGATTGATGGAGCAATGAGTGCAGGTCTCCATACTCAGAAAGACAGAGCCAGGGGGCAATTTTCTCTGTTTGAGTCTCAAGAAGACAGTTCGCCCCCTTCAGGGGTTCAGGTAAATGAGTCAATTGCCCGGAAAGACGAGTGGCACGAATCAAAATTACTTGCAAATGAAAAGGAGGTCCTCGGGTTCTATTTGAGCGGGCATCCTCTGGCGAACTTCGAGCCTGTAATTAAAAAATATGCTAACACATCCAGCGCTGAACTTGCAAATTTAGTAAGTGAGGGTCTAACTTCAAAGAATAATGGTGAGGTGAAGATAGCCGGGATTATCACTTCTGTAAAAAAACTCAACGACCGCAACGGAAAGAGAATGGCATTCGCAACACTCGAAGACCTGGACGGAGCAATTGAGATAGTAGTATTTTCTGATGTGTATGCCAAATTTAGTCAATGGATAAGGAAAGATTTTCCAGTGCTTGTGAGGGGCGAGGCAGATCTAACCCATGAGAGTCCTAAAGTGCTTGCAGATGAATTGATTCCACTGTCTGAAGTGCAGGAAAAATTGACAAAGGCAGTACATCTAAATATAAGTAGCGTTGGGCTCGAGGATGAGCTCCTATTCCAATTTCAGAAAATATTACTTGAGCACAGAGGTGACAGACCGTTATATATACATTTGAAAACAGGCAGAGAAGAGGTGATATTAGGTCTTGGTTCTGATTTTTTTGTCCAGCCTTCTTCTCAGCTGGTCGGCAATATTGAAAAACTGTTTGGTGGGAATGTGGTGTCCCTTGAGTAAAATGAATGATTTTCTTGAAAAATTAAATAAGGGCGAGATACTGATATGTGACGGCGCGATGGGGACAATGCTCCAGAAAAAAGGACTTAAACCAGGAGATTGTCCTGAAGAATGGAATATAACTCATTCAAAAGAAATTATAAAAATTCACAATTCATATCTTGATGTCGGAGCTGACATTATTCTGACAAATACCTTTGGTGGCAATTCTTTGAAATTAAAAGCTTGTGGTAGAGAAGATAAAACCAGAGAATACAATCTTAAAGGTGTGAAAAATGCCCGTGATAGTATTGAGATTTGCCAAGTACCTGCCCAACGCACAACGATTTATATTCTTGGCGACATCGGACCAACAGGACAGATTATGGAATCTGCTGGTGGGACCTTGACATTTGAGCAGGCAAAAGAAATTTTTAAGGAGCAGATAGGTATTTTGATTGAAGGCGGGGTAGACGGAATTATATTTGAGACCTTTGAGGACATAGAAGAGTTAAAAGCAGGAATTGCTGCGGCAAAAGAAATAGGTGTGGATTTTCCAATTATTGCTTCAATGACATTTCATCCAGGTGCAAGGGGTTTTCGTACAATAATGGGTGTGAGCGTTGAGGATGCAGTAAAAGGATTGGTGGATTGCAATGTTGATATTATTGGGACCAATTGCGGGAATGGACCAAAAGAAGTGGTTGAAATAATAAAAGAAATGCACAAGTTTACAGATTTACCTTTGATATCTGAGCCAAATGCCGGTGTTCCGGTTTTGAAGGAAGGTAAGACTGTTTTTCCTATGGGGCCTGAAGATATGGCGAAATTTATCCCGCAATTAATTGAATCAGGAGTAAATATAATCGGTGGATGCTGCGGCACCACTCCAGAACATATAAAAAAAGTAGTAGAGTGTAGCGATGCGATTCATCGCACCCGAAAGGATGGGATTGGTAAATCAAGCCCCTACAAAAAGATTATCCTATAAAGTCAAGTTTTAAATTTCCAAAGAGCGTTCTTTGATAAATTTATGTGTTAGCATATACCTGAATCGGGTTATATGTCTTTCCTGACTTAAGCATAGCCAGCATTACCTCTAAGAGTTTCTTTGCCACAACAATAAGTGCCTGTTTTGCTGATTTACCCTGCGAGATTTTTCGCTGGTAAATCACGCGCATCTCTTTGTTGTGGATAAGG
>MNUO01000045.1 GCA_001871015.1 Candidatus Desantisbacteria bacterium CG1_02_38_46
CACCTGAATAAAACATATCCCAGAGCTTGTCAATCTTGCTTTTTATATCCGGATAAGCAGCAAGCATTATACACCTCGATTCTTAATTCGGGCGTGATGAATCACGCCCCTACATTAATTGGATAATATATAGAATAAAGGAGGGAATAAATATCGCAAAATACCTGCTTTATCTATATTATACCTACTTTTTATCTATTTGTCAAGAAAAAAGTGGGTATTATTGATTTTATTTTACCTACTTATACATCTTATTACCTACTTCTTGACCCACTTAGCCCCTCTGCCCATACTTGTAGGTTTAATCACTCCTTCGTCACGAAGTTCTCTCAAAACCTTTCTTATCGTATCGCGGGTAACATTCGGGCAGGCTTCTTCTATATCAACAATAGAAAAAGGTTTAATAGATCTTTGTATAACGGATTTGACTTGTTCTGTCTTATGGCCCTTACCTTTAAAAACTCCGATGCGGGATTCAAATTCCTTATACGCTGCTATAAGTACCCCGTAAAAGTAATTCAGCCAGGGAAAAACATTATGCTTTCCTTCGTGCCATCCCTTGGAAGAAAGTAATAGCACATCATAATAAGTGGATTTGGATTCCTCGATTATTCTCTCCAAACTGATATATTTACCAACCTTGTATCCACAAAGATATAAAAATAAAAGGGTCAGCAGTCTTGATATTCTACCATTTCCATCTGAGAAAGGATGGATGCATAAAAAATCAAAAACGAAAAGAGGAACCAAAACAATGGGGTCAAAGGACCCTTTTCCCTGGTAATCATTGTATAAATTTATGAGTTTATTCATATAGCCAGGAGTGTCTTTTGCGGAAACAGGCACAAACCTAGTAACTTCCGTGCCGTCAGGATTCCTATCTATGATTTTATTATTGTTTATCTTCCAGAAACTGGGTTTGGTAGTTGTGAATCGGAAAAGCATTGAATGGAACTGTAAAATCGTATTTTCGGTCAGGGGAATCTCGGCATAAGACTGATGAATGTAGTTTAAAACGTCCCTGTAGCCGGCAATTTCCTGCTCAGGCCTGTTGCGGGGCTCTGCCTTTGCTTTAACAATTACTTCAATCCTTTCAGGAGGCGCCGTAATCCCCTCTATCCTGCTTGATGATTCTGCGCTCTGAATTATGGCGCTTTCAAGCAATTTTTCAAGAACATCAGGCGACTGTTTTGTGTAAAGCTCTTCTTTGCCTTTGTATTCGCCTATAGACCTTAAACTTGCGATCATATCTGGAGGGAATTTCAGGTTAGATAAATAATTTTCTTCCAATGATTTCACATTTCCTCCTATACTTTAATACCGTTCAAAATACCGATTATCTCGCTCAGCTCCTCTTTTTGAAAAAGTCGGATAGCGGCGTCCGTACCGAACTGGGTAAAAGGCGGCTCAAATAAATCGTCGTATACCAAATCGTCCAGTTCCAGCTTTACGATTTCTGCCTCATCGGGCAGTTTGTTTTTCATTATTTCATAAAAGGTTTCTTTAAGATATTCGCATTTGTCATAATCAACACTTTCCCAGAATATCTCCGATAAAACCTTATCTATCTCGCGCCTGTGCTCTTTCACGGTAATTGAATTCTCAGGTAACGTTTTAATGTTTCCAATGATTTCCGCTTTGATTTTTTCAAATCTTTGCATTTCTCCGCTTGCCTGAAAAATTCTGAGTTTGAGCAATCTTATCCTGAAAACTTTTACAGGAGTGGCATCCTGCACCGGAGGAGGTTCGCCTTCCGGCTTTTCGCCGAAATATTTAAAATTATTCCAGTGGTCCATTATAAGGAATCTGTCCTTATGGGTGCACCACGATTTCAGCATAGAAGTATCTTTTTCAAGGATGCGGGTGCCGCGCCCTATCATCTGCCAGAGTGAAAGTAACTGAGAACGTCTTTCCATTTATTGTATATCGAACGATGGCATTCATCGGAGATTATAACATCAAAAAAGCCAGGGGAAATTTTATGAAAGCACTCCATCATTGTCTGAATTGTAGCGACAAAAAGGCGGCAGCCCGTATCAATTTCACCAGATTTTATCCAGCAACGGGCTTCGTTTGGCAGATGTTTTTTAAACCCGCCTCTATAAGCCTGCTGCTTCCCTTCGATGGGGTCGCGGGAAGTACGTTTTGCTTCAACAACTGCCAGAGGGTTACCAGCCCTGTCAAATAACAAATAATCAGAAAATCCCGAAGGATTGAAGTCTTCGGGTTCCTGAGCCGTGTGGACGGCGCCAGCTCCCTCTATTTCAAATTCCTCTGATACTTCTGAACGGTTATTCAGGTGCCACCCGGCTTTTTCTAGCAATCCGTCAATTATTTTTTTGCGAGTTTGCTCTTCTGTTAGGTTTTCTTTTAGCATCTCAATAATCCCTTGTCATCCTTTTGTTAAAGCTGTAAAATCCTTCCTTGCCAAATATGATGTGGTCAAGGAACTTAATACCCATCAATTTACAGAATTCTTTAAGTGCCGAGGTAAAACTTTCGTCTTCTTTGCTTGGAGTCGCGTCCCCAAAGGGATGATTATGTATACAAATGAGTCCTGAAGCGAAGTTCTGCGTCAAACTCCCTCTATAAAAAAATCCAAAAATAAAGACATCTTCTATTTTGTTTGGGAAGACGAAAAATTATGGCACAAATTTGACACAAGCATTTTTTATTTTACAAAATTTTACATTTTCCCGACGGTAAAATAAAAATTAAAATTCAAATGCCGAAGGGGGGACTTGAACCCCCACGGGCTTTCGCCCCTACGGTCCTGAACCGTAGGCGTATACCAATTCCGCCACTTCGGCATTAAAATACTACTGCTGTGTATCTTGTATTAAAAAAGAGATTGCCACGTCGCTATGCTCCTCGCAATGACCCCCTCACCTGCACTACATTAAACAACCTCTCCTTGCTCTTTTATTTCCATCTGAACTATAGTAAATGATTTTGCACCAAAAAATTTTTCATTTGCATAAATACGAAACTCATACTTTCCCGGATGTGGAAAAGAAAGTCCCTGCAGATTAAAAGCCAGTTCATTAGTACTTAATTTGTCCACGATATTTGCATCTTTAATCTCTGCTGCATTCAGCACTTTATTCCCTTCTACATCAACCAGTTCTAATTTAAAATTATATTTCCCCAGAGCATCAGTGAAATTCACATAGACACTCAAACTGTGATGGACGCAGGGAAATTTACTGCTCATTATGTTCTCAAATATTCCGATGAGACTTTTCTTGTTGGTCCCTACCTCAGTGATAACCCTGTCACAAATTAACATCGCCTTAATGCTCGGTGTAATTGAGTGCATTTAAATTCCCCCTGCCTGACTCTTAAGCCATTGCTTGGCTAAATAACTGAACTTGAGACGAACTGCTCGGCTTGGACAAGTTTCAAAACATTGCAGGCACCGGATGCATTTCTTAAAATCAACTTTTGGAAAATTGTTATCAAAAAATCTTGCACCGGTCGGACATTTTTCCAGACAACTGCGGCAACTCTTACATTTACGCTGGATTAATAACGGATACGCCCTAAAACCCAATCCATATAATTTTAGTAAAAATCTTGGAATTCGTGATACCACCCGATTTGAAGTAAAATCAAGTTTCCAATCAGGGATTTTTGCTTCAGACAGGGAAACACCGAGCACTTCTATATTGTTCAAGTCGCCAATGCCCAATCCTTTCCTTGCTGCATGTTTTGTGGCATAGACTCTCAATGGCTCAATTCCCATCATCTGGGCAACCACAGCATCCATTGCAACGCAATCAGTGCTTGAAATCACAAATCCAACTTTGCGCGGGTTGCCGAAAGTGGGACCGTTTCCTTCCATTCCTAAAATTGCGTCCATTACAGCAAGTTTTGGTTTTGCAACTGAAAGGATATCAGATAACATATCGCCGAATTCATCGGGTTTCGGCGCAGCTTTATGAAAATCTACCTTGTGAATCCCAGGGATTGTTCCAAGTAAATTCTTAATTGCTCCGGTCAAAAGCATTGTTCCATGGACCTTGAACTTCGGCACACTCACCACAACATCAGCATCAAGAATCGGCCTGGCAATGTAAAATTCTTTTAATTTCTTCCCGAAAGGCGGCTTTACCTTTGCAATTCCTGAAGATTCAAGTTTTACAATTGGAGCACCGATTTCTTTTGCCATTTCCTCCATTCCGGAATTCTTCCATACGCGTCTTGTACCGAATATCGCACCTCCAGGACTTTCTCCTATTACTGGTTTTGCGCCGAAATCCCGGATTATTTCAAAAAGCGCCCTCACAAATAAAGGGTGTGTATTGATTGCTTTCTCAGGAGGTTTTGAAGCCATCATATTTGGCTTCAGCAACACTTTGTCCCCCTGCCGCATAATCGACTCAAGCCCACCGATTAATTTTAGAGATTCCTCTAATGCATTTCTGAGTTTCTTGTAATCGTAATCATCGCACCGAATAATGCTTACTTTTATTTTGTGCATTTAGGTTTGATATCAGAACTAAAGTTCTGAGTTACAATTTTGCCAGCTCATCTTCCAGATCTTTTAGCGGAATTTCACGCTGGGTGCTATTTTCCATATCGCGCAGCATAACAACTCTGCGTGAAAGTTCATCTCCTCCTAAAATAAGTGTATATCCAACACAAAGCCGGTCTGCTTCCCGCAACTGACTTTTAAGACTCCTGCCAGAAGTTGTTGCGTAAACATAAAAACCCTTCCTGCGCAACCTGTCAATTATTTTGAATGCTTCCTGAAATGCTACCTCACCAAGTGAGACAAAATAAATTTCAACCTTTTTCCCTGTTGGTATATTCACTTTTGCAATTTCCATCGCCAGGAGTATTCTTTCCATTCCCATGGCAAATCCAATTGCAGGGGTTGGCGGACCACCGAGTTCCTGTATAAGATTGTCATATCTTCCTCCTGCAGCCAGTGCATTCTGTTGCGGAGAACCCATTTTTTCATAGGTTATTTCAAATGCAGTACGGGTATAATAGTCAAGTCCCCTGACTAAACGAGTGTTGAGTACAAATGGAATATCCAGCAAAGAAAGATATTTTTTAAGATTTTCAAAAGCCAGAGTACAATTCGAACAAAGTGATTCAGCGATGGTTGGAGCTTTTTCAATTGTCCGCTGACAATTTTCTTCTTTACAATCAAAAATCCTCATTGGATTTTTCTCCAATCTTTTCTGGCAGGTGGGACATAATTTACCCATAGTGACCACAGTCGAACTATTAAAGTAATCCTTTAACTTTTCATAATAAACTCTTCTGCAATCAACACATCCTACACTATTCAAATTCAGTTTTAAATCCTTCAGACCTAATGTTTCCAACAAACACATCGCAAGAGAAATTACCTCAGCATCAAGGGCAGGAATTGCACTGCCAATTGCCTCCACTCCAACCTGGCAGAATTCCCTGTACCTGCCCTTCTGGGGACGGTCATAACGGAACATATCTCCCCAGTAGTATAATTTTGTGAGCGCATCAGGACTGATACTTCCTTCAAGAAATGCCCGGACAACTGAAGCAGTTCCTTCAGGACGCAATGTTATGCTGCGTCCTTTCTGGTCAAGAAAAGTGTACATTTCCTTTGTTACAATGTCAGTGGTCTCCCCGATACTGCGGGTAAATAGAGAAGTTTCTTCAATAACAGGAGTGCGAATCTCCCTGTAGCCATACCTCTCCAGGATTACACTAAAAACATCTTCAACATATTGCCATTTTATTGCATCTTGGGGCAAAACATCATAAGTGCCGCGCAATCGCTTAATCATATAAACTCCTCACTAAAGGTAACTCAAACCTTCTCGAAGATCCGTTCGCCACGGCGAATGGAAGGTTTGATAATCAGAACTAAAGTTCTGAGTTACAATTAAAACTTTGGTTCTGAGTTACGATTAAAGCTTTGACTTTTAACTTTCCAACAGTTCTTTTGCATGTTTTAAGGAAGTAGATGTGATTTTATCGCCACTGATCATCCTGGCAATTTCCTTCACCCTTTCATCCCCATTTAATTCATTAACTTCTGTTTTCGTCCTTCCCTTCTCCACTGATTTCTCAACTTTAAAATGCGAATTTCCAAAAGCAGCGATCTGGGCTAAATGCGTAATACAGATAATCTGTTTTTTTGAGGAAAGTGCCTTCATTTTTGCGCCCACACTTGAGGCAGTCTTTCCTCCTATTCCAAGGTCGATTTCATCAAACACCATAACTGGAATTTCATCTGCGTTTAAAAGTATGGATTTAAGCGCAAGCATTATTCGTGACATTTCTCCGCCTGAGGCAATTTTTACCAATGGCCGAAGGTCCTCTCCTAAATTGGGCGACAATAAAAACTCAATTCTGTCAATACCTTTAGGTCCCAGTTCAGATTCAGAAATCTGCACCTTGAACTTCGTTTTTTTCATCTCCAAGTCAGCAAGTTCTTTTTCTATATTTTCCTCTAACTTGCCGGCAGCCATTTTACGCTTTTTAGACAACTCCTGGGATTCTTTCAGACATTTTTCTTTTAGCTGCGTGACCTCTGTGGTTAATTTCTCTATCTCTTCTTTCCGCGATGAAATATCCTTTAATTTTTGTTCCACTTCTTTCTTGAAATCTAAAATTTCTCTTATCGTTGTCCCGTATTTCCTTTTGAGTTTCTGGATAAAGTCTTGCTTTTCTGTAAGCACCTCAATTCTCTGGGGGTCATATTCCAGACCATCCCGATATTTACGCAATTCAGAAGCAAATTCCTGAAGTGAAAGAGATGCTTCGTCTATACTTTTAAGAAAACCTTTTATGCTCTCATCCAGCGGAGCAATGTCCTGTAATTGTCCTGCTATTTTCTTTAAACGGTCAATAATCGCTCCTTCACTTTCGAATAATTCCTGATAAATACCGCTTACACCCTCGGTTAACTTCTGAAAGCTGGAAAGCACCAGTCGTTCTTTCTCAATTTTTACATCATCCCCTTCAGATAAATTGGCGCCTGTTATTTCGTCTACTTGAAACTGAAAAAGTTCCCGCAGGGTTTCACTTTCTTTTTCCAGCGTTTTCAATTCATCTAACCTTTTCTCCCTTTTTTTTAGTTCATTGTAAATTTCAGTAATTTTCTCCTGCCTCGTCTGCAATTCTCCAAATCTGTCAAGCAAGTCTATGTGTTTATCTGGTTTTAAAAGCGATTGATGCTCGTGCTGTCCGTGAATATCAACAAGTGTATTACCAATTTCTTTCAATGCATTCAACGATACAATTTTTTCATTTATGTAACAAATTCCCCTCCCAGCAGAAGTAATTTCTCTCTTTATAAAAATTTCATCTCCGTTGAGGTCGAACAGAGTACTTATGACTGCTTTTTCTTCACCCGTCCTGATAAGAGCAGTCTCCACTTTTTCACCTAAAATGAGTGATAATGCCTCAATGATAATAGTCTTTCCTGCACCTGTTTCGCCGGTAAAAACATTTAATCCGCCATCAAACTTAAGACTGAGGTTATCAATAATAGCAAAATTCTCTATGTTTAAACCTTTAAGCATATTTTAGGAGGTGTCAGGTGTTATGACCCCAATTTTTTGATTGAACTGTAAAATTTTCTCTCACCAATTTGGATTAATTTGAATACGAGGGGAGATTTTTTTACTATAATTGCTGCACCGCTATTGACAGGAATTTTTTTCTGCCCGTCAATTGTCAGAAAGCAATCATCCTTTGGAAAAATTTCTACTGATTCATTTCCAGCGAGGACAAATGACCGGTTCATCAATGTATGCGGAGAAATAGGTGTAAGAACTAAAACGCAGAGCAAAGGATTAACAACGGGCCCTCCAGCTGCAAGAGAGTATGCGGTAGAACCAGTTGGCGTTGCAATAATTAACCCATCTGCTACATAGGTGGCAAGTTTCTGATTTTCAATTTGAATATCCAGCATAATTGCCCGATGAGTCTTTCGCTCAATTACGAAATCATTAAGCGCCCTGAACGTGCGATGAATCGCACCGCTACATTTTGAATTTCCAATGCTGGCGGACAACATCATCCGATTCTCTATTTTAAAATCCTCCCTTATAATCTGTCCGAACTTCTCTTTGAACTGTGTCACATTCATCTGAGAAAGAAACCCGAGACTGCCGGAGTGTATCGGCAGGACTGGAATTTTCGGGTGAACGAGCTGGACCGCACGCAAAACCATTCCGTCTCCGCCAATTGCAATCACAAGCTGAGATTTGTTTATATTATCCAATCCTAAAACTTCTATCCTGTGCCTTTTCAGGAATTTGGCAATTTCTCCGCTTGCCTCTTTAGACTTCTTTTTCTCCAAATTTGCGATAATACCAATTTTTTTAATCATCGATTTTACAAGGTGTCAGGTCTTGACAAATGACATATATTTTTCACAACTTATCTATATTCCACTTACTATTTGTCATTTGTCAAGACCTGACACCTTTGGTGTGATATCAGGGCTAAAGCCCTGAGCTACATTTCGTATCTAATTCACAATTCAAGACCTGACACCTTCTTTTTGTTCTTTGCAAATTGGGTGGACTGAAACATAAATGCTTCTAATCGCGTCCTTGCGGTTGTCTGTCCCAATCCATCATAAGACATATTCAAAATTGGAATGTTATTGAAATCTTTTTTAACCCTCGTCATAACGGCGCTAACATTTGTTCCCGGCATACAGGTAAACGGCATTACATTTACAATTCCGCTTGCCCCTTTTTTGATGTAATCCACGGCTTTTCCTACACTTAAGACTGCTTCGCCTTCAACCTTGCAGGATAAATATGGGTCACTGTACTCAAGGACATCCTTTATGTCTGGCTCTTCACAATTTCTTAAGCAATCCCTGAACATTTTCTCTATATCCTGTTCCTTATATCTCTGCCACAGGTTTTTAACTTTCTCCTTCACAAAAGTTAAATAAGAACCTGCAAGCAATTCATCTTCAGCCCTGCGCAGGTTCGTATAATAGAACCACTCAGCAATAGGTGAAACCCATGCTTCTCCTCCTAATTTTTCCACTGCATCCACAATATAATCATTTGCAAAGCAATTTGAACGTACATAAATTTCTCCAACAATACCAATTACGGGTTTTAATTCTTTTTTATCAACAGAAATCGTTTTAAATTTTTCTTTAATCTCTATCATAATTTTGCGGTAATTGTAAATCCCGCCATCCTCAACTGCTTTTTCAACCCTGCGCAAACATTCTTCATAAACTTTATTTGTCTGGCCTTTACTGGTTTCATAAGGTCTTGTCTCCCTTAAAAGTTTATCAAGAATATCCATCGCACATATCCCAAACCATGCCCTGCGGTCAAAATCATTACCATAACTTGCAAGCGTCTTATAAAAATTGGAGGATTGATTTGGAGCAAGGATTGGCACATCTGCATAGCCTAATTCATCAAGCACAATTCTCTGCCACCTGCAATATTGCCCAAACCTGCAGGGACCGCTTGACGACGGCATAAAGAAAGCTGAAGAACTTCTGTTAAAATCAGGGGACTTCGTAATTTTTACCATATCGCCGGTAGTAAGTATGCAGGGATAACATTCCTTGCCTGATGTATGCTGGCGTCCAAGTTCTATGGATTTAGAATCTGAAATTGGTATTACCTGAGAATCTATCCCGCACGCCCTGAAAGCTGCAGAAATAATATAAGAATGGTTACCCATAAATGGAACATAAATAATTCTTTCTCTCAGATCGCTTTTCTTCGGTGAATAGGAAATTGAACCCTGCCAGGGAAGACCGGGCTCTACAATTTCGCCTATATTTTCAAGACTGTCAAGGAATGCTTCGCACCTCGTAATAACTCCGGCACCAGCGCTGTGCTCATCAACTTCAATGCTCAAATAAGGTTTCCTTCCCATCTCCTTTCCAAAATATTTCAGGATGAACGAATCTGGTCCGCAGCCAAAGTTAGTAATATACAGTGGATATAATTTAGGGTGCATTTTTATAATGCGCAGTGCTGCCATTATTCTCTGTCCATATTTCCAATACATATTTGGCCATTCCTCTTCCAGTTCCACATTTTCAAGTTCAAGGTAATCCATAGGAATAGCAAGAATTCCTAAATCCATCAGTTTTTTGGGAATTTCAATGTTTAAACCGACATCGCAAGTATTGTAGGGTCTACCTACAATTACTATTGCCTTTTCCTTCAATGCATGAAGGAGCTCTCTGCCTCTCTTTTTTATAAGCGAGAGAAATTCCTTCTGTGCAGCAAAAGCTTTGTCTAATGCCTTATTTATCTCGCTTGCAGTTATTGTAAATTTCTTACTCATAACTTTTTGCATCGTTTTTTTAAGAAGCTTCCTCCCTCTTCTTAAGTAAATTACTGGAGAAATTATTTCTGTGTTGCCAACCGTTGGAAAAAGCGCGGCTCTTATCACATCAGGTAAAGCCTGAACAAAAGGACAGGCAAAACTACGTTCAATTCCATGATATTCGCTTTCCATGTTTATTAGCGTCGGAAGAAATATATAACGGCATCCTTTCTCCATCAGATTAAGGATGTGCCCGTGGGCAACCTTAATCGGGAAGCAATGTTCTGATATTACAGATTCAACACCGTTATGAATTATAGTTTTATTCGTAGCATCTGAAAGTACAACCTCAAATCCCATTTCCTTGAAGAAAGTAACCCACAGAGGCATCAATTCATAAAATACCAGGACTCTTGGAATACCAATTCTCGGACGAGTCTGAGGAACTCCGGACTTTTCTTTATAGAACTTTAATAAAAGTTCATCTCTTTCTGCAAACAGGTCAGGTAGAATTTCTTTCTTTTTCTTCTCTCTGGCAATTTCATATTTTCCACACCTGGAACCATAATAAAGCGGCTTTTCCCCTTCAACCTCAACCTTTTTTATATCACACATATTTGCACAACCCTTACACTCAAAGGTTGAAATATCATACTTTTTCTTACTCAATTCAAAACCTTTAAAATTAGATTTCTGAATTTTATTTTTCTTTACATACTCCATAGCAATTATCGCCACACCAATTGCACCGGTTACATCGTTATCTGGAGGAACAGTAATTCTTTTTCCTGTGACTTTTTCAAATGCAGCCACAACTCCTTTATTGGACGCGACTGCACCCTGGAAAAAAATGTTCTCCCCTACTCTCTTGTCTCCAACAACGCGGTTGAGATAGTTCTGGACAATTGAATATGAAAGTCCTGCAACAATGTCCTCTTTCAGTGCTCCTCTTTGTTGATGGTTCACCAGGCTTGCCTCCATAAATACTGTGCATCTTTCGCCCAGTTGTAAGGGGCTCTTAGAATTCAGGGCATAGTTTCCAAATTCCTCTTTTATGTTTATACCCACCCTCTCTGCCTGTTCTTCTAAGAACGAACCTGTCCCTGCTGCACAAACCTTATTCATCTCAAAATCGCAGACCACTCCATTTTTCAGTCTTATATATTTTGAATCCTGACCACCAATTTCAAACACAGTATCTACATCTTTATCCACTTCAATAGACGCCCTTGCCTGAGCAGTAATCTCGTTTTTTATGACATCTGCTCCAATTAAATCGCCAATCATATATCTTCCAGAACCTGTTGTTCCTGCGCCGCGAACTACAACAGAATCTTTTATTTCGCTGCCGACTTCTTCTATTCCTTTTCTCACTGCATCAATGGGTCTGCCCGCGGTAAGCAGATACTTGCGCGAAATCACATTTTTCTTATCATCTATTGCTACGACATTTGTGCTGACCGAACCTACATCTATTCCCAGATAAACTTCAGAAACCAATGTGTCAGGTCTTGAGTTGTTAGTTCGTGGCTGGCTAAATGGCTTAACCTCAGTTTTTCCCTGTTCTCTATTGTTTCCAAGCGGTTCAAGTCTCACACTTTCATCCTTGTGTGTGTGATGGTAATTCATCAGCGCATTTATGTCATTGCAGGATGTAATGAGATTCGGTTTTTCCATAATTGTAAGTGCTGCTCCAATCGCACCCATTGATGCAAAATATCTGGGAATGATTAGTTCTTGGTCTTTGAGTTCCAGAACCTCTCTGAATGCTCTTGACAACCCTCTATTTGCTGCCACTCCACCCTGAAATGAAATAGGTTTATCAAACTCCTTGTTTTTTGCAATTGCGCTCTTGAAATTTCTTGCAAGAGCAAAGCAAAGACCGGCAATAATATCATAGTCTGGACTTGCCTCTTGCTGAAGATGAATCATATCGGTCTTGGCAAAAACACTGCATCTGCCTGCAATGCGGGGTGGAACCTCAGATTTAAGTGCAACTTCACCGAATTCCTGAATCGTATATCCCATCCTTGAAGCCTGATGGTCAAGGAAAGAACCAGTGCCAGCCGCACATATAGTATTCATTGAAAAATCCTTAATGATATGAATTCCTAATTTTTTATCAAATTCAAGCAATATGAATTTGGAATCCTCACCGCCAATTTCTATAACTGTCCTTACTTCGGGATGGAGAAATCCAGTACTTTTGCTCTGGGTAATTATCTCGTTGATAAAAGGAATATTTAAAATTTTGGAAATAAGTTTTCCTCCAGAACCTGTAACAGCCATTCCCTCAATTTTCTCTGTGGGGTAAAGGGACAGTACATCTTTCAGGGTTTCATAAGTCTTTAATAATGGTTCACCTTCAATCCTCACATAATATTCTTTTAAAACTTCTTTTCCTTTATTGCCGAAAGTAGGCTCTCTGGAAGAGAGAACAACAAGATTTACGCTTACTGAGCCCACATCAATACCAATAAATAGAGGGTCAGACCTCAACATCTAACAACTCCTTCAAAGACTGAGATTCTTACTAAACTTTAAACAGATGAATTAATCCGTCAATACCAAAAACCACCCCCATACATCCTAATAAGCTTCCCAGTGCAAGTAATAAGATACTCTTTTTGCGGTCAAGTCCTAATAGAAATGAAATTAGCACTGAGGACCACATTCCACCACCAAATGCAGGCATAGCCGCAACCAATACTACCCCGAAACTTCCAAGTGACTGAGCAAACTTCAACAGTTTGGAGCTCTCCATTTTTGACAAAAATTTTATCTTTGAAGCACCTTTTTCATAAATATAAAAATAAAATGGAATCTGCAATATATCCAGAAAAAATACAAGAAATAAAATTACATATTTGCCAACTCCAAAAGCCATTCCTGCAGGAATAAAAATAATTCTCGAGCCAAAGATATATAAAAGCAAAAATAGTCCATAAGTAACCGGCACCCTCATTTTTTCCTCACCCAGTTTTTTATTGTTTTAACAATCCCCCAAGTATCCAGACCACATTCTTTCAAAAGGATTTTGCGCGAACCATGCTCTATAAACCTATCTGGCAACCCAATTCGCTTGAGCATAATTTTTCCCATTAAATCTTCTTTTTCAAAAAGTTCCATAACTGCAGAACCAAATCCACCTTCCAAAGAATTCTCTTCTACTGTGATAAATTTTGAAATCTTATTAGCCAGATTTAGAATTAAATTTTTATCCAGAGGTTTGATAAACCGCGCATTTATCACTGCAGCATCTACTCCTTCTTTTTCCAGGTTCCTTGCAGCTTCAATGCTCGGCTGGACCATTGACCCGATGGCAATTATTGCTATATCCTTACCTTCTCTTAATACCTGTGCCTTCCCTATTTCTATTTTCCTCAAGGACTCGTTTAAATTGGCTCCTGCACCCAATCCTTTTGGATAACGTAAGGCTACTGGTCCTGGATATTCACACGCAGTTTTCAGCATATGTCTTAATTCACCCTCATCTTCAGGAGCCATAAATACCAGATTTGGAAGATGGCGAAGATACGATATATCAAACGTGCCATGATGAGTTGGACCATCTTCACCTACTATCCCGGCATGCCCGATTACAATTACCACTGGCAAGTTCTGCAAGCATATATCATGAATCTGGTCATATGCACGCTGTAGAAATGTGGAATATATTGCAACAACAGGTCTAAAACCTTGAAGGGATAATCCTGCAGCGAAAACAATTGCATGTTCTTCTGCAATGCCGGTATCAAAAAAACGGTCAGGAAATTTTCTTGCAAAGTTAACAAGCCCTGTCCCGATTGACATCGCCGCAGTAATAGCAACAAAATTTTTATCCTGCTGCGCTATCTCTA
>MNUO01000075.1 GCA_001871015.1 Candidatus Desantisbacteria bacterium CG1_02_38_46
AATAGAAAAAAGTTTTATTGAGGATAAATCTATGCCCATAAAGTTTTATAACTATAGCTACCTCAAAGACCAGATTTGGCGCAACTACAAGCAAAAGGTTTCTTTACCAACAATTATCAATAGGGCAAAGAATCAGGGTTTTTATATTCCTCATAAAGAGAGAAAAATTCATGACAGAGAAGTATTAACTAATTATCCAGGGGAATTACTCCTCTTCCACTTCCAGAGTGCCTACTTTTGGCAGAGAGCCTACTTTTGGCAGCATGATTCTTCTCATCATCGCTGGTCTCCTTATGCTCTGGAGTCGCCCGAGGCGACTCACTACCCTTGATGATTATAGCCGGTTTTTACTATACGCAGAATTAGTTGAAAGAGCATTAAAGGACAAGAAATCATTTGGAAAGTGGACTCTACCACCACCTTTTCAATCAACAAAAGATGTTTTCTGTATTAGGATGAATAGAATGGTGAATGCTTATCGCAAAATCTCCATAAGTAATTTAGATTTAACAGTTCCTAAAGCACCTTTGCATGAAGAAGTTGAAATCCGTCTTTTCCTTGATGAAGAAACAGACTTGGTAGAAGTCAGATTTTGGTATGAAAAAAAATTATTAGGCACCCAAAGAGTTAAAAAAAACTGACTTGAATTTAGTCTCCTTTTGAATTTTAGCTAACAGATAAAAATATTTTTAAATTCGCACAAAATTCGCACAAAAATTTGCAAATTTGCTGGCAAATTTTTCTCAAAAATCTCCCTACTTTTCTCTTTTATTTCTTTCCAGCTTATTGATTATTGTTTCTATTTTTGGTTTGAGTTCAGGAATTATTTTTTGTATCACATCCCATACTATGTCCCAGTTTACTCCAAAATAATAATGGATAATTTTATCTCTCATCCCTGCCATTTTCCTCCATTCAATCTCCTTGTGTTTATTCTTTAAATCGTTAGAAATATTTTTAACTGCCTCGCCAATAACTTCGATACTTCTTGCACATCCCCTTTTGAGTAATTCATTAGAAATAAAATCTTCATAGGTTAATCTTTTAGTTTCACTTAATAAAAAAATTATCTCATCGAGGATGTGTTTGAGAAACGGCAGGTTCTGTTTCATACCATTTAATCTCCTTTTTCACGTAAGGTAAAATATATGGACTTATGTTTCCGTTTGTTATCAATTCTATTTCTCTGTCAAACAAATCTTCAAGGTAAAATACCAAGTCCATAAAGTTATCGAAGTTAGATCTGTCAAACTCAACGAGAAAATCTATATCACTATCTTTTTTTTGTTCTCCTCTCGTATAGGAACCAAATAAACCTATTTTTTTTACCCTATACTTTCTCAAAACACTTCTATGGTGTTTTAATATATCCAATATTTCTTTAGAAGTAAGTTTTTTTGTTTTCATCTTTCCCTTCTGATGGGAGAAAAATACAAAGGGACGCTTTTTTTCGTTCCATCCCCCCTACAATGTATAATTATAACGAGTTTTTACAAAAAGTCAAGGATTATAAGCTCAAATCCTTAAATTTTGCCAACTGACCTGCCCTTTTCTTTGCAGCAGAAACAGCTTTTATTAAAATTTCTTCGAGGTGATTATCCCACAAAATTTTCAGTCCTTCAATAGTTGTGCCTTTTTTTGAAGTGACCATTTTGCGAAGGGCAACCGGATCATTATTTATCTGCTCGAGCATTTTAACTGCACCGCGGGCAGTCTGGAAAACAAGATTTTTGGCTTGACCCAAGGAAAACCCCAGCCTCATTCCGGCCTTAACGAATGAGTTAATAATTTCAAAAAAATATGCCGGGCCACTACCGGACAAAGCAGTCACTGAGTCCATAAATTTTTCAGAAACTTTAAAAGTCTTGCCCATTGTGCTGAAAATCTTACATCCTATTTCCTCATCATGTGCTGTTGCATATTTCCCGCGGCAGATTGCTGAAGCGCTTTCCTTAACCAGAATTGCGATGTTGGGCATTACACGTATGATGCGAATTTTCCCAACAATTCTCTCAATATATTCTGTAGATATTCCTGCTGCAACAGATATAATAAGTTTATCTCTATTAAGGAAATTTTTGATTTCGTTTAGAACCAAACCAATTTCCTGTGGCTTTACTGCCAGAATAATAATATCACTCATCTTAACCAGTTCACAACTGTTCTTTGCTATTCTGATTCCTAACTTTTTAATTTTTGCACATTTCTTCTTGTCGATGTCAAAACCTATGGTCCGCCACTGAATCGACGGCGGACCGCTACAATTAGCAATGGCATTGCCTATGTTGCCCAGACCAATAATACCAATTGTTTTACTCTGCTTCATTTTAACCTCACTACATAATTTTGTTCCTCAGAAATGTAGGAATTTCAAGATTACTTGCAGCATAAACTTTCTTTTCCTTGTTAAGGTCAAGTTCAGCACCATATTTATCAATTATATTTCTCCTTCGAAATGCAGGACGGTCGAGATTCTGGTTCATATATGTAGAAAAATCAAGTTCTGCCCCTTTCTCGGACTCAACATAGAATTTCTTTCTGTCAAATCCTGAAGCAATAACGGTAACCCTGACTTCGTTTTTCAGACTTTCATCAGGCACCACCCCAAAAATAATATTGGCATCTTCACCGACCATTTTATAAATCAATAAGGCAGCTTCGTTTGCCTCGCTCATTTCCAAATCCAGGCTCCCGGTAATATTAAAAAGAACCCTCGTAGCTCCTTCAAGGGAAATGTCCTCTAATAGGGGACTGGAAATTGCAAGTTTTACCGCATTAATTGCCTTTCCATCTCCTGAAGCAGACCCCATACCCATCAACGCCTCTCCCCCATCTTTCATGATTGTTCTTACGTCTGCAAAATCCAGGTTTATCAATCCAGGAGTAGTAATCAGCTCAGAAATGCCTCTCACTCCATGATATAGCACATCGTCTGCAATGCGAAATGTTTCCACCAGGGGAATATGCTCACTGGAAATTTTAAGCAGGCGATCGTTGGGAATAACAATCAGGGTATCAATTTTTCCTTCTAATTCCTTCAATCCCTGTTCAGCCTGCATTCTCCTCTTCCTGCCTTCAAAAGTAAATGGTTTGGTGACAATAGCAACTGTGAGGATACCCATCTCCTTTGCAATGCTGGCAACCACTGGAATACCTCCTGTGCCGGTCCCTCCTCCCATTCCAGCAGTGAGAAATACCATATTTGCACCTTCCAATGCTTCGCGCATTAAATCTCTGTCCTCTTCTGCTGCCTGTTTTCCTATTTCAGGGTTAGAACCCGCTCCTAAACCTTCGGTTATCTTTGCGCCAATTTGAATTTTGCAACTAGCCTTTGATGCACGAAGCGCCTGTGCATCAGTGTTAATAGCAATAAACTCCACGCCCTGGATCTGTGATGCAATCATGCGGTCAACAGCGTTGCTCCCACCACCACCCATACCTACCACCTTTAAATTTGCCCAGTAGCCCCTTTCTTCCTCAAACTTGAACATCACACCCTCCTTTTAAAAGAAATTTTTAAACCATCTTTTCAACCTTTCAGAAAATGTACTTTTAGCAAAAAAGGAGAAACCTTTTATGTCTGAGTACCTGAGTAATCCTGTTGCAACTGCCCATTCAGGGTTATTCAATTCTCCCAAGATTTCTCCTGTTTTAATATTTTTGGGTAAACCTATTTTAATTGGCAATTTTAAAATTTCGCCTGCCAACTCTGATATACCACGGGTATTTGCCACGCCACCGCTCAAAACAGCCCCTGCTGAAAGAAGGTCCTCATATCCAGTTTTCTTCACTTCAGCTTTAACAAGTTCGAAAATCTCTTCAATCCTCGCCTGAATAATTTCATTCAGCATCATAACGGAAAAAAAATTGCTTGCCCTTCCACCTAAACCCGGAACTTCAAATTCCCCTTCCTGTGGTACAAGGGAATAGGCACAACCATATTCTTTTTTTATGCGCTCTGCCACTTCTTGAGAACTACGCAATCCTATTGCAATATCCCCTGTAATCTGCTCGCCACCCAGCCCAAGTATATGGGTATGAATGAGTGCTCCTTTAACAAAAATGGCAATGTCCGTAGTCCCGCCTCCTATATCAATTAACACAACACCATTTTCAACTTCTTCTTCATCTAACACGGCAAGCCTTGAGCCAAAAATGCCAGGGATTATGTTTTTCACCCTCAGTCCTGCCAGATTTATGCTTTTTACAATGTTTTGCATAGATGTTATTGCACCCATCAAGAGATGAACTTTTACATCAATGTTTTCCCCTAAAATTCCTACAGGAGGCTCCTTTATTCCATCATGCCCATCCACAATATATTCCTGCGGCGAGATAAAGATTATTTCCTGGTCAAGGGGAATGGTCAAGGCACAGGAAGCATCCATAACAGATTTGACGTCCCCCTTTGCAATTTCTTTGTTTCCTCGTGTTATTTTTCTGGACCCGCTGCTATTTATACCCTTCAAATAAATCCCGCCCACATTTGCTATTGATTCTTTCACCTTTACATCTGCCATTTCCTCTGCTTTTTCCACTGCCTCTTCAATAGCCCGAACTGTATTTTCCAAATTTATTATAACTCCCTTCCTCAGTCCACCCGATGTTGGGCTAGAACCAAAACCAAGAATTTCAATACTGCCTTCTTTGTCCACCCTGGAAACAACAGCACAAGTCCTGGTAGTTCCGATATCTAAGCCTGTTAAGATCTCTTCTTTAGTCATTTCATAACCTCCAAAGGGGAACAGTCCCCATTCACATTTTAGTAATTGCTTCTTCACCGAATCGCAAATCTACATATTTAACAGGAATTCCTTTCTTTCTTATTTCAGAAAGAATTATACTTGCTCTTTTCAACCTCTTATATAAGTCTTCATTACCTAAATGAAATTCAGTCCCCTGAGTGGTAAAAAATATAATATCATCTGGATCTTTTAAATTCACCTCAGAAATCTCTTCCATCCGAATATTAAAGGAGACACTCATTTTCAGAACCTCTATTGCCCTTTTGAGAATGTTTATGCCATTTACTTCTGGGCCGCCAGATGAATAATTGATAGATAGTCCAGTTATTAAAGGTACATTATTAGATATATTATCTGTCTCTCCTATAATAATCCCATCTGCATCCACCTCTAAACATTTGCTTGTTCCACTTTTTAGCACTTTGACAAAAGGTATGCGTTCATTTATTTCAATTTCAACTTTGCCTTCAGATAAGTTTCTAAATATGTGGACACTTTTTATCCTTGAATCTTTAGTCAATTTTGATGCTATCCCTTTTAATTTTGTCTTGAACAGATTGGTCCCGGGATTTAATTCGACCATCCTCTGGACATCCTCGTGGTTGACTTTGTTACACTTTATCCCGAGGCTTCGAAGTGGAGAACCCCGGTCTATAAATTCACAGAACTCTACCACTATCACGATAAAGAAAAAAATAAATAATAAAACAATCCACTCGTTAACTCCTTTTCTCTTTCTTCTTTTAATCCTTCTGTTTTTTAATCTTAATCTCTGCATTTTAGTGTTTTAAAGCCAGATCAATCAGTCTCCTGACAAGTTCACTGAATTCAATCCCTGCTGCTCTTGCTGCTTCAGGCACAAGGGAAAGTTTAGACATGCCCGGAACTGTATTTACCTCTAAAACATATATTCCTTTTTTCCCGACTCTCATATCCACTCGCGAGTAATCCCTGCATCCCAAAACCCGATGCGCCCTCAACGCGAGTTCCTGTGCCTCTTTGTAGATTTCTTTTGGTAACGGAGCAGGAACAATATGCTCACACATACCAACTTTGTATTTTGCCTGATAATCATAAAATTTCCTCTTTGGTCTCAATTCAATCACCGGTAATGGCTGCTCATCTAAAATACTAACAGTAATCTCCGCGCCCGCAATATATTTCTCGATAAGAATTTCATTATCATATTTAAAAGCTAATCGCATTCCACTCCTTAACTCTTTCTTATTTTCGACAATGCTCACCCCTATCGTTGAGCCTTCACAGGACGGCTTTACCACAACCGGGAAAGGTAAAATTAGCCTCGAACGTCGCAGGGCAAAAGTCGAACGCCTAACAATATGGTAATCTGGAGTTGGAATCCCTTCTGCCTGAAATATTTTTTTGGAAAGAATTTTATTCATAGCCAGTGCAGAAGCCAGCACACCTGAACCTGTATAGGGAATATTCATTCCCTCTAAAAATGCCTGAATACCACCATCCTCTCCAAACTTACCGTGCAGGACAATAAATACCACATCAAATTTCTTTCTCATCATCTCAGCAAGCGATTTTCTACCTTTTATGTCAAAGGAAGAAACTTTGAATCCACCATCCTTGAGAGCTTTCTCCACTGCTGCTCCACTTTTCAGCGAAATTTCTCTTTCGCTGGACCACCCCCCTTTAAGCACAATTATCCGCAATCCCTTTGTCTTCATTCAGAACATCCCTACTTTTTCAATTTCTAACTCAAGTTTTATACGGAATAAGTTATAAATCCTCTTTCTCACTTTTTCAATTAATTTAGAAATATCTCTGGACTTTGCCAGGTTCACATTGAGTATGAAATTAGCATGCTTCCTCGAAATTTGTGCACCCCCGATTCTCAACCCCTTTAATCCTGCGAAGTCAATTAACACGCCTGCTGGAGATATAGGTGGATTTTTGAATATGCATCCAGCTGATGGAAAACCACAGGGCTGGCTCTTCTTTCTCTTCCTCAGAAAGAGTGCAATCTGATTTTTCATTTTGGTTGGGTTTTTCTTTTGTAAATTATTCAGAGCCACCTCCAGAATAATCTCTTTCTCACTTTCAAGATTGCTGAATCTGTAGGAAAAACACATGGCATTCTTTTTTCTTATAACAATTTTCCCGGTCGGGGTCATCAATTTTACCGAAGAGACAAAATCACCAATCGCTCTCTGGGGAGAGCCCGCATTAGCAACAATTGCTCCTCCTAATATTCCAGGTATCCCTGCTATGCACTCCAGTCCGCTTAGCCCATGTCTTGAAGTTTCTTTGAGTAATTTTTTGACAGAAGTAGAAGGACCTGCCAGGACCTTACTCCCATTAAACTTTATCCAGTCAAATGACCTCCCCAATTTCAAAACTATTCCCTTTATTCCTTTATCACCCACAAGCAGATTAGTCCCCCCACCAATGGTAAAGAAAGGAATTTTTCTCTTTTTAACAAAGATTAAAATTTTTTTCAACTCATCTATATCTTCAACCAGTATAAATGCATCCGCAGGTCCGCCAACTCTAAGAGATGTGTGTCTGCGCATCGGCTCGTCAAATAATACTTTGCTCTTAATTAATATTTTCTCGAGTTCTTTTTTTATTTTTTTATTCATTATTAATCTTCTCCAACAATTCTTCCCCTATTTTATACACATCTCCTGCTCCAAGAGTTAAGAGGAGGTCTTTGCTCTTCAATGTTTCCAGTAATGTAGATATAATCTTTTTAGTATCTTTTAAAAATTTCACATTTCTATTCAAGGGTTTAATTGCATCTAAAATTAGATTTGGATGAACCCCGCTAAGCGGTCTTTCACCTGCACTATATACTTTAGTAACAAAGATTAAATCAGCAACTGAGAGTGCAGCTCCCAATTCCCTCCCCATGAACTTAGTTCTTGTCCAGCGATGAGGCTGAAAAACTACGACTATTCTTTTTCGATTAAGCATTCTTGCAGCCTGCAGGGTCATTCTTACCTCGGTTGGATGATGTGCATAATCATCAAGAATCAATATTCCCCCAACTTCTCCTCTAACTTCAAATCTCCGACGGACATTTTTAAACTTTACCATAGCATTGCAGATTTTTTTAAATCTTATGCCGAGGAATAAACCAGCGCCAACTGCTGCCATGGCATTCAGGACATTATGAATTCCTGGTACATTCAATTGCAGAGTTCCTAACAAAACCCCATTTCTAAAAATTGAAGCCTGACTTCCCCAGGGTCTTAACTTGACGTCTTCAGCCAGAATGTCTGCTTTCTTATTTTTTATTCCATAAGTAATAAACTGGATATCAGGATTAAACTTTTGCGCCACAATACGGGAAATATTTTCATCATCCAGGCATAAAACTGCTGCTCCACCCGGTTTGATATTCTTAAGAAAACGCTTGAAAGCATTCCTTATTTCTTGAATATTCTTATAGTAATCCAGGTGTTCGGGCTCAACATTTGTCACTATTCCAATATCAGGACTCAGATTTAAAAACGAACCGTCACTCTCATCTGCTTCGGCAACGAAATATTCTCCTTGACCTAATTTGGCATTGCCTCCGAATATCTCTAATTCTCCTCCTATTGCCAGAGTCGGATCGAATCCGTTAGATTCAAGAAGAAAAGAAATCATAGAAGTGGTTGTAGTTTTCCCGTGTGTACCTGCAATTATTATTTTTTTACTACCCTCCATTAATAATGCTAACATCATGGCTCTGGCAATAATTGGTATTTTCTTTTTTCGGGCTTCTTTTAATTCCGGATTAAACTTAGAAATGGCTGACGAAACTACTAATAACATGGCACCGTGAATATTCTTTGCTTTGTGACCGATGTAAATAACCGCACCCTTATCCCTTAATTTTTGAATTATGTGGGTATCTTTTATGTCTGAACCTGTTACTGATTCTCCCCTGTCTAATAGTATTTGGGCAATCGCACTCATTCCTATGCCACCTATACCCACAAAGTGTATTGCCTTTTTATTTTTCATTTTTTACCTTTTTCCTATGTCTCCATACACTCAGTAAAATTCCTACGCCACTCATTGTAAAAATAAGTGATGAACCCCCAAAACTGATAAATGGAAGTGGAACGCCCTTCACTGGCAACATGCCACTGACTACACCCATATTGATGAAAGATTGAAAAACAATAAGAAAAGTTATTCCGGCTGCCAGCAGACTTCCAGATTGCTCCCTTGCCTCAGCGGCAATTCTGTAACCCTGCCAGAGGAAAACAAGAAATAAAAAAATAATTATTCCGGTGCCAACAAAACCAAATTCCTCTCCTATCACCGAAAAAATAAAATCAGTGTGCGGGGCAGGAAGATAGAAAAGTTTCTGCCGGCCCCCGCCCAAACCAAATCCTGTAGTACCACCTGAACCCATCGCGATAAGTGACTGAATTGTATGAAAACCTTTTCCAAGCGGATCTTCCCATGGATTTAAAAATGACAGGACTCTTTCCCTTCGATATTCCACCTTATATACAAACAAATAAAAAAATGGTAATGAACAAATAATTGATGCGAGTATATGCATCATTCTTGCTCCGGAAATAAAAAGCATTGTCATTGAAATTATTACAAGCAGAACTGCTGTTCCGAAATCAGGCTGCTTCATAATCAACGCAAAAATAACACCTATTATTATAAGGTATGGTAAAAAACCATTGGTAAAACCCTCTATTTTCCTGTTCTTTCGAGACAACGATGAAGCTAAATATATAATCAGGAATAATTTTACCAATTCAGATGGTTGAAATACTACAGGTCCTATCTTTACCCATCTTCTGGCACCGCCAGCCAATCTCCCAAATTTAGGAATCAGAACTAACACGAGAAGGAAAATAGAAAAGAAAAAGAGTGGATAAATAAATTTTTCAAGAATCCTGTAATCTAAATGCATAAAGAATACCATTGAGACAAGACCAAGCAGGGTCCAGCATAATTGTTTCTTCAGGAAAAAATATGGGTCATTAAATTTCTCTGCAGCCATAATTGCGCTTGCGCTATAAACCATCACTACACCTACCCCTACCAGGATAAGCGTAATTATAAAAATGGTGACATCAGGTGAAATTTTCTTCATACAAGTCCTATTTATGTAGTGGCAGAGTTTACTCTGCCCAATGTCGAGCAAGCTCGACCACTACATCTTTAGTAGTGGCAGAGTTTACTCTGTTAATGTAGTGGCAGAGTTTACTCTGCAGATTTATGTAGTGGCAGAGTTTACTCTGCCCAATGTCGAGCAAGCTCGACCACTACATCTTTAAAAATCCTGCCTCTCTCTTTATAATCTTTAAACATATCAAAACTGCTGCAAGCCGGTGAAAGAAGCACGGAATCTCCAGCCGTAGCAAGTCTGTTCGCTATTCCGACCGCTTCCTTCATATCTTTGACTTCTTTTATCCTGGAAACAATCTGAGGATTATAGTCAATTATAGCTTTTTTAATCCTGTTTTTTGCCTCACCTAACAGAAGAATATACTTCACTTTGTCCTCTAACAGAGGACCTAGTATGCTGTAATCTCCACCTTTATCTCTTCCGCCCGCAATCAATATAATGGTTCGAGCCTGCTTGCCACCGGGTTCGCCTGTACTTTCTAATGCCCTCAGGACAGCATCTACATTAGTAGCCTTAGAATCATCAATAAATTTAACTCCATTTATTTCAGCCACAAATTCAAGCCGATGTTCCAGTCCAGCAAATTCCTTCAGAATTTTTAATATACTCTCTGTCCTGACATTAAAAATAATTGCAGATGCAACTGCAGCAAGGACATTTTCTAAATTATGCACACCCTCTAGCCTAACATCACTAATGTTACAGATAAAATTATCATCACCTGAAATCCTTGCAACAATCTGCCCATCTCTGATAAATACTCCTTCCTTAAGTGCACATTTTCTGCTGAATGGGATAATGCGGGCTTTTGCTCCCAAGGCAAGAGAGAAAGTCCGCGGACAATCCCTGTTAAGTATAGCGAAGTCTTCTGGCGTCTGATTTTGCAAAATACGCGCTTTTGCTTCAACATAGTCCTCAAATTTAGCGTATCGGTCAAGGTGGTCCTCAGTGATATTCAGAACTGTGGCAACCTTTGGCTTAAACTTACTTATGGTTTCTAATTGAAAACTGCTTACTTCACTGACAACTAATTCTGTATTGGTCCAGCTACCATCCGGATTAATAAAAGAACATAAAGGTTGCCCTATATTTCCACCCACAGCAACTTTCCATCCATCTGCCTCAAAAATTTTTCCAATCAATGCTGTAGTGGTAGTCTTGCCGTTAGTTCCTGTAATAGCAATGATGGGGACCGGAATATAATAAAAAGCCAGCTCAAGTTCTCCAATAATTGGAACTCCACTGTCCTTCGCTTTTTTAAGGATGGGGATATCCAATGGAACACCCGGGCTTACAACAATTATATCTGATTCAGCCACCCTGTCAGAGTGACCGCCAAATTCCATTTCCACTCCACCTGGAACCATTCCAAGATAATCTCCCACCCCGATGTTACTTAGTTCTTCTTTCTTTTTGCTATCACTAAGAAGAACTACGGCGTCCAGGTTGGACAATAATCGAGCAGCATACACTCCGCTTACACCCATTCCTAACACCGCTATTTTCTTATTTTGACATTTTATCGACATTTCTTTTGCAAGAAACAAGCTTTGCTTATTTTGACATTTTATCGACATTTCTTTTGCGAGAAACAAGCTTTGCTTATTTTGACATTTTATCGACATTTCTTTTGCGAGAAACAAGCTTTGCTTATTTTTAAATTCTATCATAGTTCTTCCAACACAATGGGGATTTACCTCAATTTCAATGTTGAAAATGTTATTAATGCCAGGATTATGTTTATGATCCAGAATCTTACCACAATCTTTGGTTCACTCCAGCCTTTCATTTCAAAGTGGTGATGAATTGGTGTCATCTTGAATATCCTGATTTTCCTTAATTTGTAGCTTGCGACCTGCAATATAACTGAAAGTGTTTCAACCACAAAAATACCACCAACAATTAATAACAATATTTCCTTACGAATCAAAATTGCTACCAGTCCCAGTGCCCCACCAAGTGCAAGTGCGCCAGTATCACCCATCAGTATCTGAGCAGGGTAAGCATTAAACCACAGAAAACTAAGTCCTGCACCAATTAATGCTGACAGGTATACTGTTATTTCACCACTTTCCTTGATAAATGGAAGAAGGAGATATTGGCTAAACTTAATATGCCCGGTCAGATAAGAGAAGATTCCAAATGTAGCAGCGACAATTACCACAGAACCAATTGCAAGCCCATCCAGACCATCTGTAAGATTCACCGCATTGGATGAACTTACAATCACTATAAGTACAAACAATATATAAAACCACCCCAAATTAATAGTTAGCTCTTTAAGGAATGGAGTTGTAAGACTGTGAAAATCTCTGGCAGGAGGAAAATAATACAGGTAAAATCCAATAACCAATCCTAAAATTGCCTGTCCTAACAATTTGTACCATCCCCCCAACCCTCCCTTTTTCCCCTTCAACTTCAGATAATCATCTAAAAAACCTAATAATCCAAGGTATATCGTGGTAAACAAAATGAGTTGAATTAATGCATTTTCAAACCTGGACCACAGCAAGGTTGAAATAATCAGGACAGACAAAATAACAATTCCTCCCATTGTAGGAGTACCAATTTTCTTCTTATGAAGTTGTTCAAAAAAAGGAAATTCCCTGATCTGATCTCCTATCTTTGCTCCTTGCAACATTTTTATAATTACTGGACCTAATGTTATCCCCAAAATTAAACTGGTCAGAGCAGCTCCTGCTGCCCGAAATGTAATGTATTTAAAAACATTAAATGCGAAGAAATATTTATGAAGTGGATACAACAAATAATATAACATTTCATCCCCCCAATCGTCTAATTATCCCGCTTGCGATTTCTTCCATCTTCATCGCGCGTGAACCCTTTATTAAAATTAAATCGCCTCTGTGCATTTGTTTCAAGATGCCCTCTACCAACTTCTCTCTGTCATCATATACAAATGCGGTCCCACCAATCTTATTAAACTCTCCTGCTGTAATTGCCGCCAGTTTTCCCATTGTAACTAAAATGTCTATTCCCCGTTTCATAGCGATACCGGCTAATTTCCTGTGCGCTTTAACCGACCATTTTCCCAGTTCAAGCATATTTCCTAAAATCAATATTTTCCTCCCGGATGCTAAAACCTTTTCGGCATTCCATTTCTCAATTATTGAAATTGCCTCTTCAACTGAATGTGGATTAGCATTGTATGCATCATTAATGATTGTGCATTCTTTCAACTTAGTTATCTCCATACGCATTGGAAGAGTCTTGATACTTTCCAGACCATTTTTAATCGTCTTTGGTGATACATCAAACAATTTCGCAGTCGCCGCGGCGACAAGAGCATTGTAAACATTGTGCATTCCTATAAGAGGAATATGAATGGTTATATTTTGTGATGCACTTTTATTCCCTGACAGATTTACCCTAAATTTCATTCCCCTCTCTCGAAGATCATTAATTTCAGTTGCATAAACATTCCCTCTATTCACAATCCCGCAGGTGATTTTCTTTAAGCCCTGTTTTTTTATTAGGTGTAAAGATTCGCGGATAATTTTATCATCAATATTGAGAATTGTAGTTCCCCTGTTTCCAAGTCCTGCAAGCAGGGATAATTTTTCCCTGGCTACTCCTTCTATATCCAACAATCCTTCTGTGTGTGTCAGACATATATTGGTTATAACGCCCACTGTGGGCTGTGCAATTTCTGTTAGCTTTTTAATCTCTCCAGGCGCGTTGGTGCCTAATTCTAAAACAGCAAATTTATAAAACCTTGTCAATTCAAAAAGTGTCAGCGGCACCCCAATTTCATTATTATAATTGCCTTTATTTTTTAAAGTTAGGGCTTTACGGGATAAAATATTCCATAACATTTCTTTTGTGGTTGTCTTTCCATTGCTACCGGTTATTGCAATTAATGGAAGAGTAAATCTCCTTCGGTAAGAATTTGCAATGTCCTGAAGTGCCGAAAGTGTATCTTTTACTTCAATAACTATTAGTACGTCATCCGTTGGAATACTTTGATACTTTTTAGCAAGGCTGAAGCCTTGCGATACAATCCCTTTTGCTCCTTTTTTTATAGCTTCTGGAATAAATCTATGACCATCAAAATTTTTTCCTTTCAGTGCAATGAATAAATTTCCTTTCTTCTCCGAATGGCTCCCTTTGGGAAGGGTACGCGTATCAGTAGAAATACTATTGAAACAGGTATTTTCTTTTCCCTGTATCAATCTACCCTTCGTCGCCTCTAAAATCTCTTTAACTGAAATCTTTTCCATCTTTTACTTATCCAATCGTCCAATTACTTCCCTTGCCACTTCCCTATCATCAAAATGGATGGTTCTGTCACTGAGAATCTGATAGGTTTCATGCCCCTTTCCTGCAATGACTACAAGGTCACCTTCTTTTGCATAACGACATGCTTCTTCTATAGCTTGCCTGCGGTCCACAAAAACAAGATATTCACCCCTTGCCTTTATTTTCTGCATACCTGCTTCTGTATCCAGGAGTATTCTGAACGGGTCTTCACTGCGAGGATTGTCCGAGGTCAAAATACAAAAGTCAGCATAGGTAGCAGAGAGCTCACCCATTACGGGACGCTTGCTTCTATCCCTGTCTCCTCCGCATCCAAATACAACAATCAATCTTCCCTTAACAATTTCCTTTGCAGTTATAAGCAGGTTCTTAAGAGCCTCGGGCGTATGGGCATAATCCACAATCAGATTAAATTTTTTCCCTTTTATCTTCTCAAACCTTCCAGGAATGTTTGAGACTTCCTCCAATCCTTTTTTTATTGTCTCCAACGGGATTTCCAAAGCTATTGCGCTTGAAATTGCTGCGAGAGCATTATAAATATTAAAATTGCCGGTTAACTTTAAATTTATATTCTCCCTGCCCTTGGGTGTATACGCATCAAACGAAATCCCGTCTATATCCATACTCTTCGGATGAGCATAAACCTGTGCCTCCTGCGAGAGCCCGTAGGTAATTTTTTTTGCAGCAGTAGCACTGAGAATCTTTTTAGAATTCGGGTCGTCAATATTTACAATTGCTACTTTCTCGCCTTTCTTCTTAAGTCTGTCTAACTGTGTAAATAATTTAATCTTTGCTTCAAGATATTTATCAATAGTCTTATGGTAATCCAGGTGGTCCAGACCAAGGCTAGTGAATATTGCCTGGTCGAATTCAATTTCCTCCACCCTGTGCAGATCTAAAGAGTGCGAGGATACCTCTATTACAATATCAGTAACGCCGTTATCCAGGGCTTTCTTAAAAAATGATTCAAGTTCAAGTGATTCAGGAGTAGTTCTTCCAGCCTCCTTCAAATCGTCACCTATTTGATAATTAATGGTGCCTAACAATCCGGTTTTTCTTTTGTCTTTTTGTAATATTGAATTTATTAAATAACTCGTGGTTGTCTTGCCATTTGTACCCGTAACTCCCAGCAATCTCAATTTTAAATCAGGAGCATCATAGAATTTGCTGGATAATTTAGCAATCGCTCTTCGTGAATCTGTAACCCTGATTAAAGTTACACCTTTAAAGTCCACATCCTTTTCAACAACTATAGCGGTTGCACCTTTCTGAATAGCTTCGGCTATAAATTTATGCCCATCAGTATTGAAACCCGCGATACATACAAAAAGTGAGTTTGCCTTGACCGAACGGGAATCGTTAGTAATACTTTCAATTAAAAGATTTCCTGTCCCGCAGACATTTACTCTAATTCCATCTAATGCCTCAATCAATTTTGACAGTTCTTTCACTCCACCTCCCTGCACTCTAACGCTGCCCAGAAACTCCCTTTAAAATCGGTTTTTCGTAATTAGGACCAAACTTGATTAAAACTTCCTGTCCCTCCTTCAAAGAACTTCCAGGAGCAGGAGATTGACTTCTGACTATACCTGTGCCCTGAAGAATAACTTTTACTGAATATTTCTTCAATATCTCGATTGCCAAACGCATCGTTTTTCCTGTTAAATCAGGCATAGTTATCTCTCCTGTATCATTTTGAGGTCCACTTAAATTTCCAGTTAAATTATCCTCTCTCTGAATGGATGCCGACGGAAAATGCAATGAAGATTCCTCTGATTTTTTTTCACTAAAAATTTTCAGATAATCAATTATTCCATGTGCTACTTTTTTGAACACAGGAGCAGCAACTACCCCACCATAGTATTCCCCTTTTGGCTCATCAATCAGGACACAAATTATTATCTTTGGATTTTCAGCAGGAAAATAACCTATGAAAGATGAAACAAAATTCTTCGGGTCATATTGTTTTGTAATTGGATTAATTTTTTGCGATGTTCCTGTTTTACCGGCAATCCGATAGCCCGGTATCTTAGCTTGGATTCCGGTTCCATTTTCTACAACGTCCTCTAAAATATTTGTTATTTTTCTTGCAGTTTGCAGGGAAACTACGCGTCTCACAGAAACGGGAGCAAATTCAAAAATTGTTTTTCCTTTATACTCCCTTATGCTTCTGATTACCTGTGG
>MNUO01000108.1 GCA_001871015.1 Candidatus Desantisbacteria bacterium CG1_02_38_46
GAATAAGTGGTAATATGAAAGTAATGAGACTTTTCTATGATAAAACTTCTAAACTTGCCTATAAGTGGGTAAACAGAAGAAGTCAGAAGAAAAGTTATACCTTTGAAAGATTTTGTCGCTATTTAAAACATAATCCCTTGCCAGAACCGAAGATATATCATCAATTTTATGCTCTATCCTCGTAGTGAGGAAGCATAATTGAAGAGCCGAATCTGGGAAATCTGGACGTTCGGTTCTGTGAGGGGCATTAAATACCAAATGGAGGTATAAAAGATGTCTACTCGACACATATTATTATCATTGGTAGCATTGGGCACTGCAATAGTTATGCATGAGTACATGCACGGCTGGACAGCAGAGAAATTTGGGGACCCGACTGCAAGACTTGCAGGCAGGCTTACACTAAATCCTCTTGCCCACATTGACCCTGTAGGTTCTGTGTTTCTGCCACTTATACTGATTTTTATCCGCTCACCATTTCTCATCGGATGGGCAAAACCTGTGCCGGTTAATTTCCAGGCGCTTCGCAATCCAAAAAGAGACATGATATGGGTTGCACTTGCAGGTCCACTTACAAACATAGTCCTGGCATTAATAGCCAGCATTTTGCTGCGCATCGGCATTGTTAGTCCCTCATCACTCCTGGAAAAACTGCTTTTGAATGTTATTATCATTAACTTAATCCTTGCAGTTTTTAACTTAGTTCCAATTCCACCTCTTGATGGTTCTCGTATCCTGATGGGGATTTTGCCATCACATATTGCATATAGATATAGCAGGTTGGAGCCAATAGGTTTTTTCATAGTGATTTTTTTGTTTTACTTAGGTTTTTTTAGCGCAATAGTTTTACCAATTGTTAGCTGGCTTTTCAATCTATTTCTTGGAAGAGGACTTGGTATTTAGAGAGGAGACAGATGAAGAAAGGGCGTATTTTAAGCGGAATGAGGCCAACAGGTAAATTGCACCTTGGACATTTAATCGGGGCTCTGGATAACTGGGTTAAACTCCAGGATGAATACGAATGTTTCTATGAGGTTGCAATCTGGCACGCTCTCACCGACCATCTCGATACAAAAAATTTTCAAGAAGACATCTATGATATGGTGCGTGACTGGCTTGCTGCCGGGCTTGACCCAAAGAAAAGTGTGATGTTCATCCAGTCCGATGTGCCTGAACACGCAGAGTTGCATCTACTTCTTTCAATGCTCACTCCTGTTCCATGGCTTGAAAGGTGCACAACTTTTAAAGAAAAAATAAAAGATATGCACATTGGGAAAGGCGACGTTTCCTACGGGCTTCTTGGATATCCGGTTTTACAGGCAGCTGATATCCTTATATACAAGGCTAATGTTGTCCCAGTTGGGGAAGACCAGTTACCTCATTTAGAATTGACCAGAGAAATTGCCCGCCGGTTCAATTATTACTACGGCCGAGTAGGTCTTCACGACCGAGTAGGTCTTCATGACAATATTTTCCCTGAACCACGGGCGCTTCTTACAAGCACTGCTAAGTTGCTGGGTCTGGACGGACGGACTAAAATGAGCAAGTCGTATGACAACTACATCAGTCTTGGCGATTCAGCAAAGGAGATTCAGAGTAAAGTGCAAACGATGTTCACTGACCCGAAAAGGATAAAACTTAAAGATTCGGGACATCCTGAATCCTGCAATGTTTATTCCTATCATAAAGTCTTTAGTTCCAATGAAATCTGTCCGACATTGATGGGAGATTGCAGGCAGGCCAGGATAGGTTGTACTGAATGTAAAAAGAATTTAGCAAAATATATTGAAAAGTTTCTTGCTCCTTTCCAGGAAAGACAGAGGAAATGGAAGAAGGACAGTATTAAGGTTATACTTGATGAGGGAGCACGCAAGGCAAGGGCAGTGGCACAGGCTACAATGGAAGAAGTGCGGAAGGCAATGAAAATAAAAAAAGGGGACGATTTATAAGCGATGACTTATAATGTAAAGACTGAGAATTTTGAAGGTCCTATTGAATTACTGCTGGACCTTGTGAAGAAAAATGAGATAGATATATATCAGGTATGGATTAGTAAAGTTACCGCTGAATACCTCAAACATCTAGAAATTGTACAATCTTTAAATCTGGATGAGGCACTTGAATTTCTTATTATCGCCGCGAGTTTAGTTTATCTAAAGTCTCGCAGTCTCCTTCCACAGGAGACACTTGAACTGGTAGAAGAAGAGGAGCAGTTAAAGAGGTCTCTCGAGAGCTATGCCCAGGAATACGATAAATTCAGACAGGTTGCCGACCACCTTAAGGAAAAAGCAATAATTGCTGCCGACCACTTTACCCGTCCTGTACCTGAGGAATTAAAAAAAGAAGAGTATATTGAAGCAACTCTGTTTGACCTTGTTTCTGCTTTTAAGAATATACTTGCTGAATCAGAAAAGAGGGAATATGTTAGAGAGATAACTCCCGAGGTGGTTACTGTGGAGCAGAAAATGGAAGAGATTATAAGTTTATTACAGGGTGAAAATGCGACGGTTCAATTTAGCCGAATTTTTAAAAATGCATTAACCCGGCTTGAAATAGTGGTGTCGTTCCTGGCATTGTTAGAATTGATAAGACTGAGAAAAGTCCGGGCTATACAGAAAAAATTATTTGCAGAAATCGAACTTGTTGGAGTCCCATCATCTTGATAGCTAAGGAAATTATACCAAAAGTGTTGTAACTCAAACCTTTAGGTTTGATATCAGGACTAAAGTCCTGAGTTACAGCAGGTCAGGACTAAAGTCCTGAGTTACAGCAGGTCAGGACTAAAGTCCTGAGTTACGTAACTCAGACCTTCAGGTCTGATTTTTCTTGAAATAATGGAGAGAAGAAATGGAGTCAGCTCAAAATTTACCTCCCAAGTCAATAATAGAATGCTTACTTTTTGTCTCAGATGTTCCTCTGAATCCTCAAAGACTTGCCCATCTTACCGGGTTATTAGAGGAAGAAGTCAAACGGATTCTAATGGAATTAACCCAGGAGTATGAGAGGGATGGTCGCAGTTTCAAGATTGCTGAGATTGCTGATGGATTTTTGATGTGTACGCGGCATGAATTTGCGCCATGGATAAAACTACTGTACGCATCTCGAAACAGAGCAAAATTGAGCAAAGCGTCTCTCGAAGTTCTGGCGATACTTGCCTATCGACAACCAATCACAAGAGCAGAGATAGAGGCAATTCGAGGCGTAGACTGTAGCGGGGTACTGCACACCATTCTGGAGAGAAGGTTGATTAAAATTTCAGGGCGCAAGAAAGTTCTTGGTCGTCCGCTCCTTTACCGCACAACAGATGAATTTCTGATTTATTTCGGATTAAAAGATCTTTCAGAATTGCCCCGCGTGGAAGAATTGCGTTTATGAAAATCAAGAAGTTAGGGGAATTTGGATTAATTGAGCACATCCGCCGCCACTTTACATCTTACACCTCCTCACCTCGGGGAACCCACGTTCTGCGTGGGTCGGGCACCCGCCTTACACAGAATTTCATTGGCATCGGTGATGACACCGCTGTCATTAAGATTTCGTCCAAAAAATATTTGCTATGGACAACAGATATTCTTATAGAAAGCATCCACTTTCTCCCTAAACATCTTTCACTTTTACCTTTTAGATTTCGGCTTTCACCTACTTTTATGCTGGGCTGGAAAGCACTTGCTGTAAATCTGAGTGACATCGCAGCAATGGGCGGGATACCCCAGTATGCTCTGGTTACCCTCGGATTGAAGGGAAATGAGGATGTAAAATTCGTTGATGAATTATACCGTGGAATGAAATCTTGTAGTGGCAGAGCTCGCTATGATTGTAGTGGCAGACCTTGGTCTGCCGAAAAGTCGAGTAAACTCGACCACTACAGTAGTGGCAGACCTTGGTCTGCCGTCAAAATCCTCGGTGGCGATACTACAAAGTCACCCATTTTAGTGATAGATGTTTCTGTTATTGGAGAAGTTGAGAAGAAAAATTTGGTGTTACGCAGGGGCGCATCCCCCGGCGATGTAATTTGCGTTACAGGTTTCTGCGGCGATTCTGCCGTGGGGCTTGCTATACTTCGTAGAGGCTCGATTCATCGAGCCCATTGTAGTGGTACGACCCACCCTTCGGGTGGGTGCCCCGGCTCTGCAAATGAGAGACATCTTATTTGTCGTCATCTAATGCCCACTCCTCGTCTCAAAGAAGCAAGAATTATCGCAAAGAATCATCTTGCAACTTCTATGATTGATAATAGCGATGGTCTCCTCGCTTCAGTTAAATTTCTGTGTCAATCTTCTGGTGTTGGTGCAAAAATCTACGAAGATAAAATTCCCATTTCTAAACAATTAATTAAGGGACTGTTCCACCCGCCTCGGGCTGAGGGACTGTCCTATTGCCGTAGTGGCAGAGTTCACTCTGCGATACAAAAATTTGCCCTCACCGGTGGCGAAGACTACGAACTCGTTTTTACAGTACCGCCCCAGAAATTAAATGATGTTTTGACTAAAATTCCTGAATTAACCGGTACACCCGTGACCGCAATAGGGGAAGTTACAAAAAATAAAGGGATTTTTGTCTGCAATTCCAGTGGCAAGAGGAAAAATATAAAAAATATGGGTTTTGACCATTTTGTGTAGTGACTGTTCTTGAAGCATCACAATTTTAATAAAATACCGTTTCAAATTTGGATAAACTTTTTGGAGATACGTCTTGGATGCAAAAAGAAAACGATGAATTACTGAAATATTTTGTATAAAAAATTTTATGGAGGTTGATGATGACAAAGGATGAAATTATTAATATTCTTAGCACTCAATTGCCTTTTATACAGAAGCAATTCTATGTAAAAGAAATAGGGGTATTCGGATCTTTTGTAAAGCAGGAGTACAGTGAGGAAAGCGACATAGATGTGCTTGTTGAACTTGATAATAGACATAATGACTTATTTAATTTTATCCGTCTCAAAGACTATCTTGAAGAATTGTTTCATAAAGAAGTTGACCTTGTGATGAAAGGAGCAATAAAACCAAGAATCAAGGACAAAATATTAAAGGAGGCGATTTATGTCTGAGAGAGATTATTTTTTGTTTATTGAAGATATACTAAATGCCATTCTGAAGATTGAAAAATATACTGAGAACGAAACGTTTGAAACTTTTTCAATAAATGATATGGCTGTTGATGCAGTAATCAGGAATTTTGAAATTATTGGAGAGGCGGCTAGCAATATCCCAAAAGAAATTCATGGAAAATATCCTTATGTAGAATGGAAGGAAATGACAGGATTCAGAAATGTTATCATTCATGATTATTTTGGAATAAATCTTAGCACAGTCTGGAATACAGTAAAAAATAATATTCCTCTACTCAAAGAACACATTATAAAGATGAAAGAAGATTATGAGCAAGCAAACACTTGAACCAGATTTTGTTTTATTCCTTGAAAAAAAGGATAACTGGCAGACCTTGTATTATCAAATATTTATTGAACCCAAGGGTGGACATTTATTAAAACAGGATGAATGGAAAGAAAAATTTTTGAGGTCATTAAAAGATGATGCAAGCGCTATAATTCTTTGGCAAACAAGAAAATATATAATTTGGGGTATGCCTTTTTATAATGAACAACTAAGAAAAACTGAGTTTGAGAAAGAGATTGATAAATTAGTTCAGTAGATAGATATCAATTATATAACCGAGAAATAGGTTATACTTTATTAATTTTACGAATCGCTATAGAGGGACTCAAGCCCCCTGGAAGTAGCCACGAAGTGGTTATTTTGTGTCATGATTTATGAAAATCATAACAAATTCCACATCTGAAACCAAAAAATCTGCCTTTCGTTTTGCAAAAAAACTCAAGAAAGGCGATATATTATGCCTTGTAGGTGACCTTGGAAGTGGCAAGACCACATTTGTCCAGGGATTAGCAAAAGGACTTGGAGTTAAAGATATACCCACCAGTCCGAGTTTCGTCCTGATGAATATCTACAAATGTAAACTGCCACTTTATCATTTTGATCTGTATCGCCTGGACAATACTGATGAAATCCGCAATCTGGGCCATGAAGAATTCTTTTATGGCGACGGTATTACCGTTGTGGAATGGGCAGAAAAATTGAAAGAATTGCTGCCGAGTAAATATATTGAAGTAAAATTCAAAATTCTTGGCAAAAATAAAAGAGAGATATTAATTGTTAAAAAAGAAAAGGAATAATGTTTGAACCGAGATTTAGATATACAAATAAAATAGTTCAGTTACTAACCAAAATTTCTGCAGCAAGAGAGGCAATTCTCAATTCACCACTAATTCCAAAGTGGGAAGTTACTCTAAGGCGCGAGGCAATAATCCGCAGCGCCCATTCATCGACGAGTATTGAGGGAAATAGGTTATCTTTGGAACAGGTAAGTGATTTAGCACAGGGAAGAGAAGTGATGGCTACACGAAAGGATAAACGAGAAGTCTTGAATTATTTGAAAGTTTTGGAAAATATTGGAAATTTGATAAAAGGAAAGTCAATATATGAGAAAGATATTTTAAATATCCACCGTATGGTGACAAAAGACACCTTAGATAATCCAAATGATTGCGGGGTTTACCGCACCCGCTATGTTGTAGTGGGAAATAGACTTACAGGAGAAGTGTTTTTTAGGCCACCAAAAAACGAAGATGTGCCCAAGTTAATAAAAGGTTTATTTGAATGGATAAACTCTGAGGAAGCAAAAGAACTCGACGCCATTCTTGAAGCAGGAATAGTGCATTATGAATTTGTCAGAATCCATCCTTTTGTTGATGGGAATGGCAGAACTGCAAGAGTTCTGGCAACTTTGGTTCTTTATCTACGAGGATTTGACACCAAACAATTTTTTTGCCTTGATGATTATTATGATTCTGATAGACAGGCTTATTACAGAGTGTTGCAAAGTGTTGACAAAAAAACGTTGGATGTGACCAGATGGTTGGAATATTTTGTTGAAGGGGTGAATGTAAGCATAGAAGCTGTCAAGGAAAGAGTTATAAAACTTAGCAGTGAAAGATTAAGAAAGTCAAAAAGAGGCCAGATTGCTTTAACCGAAAGGCAGATTAGGATTGTGGAATTTATAAATCAAAATGGTAAGATAACCAATAGGGATGTAAGAGAAATGTTTAAACTTTCAGATGAAGGAGCACTAAAGGAAATTAAAAAGTTGGTAAAGTTAGAAGTTATTAAGAGTGAAGGCAAAGGGAGATCTCTCTACTATATTCTTTGGTAGGGTTGGCGATTAGGTTGGCGATTAGGTTGGCGATTAGACAAAGTGTAAAAAGGTGTGGTGACGGGGTCAGGTCTTGACAAATGACAAATCATTGTTGATTCTGGGAATTGATACGAGCGGAGAGTATTGCAGTGTGGGGTTGGTGCAGGGTGAAAGAGTCCTTGGAGAAATAAGCGAAAGTGCTCCGCAGAAACACTCAGACCAGTTAATTCCATTTATTGATAAGATTTTGAAGGATAGCCACCTGAAAATACAGGATGTGGATGGTATTGCCGTGTCACTGGGTCCGGGCAGTTTTACCGGATTGCGGGTAGGAGTGGCAACTGCGAAGGCACTGGCACAGGGGCTGGAGATTCCAATTGTGGGAGTCAGAACATTGGATATGATAGCATTAAATGCGGTTGAATATTGTAGTGGCAGACCTTGGTCTGTCGAAAAGTCGAGTAAACTCGACCACTACAGTAGTGGCAGACCTTGGTCTGTCGAAAAGTCGAGTAAACTCGACCACTACAGTAGTGGCAGAGTTTACTCTGCTATAGATAGTCGAGCGGGGTACCCGCCGAAGGCGGGTCGGACCACTACAATTTGTCCAATTGTGGATGCGAGGAAACAGCAGATTTATACGGCAGTCTATAAAATAAAGTCTAAGAGCCGAAGAACCGAAGAGCCGAAGTTAAAAAAAATGACAAAAGATTTAGTACTCACAATTGACGAGTTCTTTAAATTACTGATGACTTATAACTCACGACTTATGACGGTATTTATAGGTAACGCAATTCCAGTTTACGGCGATGTAATAAAAGAGAAACTGTGTGGGTGTCCGCCAGGAGTGGGTGGGGGCGGGCAGGCGATTTTTGCAACTAAGGAATTATGGTATCCCCGCGCATCAAATATTGCACTGGCAGGACTGGAGAAATTGCAGCAAAATAAAAAAGGTGACAATCTTTTTAAATTGAAACCGATATATTTGAGGGAGCCGGATATCAGGGCTAAAGCCCTGAGTTACATGGTTCAGGGCTAAAGCCCTGAGTTACAAAACTGATTTTGGGAGGTGACCATGCGTTCAGATACGATTAAAAAAGGTGTTGAGCGGGTGCCGCACAGGGGTTTGTTATATGCAACAGGTTTGTCAAAAGAAGATTTCAGGAAGCCATTTATCGGGATAGCTTCAAGTTTTACAGATATTGTTCCCGGGCATACAGGAATGCGGGAACTGGAAAGATTTATTGAGCGTGGTATCTCTGCAGCAGGCGGAGTTCCTTTTATCTTTGGCATACCGGCAATCTGCGACGGAATTGCAATGGGGCACAAAGGTATGAATTATTCCCTTCCTTTAAGAGAACTTATCGCTGACACTATTGAATCTGTTGCAAATGCACATTGTTTTGACGGACTTGTTTTACTTACAAATTGTGACAAGATTACTCCTGGTTGCCTGATTGCTGCTGCACGTCTGAACATTCCAGCAATTATTATTACTGCAGGTCCGATGTTGTGCGGAAGATACAAAGGAACTGTAAGGCTTGATTTGGTTCACGATACTTTTGAAGCAGTAGGCAGGGCAAAGGCAGGCAAGATAACACAGGAGGAACTGGATACTCTTGAAATTGAAGCCTGTCCTGGTTTTGGCTCCTGTCAGGGATTATACACTGCAAATACGATGGCTTGCCTTACAGAGACTATGGGAATGTCTGTAACAGGTTGTGCTACTGCACTCGCTGTTTCTGCAAAGAAAAGGAGGATTGCATTTGAAAGCGGGAAAAAGGTTGTGGAATTAATTAAGAAAAAAGTCACTGCGAAAAAAATTCTGACAGAGAATGCTCTACTCAATGCAATTAGAGTTGATATGGCACTTGGAGGTTCTACCAACACTATCCTTCATCTCACTCGCTTGGCAAGAGAATTAGAGATTGATTTACCTCTAAAACTTTTTGACATAATAAGTCGTTCTACACCGCACATTGTAAATCTACGCCCGGGCGGGGAATATTTTCTTGAGGATCTGGAGTATGCAGGTGGAATTCCAGCGATATTAAATGTTTTAAAGAACGACCTTAAATCTTCGTTGACTGTTAACGGAAAGAATATTCTGGAAATCGCAAAAGAAGGCGAGGTGTTTGATTCAGAAGTAATTCATAAAAAATCCAATCCATACCACAAAGAAGGCGGAGTTGCAATCCTTTTTGGGAATCTGGCACCCGGTGGAGCGGTTGTAAAACAAATAGCAGTAAGTCCGAAGATGCGCCGGTTTACCGGACGCGCACATATCTTTAATTCAGAAGAAGAAGCGATGAGAGGCGCTATGAACAAGAAAATTAAAAAGGGCGAAGTCATTGTTATCCGCTATGAAGGAGAAAAAGGTGCACCAGGAATGCCAGAGATGCTTTCTTTAACTGCGTTTTTAACCGGGATGGGAATGGGAGAAAGTGTAGCATTGATTACAGACGGAAGATTTTCAGGTGGCACCCGTGGTCCCTGTATAGGGCACATAGCACCTGAGGCAGCGGTTGGTGGGCCGATTGCAATTGTTAAAGATGGAGATATTATCCACATTGATATTGACAGGCGCAGGATTGAGTTGAAATTAAGTGATGCTGAAATCAAATTGCGACTTGCTAAATGGAAACCTCCTCTGCCCAGAGTAAAGACAGGCTACCTTGCAAAATATGCTAAATTACTTTGAAGACAGATAATTATATGAATAATTCGTTAATAAGAAAATTAAGAAAAGAAGTCAACAGAGAAATTATTACAACTATTAGAAGTTTTTGTGAAATTCCAATTGCCTCCCAGATGTTGGGCTACCAGATGGGTTTGCTGAAAAACGAAAGTAAAGAAACACAGGGCAAGCGTTTTCGCCCGATTTTGTGCTTACTTTCAAGCCTTGCAATAAACGGTGATTACAAAATGGCATTACCAGCTGCTGCAGCGATTGAGTTAATTCATAATTTTTCCCTGATTCACGATGATATTCAGGACGAGGATGAATGCAGACGCGGCAGGAAGACGGTCTGGAGGAAATGGGGTAATAATCAGGCAATTAACGCAGGGGATGCAATGCATACTCTTGCGAATATCGCATTGCAGAGATTATTTAAAATGAATTTGTCCCCGAAAGTCATTGATTCTGTTTTTTTCATAATTAATAATGCCTGTTATCAAATGTGCGAGGGGCAAATGCTGGATATAGGTTTTGAAAAAAAGTGGAACGTTAGACTTCCTCAGTATTTACAAATGATTCGCAAGAAAACCGCCACCCTCATCCAGAGTGCTCCATATTGTGGTGCATTAATTGCCACGCAGAATCGAAGCGTGATTAGACATTACAAAAATTTTGGAGCTAATGTTGGAATGGCATTTCAAATTTTCAATGACCTTTCAGGATGTGACGGTTCGGCTGCGCAGTTCAATCATTTTTACAGTGATTTGATAAAGAAGAAAAAGACTCTGCCAGTAATTCTTGCTTTCAAAAGTTTGGAATCGGCACAGAAGAGAAAGATAAAAGAAAGAGAAATGCTCAGCCTGTTTAAAGAATCCGATGCCATTCAGCATTCTCGAAGAATTGGCGAGAACTATTTAGAGAATGCACTTCTTGAACTGAATAAAACAGGTATCAAGAATCCATCGCAGGAATTATTAAAAGAATATATAAAAAAGGGGACAGGCTACTTTTCCCAAGGAATCTGAAATGTGTAGGTCTGACTACGTGCGGGGGTTTGATGCGCATTGTTTTTATGGGAACACCTGAATTTGCTTTGCCGTCATTAAATAAGTTGATTCAGACGCATAACATTTTGTGCGTGGTGACACAAACAGATAAACCAAAAGGCAGGGGAATGAAATTAACTCCTCCACCAATCAAATTTCTTGCCCAGCAATTGAATATTCCTGTGGTTCAGCCAGGGAAAATTGGAGAAATTTCAGGATATTTAAAATCACTTTCTCCAGATGTAATTGTTGTGGTTGCTTATGGAGAAATTTTGTCAGAGGAAATTCTGAAAATTCCCAGATTTGGGTGTATTAACCTTCACGCTTCTCTTCTTCCAGAATTGCGGGGTCCAGAACCCATTGCCTGGAGCGTTATTCTTGGCAAAGAAAAAACAGGGTTAACCACAATGTGGATGGATAAGGGAGTGGATACGGGTGACATAATTCTACAGAAGGAAATTGAAATTTTACCAGATGATACAAAAGGAAGTCTTGAGCAAAAAATGTCACTTACCGGCGCTGATTTTTTATGTGAGACACTAAAGATGGTTGAAAGCAGCAATGCCCCACGAAAAAAACAAGTCCGATGTCCCCCGATGGACATCGGGGGAATACGGACTCCGAACGCAAGCATCGGAGAGGGGAATCCAATTTACGCTCCAATGATAAAAAAGTCAGATTGTCTGATTGACTGGTCAAAACCTGCATGGGAGATTCATAATCTCATCCGGGGATTAAATCCAGCGCCATCTGCATACACTTTCTTAGAAGGTAAACGTTTGAAAATTCACAGAACAGCCGTCAATGTAGGGCAAGAATGTAGCGGTGCAATGACTCCGAAAGGACGGAGTATACGGACTGTAGAGCAAGGCGAGATTATTGAAATCAAAGAAGATGAAATTCTCGTTGCTACTGGCGAAGGCATACTCTCTCTTCTTGAGATTCAACCTGAGGGCAAACGTGCAATGTCAGTGAAGGACTATTTACAAGGGCATTCTTTAAAAGAAAGAATGAAATTTGGATGAAGACAGCGGAATAATAAATAAATGAACCTAAAAAGCATGCTGATTTTTTTTGATTTTAAATTCAGAAAATACAAAAAGATAAAATATCTTGGAATGCCACTGATGACTGAAGTCGGTAAAGCTATTCCTAAAGAATTATTTCTTAAATCAGCAGAAGATTTGAGGATGGTAAGTAAGGATAATAAAATAATTACGGAAAATAAAGATGAAATTAGTTTTATCCTGGACAGGGCAATTCATGACGTTCCCTGGCCCGAACAGCGATGGATTGAATACATCTGCGAACACAAAATCCAGGACTATACGCAAGAGCAACAGTTTTTTCTTAAAGCACATTTACAACCTTTTATCTCACTGTATGAAGCCCTGAAAATAGATTATAGGAGGGGTGTCTATCTGCGTGATTTGTTTAATGGCAAGGAGTTATTTTTAATGGATATAGGTTTCGGGACAACGGCAAAGAAGGGTATGTTGTTAGCAACGAGGGTTATCACTTTTGAAGGGTTAAATTTCACTGCAGGTGCTCCCATACTCTTTAGACAAGAAGATAAGAAACAATTGGTAGAAAATTTCACTTTCCTGTACGAGAAAAAGAAAAATGAAATGACATGGGAAAAAATGATGCGAAAATACGCTCCCTATTTTTTTATTGAATACAGAAAAAGAGACTATACTGTCTATTTTGCAAACGTGACAGAGGATTCGATAACTCCTTTCTCTCTTCTAACAGCCGCATGGGATTACGCAAGAAAGAAAAATCTTATTAAGCACTCAGATGACTTTCCTGTGGAGCAGTGTTTAATCAATTCAAATTGGCAGAAAACAGGATTAGCCAGCATGGTTATCACCAGAAGCCAAAAAGATGGCAAACTGATTGTAGGTGTTTTTTTAGTGGATATTTTCTGTTTAGGGCTGAAGGATACATTTTTCAATGCTAACATACCAGCTGATCAGTTTGAAGATATTTTTTTGCGTAAATATTATCAGAACACAGAACCAGTAACAATTGGCATTAACTATGCTAAAGAAATTATATTTGGAGCGATAGATTATGCCAGAAAATTAGGATTTGAACCTCAAAAAAATTTCAAATTATCAAAATATGTTTTGGGAACAGAAAAACTGACATATCAGCATAACATTAAATTTGGAGGGCCTGAGGGGAAACCATTATATATTGCAGGGCCTTACGATGATTACAAAAAAATTGTTCGTCAGCTTACAGAACTTTTGGGAGAAGGCGGATTCCATTTTATCCTACCTTCAGAATAATCATATGTATCATCTTTTACTTCTAACGTGAAAGCATTAAGTAAATGTTAAATATTTAACGTTTGTATTAAATACAAGGAGGTATAAAAAATGTTTACTGGACAAAAAACAAGAATTTTTAAAAAAATGGTCGCTGTTACTATTTTTGGACTGGTGTGCTCAAACCTGATATTTGCGCAAGCAGTGCAGACAATTTATTCTAGCGGTACGGTATATCTTCCTGATGTATGTCCACAGAGTTGCATTGCAGTGCTAACTGTAAATGTTGTCTGGAAGGATTTCCCTGCCTCTCAGGGTGGCACTGGACGCAAAATAGTTGAGGAAGCAACCTTCACAGGAAAAGAAGGGGAGAGGGAAATTAAATTTACAGGTGTCAGGATTACTCCATCTTTTTTCCGGGGAGAGATTTCACTGAATGTGCAGTGTGAAATTAAAAAAGGCGATATGGTGGTGGCAAGATTTAAGATGGATGGAGAAGATGCAAACAGCCCGAAGCCGATGAGTTATAATGAGGCGGTTGCCGGTAATCTGCTGAATCTGAAATTGAAAATGAAAGCAGCAGAGTAAACTCTGCCACTACATAATGAGCAGCAGAGTAAACTCTGCCACTACATTCCTCAATCTTGACTTTTTGCATTTTTATGATATACTGATTAGATAATAATTACAAATTCATGATAGGAGTTCAAGATGAAGAAGACAGGTGCTCAGATACTTATTGAAAGTTTAATTAAAGAAGGTGTGGAAATTATATTTGGATACCCGGGTGGGGCTACGCTTTCTATATATGATGCGCTTTATGACGCACCGATAAAACATATCCTTGTGCGTCATGAACAGGGAGCAGCACATATGGCTGATGGTTATGCCAGAGCTACAGGTAAAGTGGGTGTATGTATGGCTACTTCAGGACCCGGTGCGACAAATCTTGTTACCGGCATTGCTACTGCTTACATGGATTCTGTTCCAATTATTGCCATTACCGGACAGGTTCCAACTCCGATGATTGGAAATGACGCTTTTCAGGAAGCAGATATAACAGGCATTACCCGTCCGATTACCAAACACAATTATTTAGTGAAAGATGTTAAGGATTTAGCATATGTTGTAAAAGAAGCATTCTACATTGCTTTTTCAGGAAGGCCGGGTCCGGTGTTGATTGATATTCCAAAGGATGTACAGGCAGCGTCTACTGAATATCACTATCCAGATAAAATCAGCCTGCGTAGTTACAACCCTACATACTACGGCCATCCTGGACAAATCAAAAAGTTAGTTGAAGTAATCCAGAAATCAGAGCGTCCTGTCATTTATGCTGGGGGAGGAGTAATAATTGCAAATGCCAGTGAAGAATTAAAGAAATTCGCAGAGACTACTGGTATTCCGGTGACAACTACTCTCCTGGGGTTGGGTGGTTTTCCTGAAACTTCTAATTTATCCCTTGGGATGCTGGGTATGCATGGAACAAGGTATGCAAATTATGCGGTTACGGAATCTGATTTGCTTATTGGTATAGGTGCGCGATTTGATGACCGTGTCACCGGCAAATTGAGTGATTTTGCACCAAAAGCAACAATTGTTCACATTGACATAGACCCCACGAGTATCAGCAAGAGCGTTGAGGTTGACATTCCTATTGTAGGAGATGTGAAGAATGTGCTTGTGGAGTTGAATAAATTAGTAAAGAAAAAAGATAATCTTAAACCCTGGCTGGACAAAATTGAAAAGTGGAAAAAAGAGTACCCGTTAGGTTATAAGCAGGGCAAGGAGATTAAACCTCAATTCGTAGTCCAAGAAATCAGTCGGATTACAAAGGGAAATGCAATCATCGCTACAGAGGTGGGCCAGAATCAGATGTGGTCAGCACAATTCTACAAGTTTGCTAAACCCCGCACCTTTCTTTCTTCGGGTGGATTAGGTACTATGGGTTATGGTTTTCCTGCTAGCATTGGAGCAAAGGTTGGCTGCCCTGACAAAATAGTATTTGATATTGCTGGAGATGGTAGTTTTCAGATGAATCTTCAGCAATTAGCAACTGCTGTACAATTTAAAATAGCGGTGAAAGTGGCAATTTTGAATAATGGTTTTTTAGGGATGGTGCGTCAATGGCAGGAATTGTTCTTCAACAAGCGGTATTCGCAAACCCCCATTGAAAACCCTGATTTTGTAAAAATTGCCCAGGCATATGGTGCAATGGGAATTAGAGTGACAAAACCAGAGGACGTGGGTCCTGCAATTTCTAAAGCAATTGAATCTCCCCTTCCTGTAGTTATTGACTTTCATGTGGCGCCAGAGGAGAATGTATTTCCGATGGTGCCAGTTGGTTCACCAATTTCAGAGATGATTGGAGGTCTTGCATGAAACATACAATTTGTTGTCTTGTTGAAAATAAATTCGGGGTGCTTGCTCGCATTGCAGGATTGTTCAGTTCCCGTGGGTTCAACATTAATAGTCTTGCGGTTGGCGAAACTGAAGATGCCATGGTTTCCAGGATGACCATTGTGCTGGATGCCGACGAAAGAATACTTGAACAGGTTATTAAGCAGCTTCGTAAGCTCATCGATGTTATTAAGGTGATTGACCTGACCGGTCAGGATTCAGTTGAAAGAGAGCTTATGCTAATAAAGGTTAACACTTCTGATACGGTTGCAAAGTCTGAGGCAATGCAGATTGTTGACATATTTCGCGCAAAGATTGTAGATGTGGGCGCAAAATCTCTGGTTGTGGAAATTACAGGAGATGAAAAGAAAGTTGAGACACTATTAGAATTACTTCGTCCTTTTGGTATAAAAGAATTGGCTCGCACAGGAAAGATTGCTATGCTACGCAAGTAGGAAAAAGGGACGCTTCTAATCGTCCACTTTTATGAGTTCAAGGAGGAATAACAGATGAATGAAGATATGGCTGGCGAGGTTACAGGTAGGTTGGCAGAATATGGACAGAGGATTATCAGCACATTAGTTATAATACTGGTTGGAATTCTGGCGGCGAGGTTTCTCACAATGTTTATTGATAACATATTAAAGAGAACCAAGATGCCTGCTACGACCAGGGGTTTTGTGAACACTTTAATCTATATAGCCATTATAGTTATGACTGTGATTATGGCGCTTACTCCTTTTGAAATTGATATTGGCCCACTTGTGGTAGGCCTTGCTATAATAGGTTTTATTGTCGGACTTGCCATTCAGGGAGCACTTTCTAATTTTGCAGCTGGAATTATGATTCTTGCGCAGAGACCATTCCATGTTGGAGATTTTGTAGATGTTGCTGGTGAAATAGGCGAGGTTAAAGAAATTACAATGACTTCAACTGTAATTGATACACCAGAAAATGTTAAGGTTGTTTTTCCCAATGCAAAAGTCCTTGCAGGCGAGATAAAAAATTACAGTGCTCACAAAATTCGCAGGATAATCATCCCGATAGAAGTGGATAGAAGTGTAAAAATTGACGATTTAATTGAAAGTATAAATGCTATTTTATCCACACAGGAGAAAATTCTTAAGGACCCTCCACCCTCAGTGAAGATTTGTGGCATCTCCAGTTCAAAGGTTAACTTAAATATAAAAGTATGGTGTGATGCTGATGAAGTTGAGGAAGTCTCCCACTGTATTCTTTATAAAATCAAGAAAGAACAGGAGAAAATCTAATGAAGATTCGTGAAATCTCGTGGTTTTATATTTTGATTGTTGTTTTTTTATGTTTTATTGCTGGATGTGCTCCGAGGATGGCAGTTAAACCGGGCTATGACTTTTCTAAAATTAAACGCATTGCAGTTTTGAATTTTGATGGAGAGAGGGGCAGTGCTGTTGCTGATATATTTATTCTTGAATTAATGAAGAAGGGTTTTGATGTGATGGAGCGTAAGAAACTAGAAAGTATACTGAAGGAGCAGGACCTCGGTGTTTCGGGTCGAGTTGAGCCCTCTACTGCTAAAGCCATAGGCAGAATATTTGGTGTTGATGCAATTTTGACAGGTTCTGTTATTCAATATTTGCCAGCACAGAAGAGAACAGTATTATTTTCTTTGGGAGATACAGTTGTTATTATACCGGGTTTATATGTGGTGGAAAGAGGCGACAATTATATAATTTATCTGACAGATGCAGAAATTGGAATTAGTGCCAGGATGATAGATGTAGAGACCGGCAGTATCGTCTGGGTTGCATCTGAATCCTACAGGGGTTTTTCAACTGACAGCACTTTCCAGGGAGTAATACTCTCACTGGTGGATTCCCTCAGGAGTGTCTTTCCGAAGAAGAAATAGAGAAGAAAGGAGTTTTAGATGGTAAAAAAGGCAAGGAGTAAAAAGTATGTTTATTTTTTTGGCGGCGGCAAAGCTGACGGCAATGCGAGCATGAAGAATCTTCTGGGTGGCAAGGGTGCGAATCTTGCAGAGATGGCAGGGCATAAAGATTTGAAATTACCTGTTCCGCCTGGTTTTACAATTACAACAGAGGTATGCACTTATTATTATACAAATAAAAAAACTTATCCTGCCGGCTTAAGAGAAAATGTGCACAAAGCAATGGGAAAAATAGAAAATCTCATCGGCAGGAAATTCGGGGACACTGAAAATCCCCTTCTTGTTTCTGTTCGTTCTGGTGCAAGGCGTTCAATGCCGGGGATGATGGAGACCGTGCTGAATATAGGTTTGACAACGAAAACCATTCCGGGTCTTATCAGACAAAGCCGCGGCAACCAGCGTTTTGTTTATGATGCATACAGAAGATTGATTATGATGTATTCTGATGTCGTTATGGAAAAAGCAGCAGGCATTGAACCCAAAGACGATGAGGGAATCAGGAAACAACTTGAAAAAATTATGGGTAAAGTTAAAGAAGAAAAGAATTATAAAACCGATACCGATTTAACCGCAAAAGACCTTAAAGAAATCTGCAATTTATTTAAAGCTAAAATAAAGGAAGTTTTGAAAAAAGAATTCCCTGATGAGCCGTTAGAGCAATTATGGGGCGGCATTGGTGCGGTATTTTCTTCCTGGAACGGCAAACGAGCGGTAAGTTATCGCAGAATTGAAAGCATTCCTGATGAGTGGGGGACAGCAGTCAGCGTGCAGACAATGGTCTTCGGCAATACAGGGCAGGATTCAGCTACTGGAGTTGGTTTTACCCGAAATCCTGGAAACGGTGAAAATGGATTTTATGGAGAATATCTTATCAATGCTCAAGGCGAAGATGTTGTTGCAGGCATCAGGACTCCGGCTCCTATAAACGGATATTCAAGCTCAGAGCACAACAAGGATTTGAGGACGCTGGAAAAAGCTATGCCTGAAATTTACAAAGAACTTTTTGAATACCAGAAACGGTTAGAAAAACATTACCGCGATATGCAGGACATTGAATTTACAATAGAAAAAGGAATATTGTTCATGCTTCAGTGCAGAGTTGGTAAGCGCAACGGTCCCGCGGCTGTTAGAATGGCAGTGGACATGGTTAAAGAAAATCTTATTAAAAAAGAAGAAGCAATTATGAGAGTAACCCCTGGTCAGCTGGATGAATTATTGCATCCAGCTATTGACCCGGCTGTAGAAAAAAACAGCAAGCCAATAGCAAAAGGATTGCCCGCAGGACCTGGAGGTGCTACTGGACAAGTTGTATTTTCAGCAAACGATGCGGTAGCATGGAAAAAGGAAGGCAAAAAAGTAATACTTGTCCGAGAGGAAACAAATCCTGAAGATGTTGATGGTATGCGTGTTGCTGAAGCAATTTTAACAGCAAGGGGCGGGATGACCTCTCATGCTGCATTGGTTGCCCGGGGATGGGGCAAATGTTGCATAGTAGGTTGCGCTGCCATAGAAGTTAATTATGCTAAAAAAGAAATTTCAGTTGCAGACAGGATTTTCAAAGAAGGTGATTGGATATCACTGAATGGAACAAAAGGAAATGTTTATGAAGGAAAGCTTCCGATGTGCGTAGGTTTGGTTGAAAATAAAGCGTTCAATGAGTTTCTAAAAATTTGCCGTGATGTAAAGAGGCTTGGAGTCAGAGCAAATGCAGATACGCCTTCTGATGCAGCGCAGGCAAGACAGTTTGGCGCCGAGGGAATTGGATTGTTCAGGACAGAGCATATGTTTTATGGAAAGGGCTCAGATGAACCCCTGTTTGTTTTGAGAAAAATGATTGTTTCTAAAGATATAGATGAAAGAAAGAAAGCCCTTGAAGAATTATTTCCTTATATGAAAAAGGATGTCAAGGCAACTCTTGAAGCGATGGATGGTTTGCCTGTTGTTATTCGTCTGCTTGACCCTCCGCTTCATGAGTTTATTCCACGCGAGCAATTGAAACTTGAGCAACTTGCTTCAGAGCTCAACATAGATATGGAAGAATTGAGGAGAAGAGCTGAATCACTGCATGAGTCAAATCCAATGATGGGGCATAGAGGAGTAAGATTGGGAATTACCTATCCAGAAGTTACTGAGACGCAAGTCCGCGCAATATTTGAAGCAGCAGCAGAATTGATTAAGGAAGGCAAAAAGCCCTATCCCGAGATAATGATTCCTGTTGTTTGCGATGCTGCAGAGTTAAGTAACCAGTATGAAATTGTGAAGAAAGTTTACAGTGAGGTTTTGAAAAAATATGCTCTTAAAAAAATCAAGTATATGTTTGGGACGATGATTGAAATTCCCAGAGCTTCCCTGGTTGCGGACAAACTGGCAGAAACTTCAGAGTTTTTCTCTTTTGGAACCAATGATATGACCCAGATGGGGTTCGGTTTTTCCAGGGATGATATCGGAGCATTTCTGCCGGATTATATTAAGAAAAAGATTCTTGAGGGTGACCCGTTCCAGAGTATTGACAGGTCAGGTGTCGGTGAATTAGTAAAGATTGGTATAGAGAGAGGAAGGAAAACACGCAAGAATCTGGAAGTCGGCATATGCGGAGAGCATGGCGGTGACCCTGAATCTGTGAAATTCTGCCACAATGTTGGAATGGACTATGTCAGTTGTTCTGCGTTCCGCGTTCCGATTGCTACACTTGCATCAGCCCAGGCAGTAGTGGAAAATAAAAAATAAAGTAGGTGTCAGGTCTTGAGTAGTGAGTTTGTATGACACCCTAAAGTTTTAACGAGGAGGTTTCAGATGCGAATCGGTTATCTGGCGCAGTACAGTGAGGAAGAAGTCAAATTCGCAGTCAAATATGGGTTCAAGAGTATTGAATTGCTTGTTCCACCAGGTGCACCTCTTGACCCGATAAAGACTGACGAGAAAACAATCAGGGAGGCAAAGGAAAATTTAGCCAAGAATGACATTGAAATTTCAGCTATTGGACATTATCCGAACAATCTTGACCCGGATTTGAAAAAGAGAAGGGATAACAGCGATTATCTTTTGAAGTTGATGGACCTGTGCAAAAAAATGGATGTGAAGGTGCTGTGTACTTTTGCCGGAAGAGAGCCGGACAAAGATATTCCAGACAACATTCCGGCTTTCAAAGAGGTTTTCACTCCGTTCGCAAAAAAAGCAGAGGACCTGGGATTGAAAATTGGATTTGAAAATTGTCCGATGTTTCACTGGTTTCCTTTTCGCGGAGTTAATATTGCGTATTCACCCAGAGCATGGGATTTAATGTTTGATGCAGTTCCGTCTCCGGCATTAGGATTAGAATATGACCCATCACATTTAGTATGTATGCTTATTGATTATATTGAAATTATAAAGCGCTATGGCAGTAAAATAGTCCATGCGCACGCAAAGGATGCAGAACTGATTCATCCTCAAGTTGATATTTACGGAATTCTTGAGCCTGGCACTCTACGGCACAGAATTCCAGGATATGGAGAAGTGAATTGGGCAAAAGTTGTTTCTGCGCTTGTTGAAACAGGATACCGCGGAAATCTTGATATTGAAGGAAGACACGACCCGGTTTTTAATGCGGACCTTGAACAGGCAGGGCTTGTTCTTGCACTTAAACACTTGCAGCAATTTGTATGGTGATGTATTACTATGTTAAAAACAATTCTTCGGGCGCTTCGTTACAAAAATTACCGTCTTTTTTTCAGCGGGCAGTGCATTTCTTTAATTGGTACCTGGATGCAACTGGTTGCTATGAGCTGGCTGGTTTACCGGCTGACAAATTCTGCATTTTTACTGGGTGTTGTTGGATTTGCAGGTCAAATTCCAGCTTTTCTTTTAGTCCCTTTCGCAGGTGTTTTAATTGACAGATGGAACCGCCATCGAATTCTGGTTATTACTCAAATTCTTTCTATGATACAGGCATTTGTTCTGGCATTCCTTACTATGACAGGTATTGTTACATTCGGGCATATTATATTTTTGGCTATATTTCTGGGTCTTGTGAACGCTTTTGATATGCCATCTCGCCACTCATTTGTCGTGGATATGGTTGAGAAAAAGGAAGATTTAGGAAATGCCATTGCTTTAAATTCCTCTCTGGTCAACGGTGCAAGATTAATAGGGCCACCTATTGCAGGAGTCCTTATAGCTGCGGTGGGTGAAGGTATGTGTTTTCTTATCAATGCAATAAGTTTCCTTGCTGCAATTATTTCTTTATTATCTATGAAAATTACACCAGTAGAAAAAGAAACCCGGCGCAGGAATGTCTTACAAGAATTAAGAGAAGGACTTACTTATGCTTTTAGTTCCATACCCATTAGATACATTATCCTCTTTCTTGGTTTGTTCAGTTTAGTTGGAATGCCCTATACTATACTTATGCCTGTTTTTGCTAAAGAGATTCTTCATGGGGGTCCTTACACCCTCGGTCTTCTTATGGGATTTTCAGGTGGAGGGGCTTTGATAGGTGCAATTTATCTTGCCTCACGAAAAAGTGTGCGCGGTTTGGTAAGAAAGATTCCGATTGCTGCAAGCATCTTTGGCGTCGGACTTGTTGTCTTTTCCCTGTCTCGTATCCTGTGGCTTTCTCTGGCACTGATGTTAATTACGGGTTTCGGAATGATGGTACAGCTGGCATCGAGCAACACAGTTTTGCAGACTATTGTGGATGACGAGAAACGGGGACGAGTTATGAGTCTTTATGTAATGGCATTTATTGGAATGGCACCATTCGGTAGTTTATTAGCAGGTGGCTTGGCAAGTTTGATAGGCGCTCCTAATACTTTGTTGATATGCGGTGGTTTATGCATTTTAGGCTCAATTCTGTTCGTGAGAAAATTTCCTTTATTGAGGAAGGCGATTCGCCCCATATATGTAAAAATGGGCATAATTCCGGGGACGTATTAATTTCTTTCAAAAGGTTTTGCTGCAGGGTTATCTTAGAAGTGATTTTATTTCGTTGAGATGGACCCGTGCAGATTTTTCTCCCAGGGCAATGCAGATTTTTGCAGTTCTGAAATCAGCCCAGGGAATTGGACCGAGTTCAGGGCGTATTACCACATCTGCTTTATCTAATTGAGGCTGAGCAAGATAATACTGCTGGATATCAATTACTCGTATATATGTCTCAAATCTATTTTTTGGAATATTGGGACATCGCAAATCAGGACGCACATCCACTGCTATAACTTTCTCAGCGCCCAACTCTCTAACTACATCCACCGGTACATTATCCAGTGTTCCGCCATCCATAAGGAACATTCCTTCGTATTCCAGTGCTGGCCATATACCTGGCACAGTAGAGCTTGCATCAATTGCCATCCTTAACGGTCCTTTTTTAAACACAACTTCTTTGCCTGACAGAATATCGCAGGAAATTGCTGCAAATGGAATTTTTAAATTTTCTATGTTAACCTTAGGAAGGAGAGTTCCAAGTATTCCTTCCATTCGCCGCAGGCTGAAGAAAGATTGAGCAAGAGAGGGTATGTTTACCAGGCTCTGCTCAAGAATTTCCAACAATCTACCTGGTTTTTTTCCCAGGGATTCTTCCCCAAATTGTTTAAAACCAATACTGCGAAAGTAGTCAAGGAATCTGGTTATCCATAATTCCACATTTGATTCAAGGGCATAAGCACTACCAACGAGCGCACCGATACTTGTACCTGCAATTGATGAGATGGGAATTCCTTCTTTTTCGAGAACCCTCAGAATTCCCAGATGCGCCATTCCCTTAGCTCCTCCACCTCCAAGTGCTAATCCGATTTTTTTCATTTTTGCTCCCATATATATAGGGTTATTTGAACCAATACAATTATATCATAAAATTTTCCAATGTCAATTTATTTTGAAATAAAAAAGGTTTTGATATCAGGACTAAAGTCCTGAGTTACGTAACTCAGACCTTCAGGTCTGATTTTTCTTGACTTTTATTTTTTTTGTGTTATAATTATTAAAAATGTAATATGGAGGTAGGTCCGAATGCCAGAGTTGCAGCGTTTTAGCGTCTCGCTTGATAAAAATCTTATAATTAAATTTGATAAACACATTAGAGAAAGAGATTATTCTACACGTTCAAAAGCAATTGGTGACTTGATTAGAGAAGATTTGGTCAAGAAAGAGTGGGTTGGCGGGAAAGAAGTTGCTGGCGCAGTTACATTAGTTTATAACCATCACAAAAGGGAATTGGTGAATAAGTTAATTAACATTCAACACGACTTTCACGATTTGGTTCTTTCCTCGCAACATCTTCACCTTGATGAAGAAAATTGTCTGGAAATTATAGCGGTAAAAGGGAATCCCAAAGAAGTGGAAAAACTGGCTCATATACTAAAAGCTACAAAAGGTGTAAAGTATGGTTCTGTAACTATGGCCACAACCGGAAAAGAAATATAGCAGTATTATTTTTTTCTTCAATTGTAACACGAATTTTAAAAATATAATACAATATGAGGTTTGAAACGAGAGGGGGTGATTCCAAAAAGAGATGAGATGTGAAGGTAAAAAAACAAGAAGGCAGCCCTGTCGGTAAACAAGAACTGCCTTCCTGACGGTACCTGTGTTACACAAAGGTAAACCCAGGCCCGCTTATGACATATATAATATCATAAGTCGGGTCAAATGTCAATAAAAAGGAGGCTCGACGATGGAAAAACAGCAAATGGTAAGAGTTAAGAGAGTTATATTGGCAGGAGTGCTGGTTTTTGGTTTGGCAAATCAGATTTGTGCCGAAGAATCAGCAACTTACGAATTAGGGGAAATAGTGGTAACGGCAACGAAATTGGAGGAATGGACTAAGAATATTCCTGCAACTGTGAATGTAATTACTGCCGAGGAAATTGAGAAATCTCAGGCAAAAAGTATGACAGAAGTTTTGGAGGATGTTGCAGGAGTAAGTCTTTCTGCGTCAGACGCGAGTGGAAGGAATCCTGTGCTGACTCTGCGAGGTGTGTATGATTACAATTCCAGTCATGTGCTTGTGCTTGTGGATGGGGTACCGATTAATTCACCGGATACAGGAAAGCCCTATCTGAATGCAATTCCTTTAAACAATATTGAAAAAATAGAAATTGTAAAAGGCGGCAATTCTGCGGTATGGGGCGGCTATGCAATGGGAGGCGTGGTAAATATTATTACTAAGAAAGGAAAGAGAACTGGTGCAAAAGCTTCTGTTAGTTTAGGGGAATGGAAAACAAATATTATGAATGTTTCAGGTGAAGCGGTTTTACCATGGGATATTGCTTTTAGTTTGAACGCGGGCTCAAAAACAAGTGACGGCTACAGACAATATTCCAATTATGATATGCAGAATTTCGGAGGTTCTCTTTCCAAAAATGATGAAAAACTGGGATATAAGGCATCTTTGAGTTTTGGGTATTATAATGAGAGTTGTAAATATCCAGGAACTTTAACTGAGACGCAATGGGAGAACGGCCAGTATCAAGTCGGTGACCCAAATTACTGGTGCAGTGATGGCAGGCAGAATAATGCTTATCTAAGATTGGGATTTGAAAAACACTTGCCATTCAATCTTTGCGCAAAAGCGGATATAAATTACCTGAAGAAGGGTTATACATTTTATTACCGCAAAAAAAATACACCAAATGTAGAAAAAGCAGATATAAATGATGTCTCTGTTCCTGGGGGAGGAGTGCAACTCAGCGGAGAAGTTTTAAAAAATGCATTTACCCTCGGATGGGAGATGAAAACAGGATATGTAGATAGCAGGAATCATCCTGCTAATTCTGCAACACTGGAAATTAATAAAAGCACAATAAAAGACAAGTACAAGTATACAACTCTTAATTATAGTGCTGTTTATCTTCAGGATATGTGGAAGATTTTTGATTGGCTGAACATAAATATGGGGATAAGATATGATGCGCTTGCTCATAAAATTGAGGATAGAAAAGCAGGTAAAGAATATCTTCCAAAAACAGATGCATGGAGTCCGAATTTCGGCGTAATGTTCAGGCCAATTGCCCATGTTGGATTGTTTGCATCAATAAGCCAGGCATTCAGACTGCCAACAGAATCTCAGTTTTGCCAAACACCAGAGTTAAGACCTGAAAAAGGCATTAATTATGAGGTTGGAACAAAAATTTCAACTCAAAGAGCTTCTGTTGATATAAGTGTCTATCAGATGGATGTGACTGACAAAATTGCATACGATACAGACCCTGCCGGTTGGAAGTATCGCAACATTGGTGCGGTCAAACATCAGGGTGTGGAACTTAGCAGCAGGGTGAAAATTTTTGAAGGTTTAAGTGCCAGGATTTCAGGGGATATGATAAAAACCGAGATTATCAGTGACCCCAAGAATCCGGAGACAATAGGGAAAAATTTTAATCAGGTTCCACTTTGGAAGGTTTCTCTGGGATTGGAGTATGCAAGCAGGGAACCGGGTTTTGTAGCAAAAATAGATATGCGCAAGGTTGGAGAATGGTATATGGACACAAAAAATGAAGTGACATACCCGGGTTATTTTGTTACAGATGTGAAACTTTCCTGGAAGAAGAACGGTCTGGGTTATTTTATCTCCTGCAACAATGTGCTTGATGAAAAATATTGCCGCAAGGCGGATATCTCAGGAACAACAAAGCGTTATTCTCCTGCTCTTCCAAGAACATTTTCTGCAGGGATGAGCATAGAACTTTAAAGGACAGGTATTAAAATGGACAGGAAGACATGGGCAGGGATAATGCTTTTGGTTATTTCTGCCCTGTGCATCAGCATTTTTTTGTCGGGGGATAGAAAAGGGAGTAAGCCCGTAAAAGGACCTCCTTACCAGAGGATTGTTTCTCTTTCTTCTACCACAGAGATTCTCTGTGATTTGGGAGCAGTAGATAAAATAATAGGAATTGGCGGTGTAAGCAAAAAATCTCCTTATTATGAAATTCTTAAAGATAAACCACAGATTGGAGGTGGGTTTCACAACCTCAACATAGAGAGAATTTTGGGTCTTAAACCAGATTTAGTCTTCTGCTGGAAAGCGCATGCGGATGTTCTCAAATCAAGGGATTTGAATGTGTACCCCACAGGTCCTTATGATATAGAGGGGATAATGGAGTTAATAAAGGATGTGGGCAAATTTGTTGGTAAAGAGAAAGAAGCAGAAAAAACTATTTTTGATATGAAAACGAAAATAAATAAGATAGAAGAAAAATTAAAAAATGCCGGTAGCCAGCCACTTGTTTATTTTGAAGCAGGAACGTTAGGCAAGTCAAGGGCTAAAGGTTCGCTCACGCATGATTTAATTACAAGGGCAGGGGGAATAAATCTTGCAAAGGATGAACCGGTTCCATTTCCTTTATTAAGTAGTGAATGTATAATTGAGAAAAATCCGGACATTATTATTGTTGAGGAATATGGCGCTCCTGTTGAAGAGATAAAAGCTCGCAGGGCATGGCAGAATATAAAGGCAATAAAAAACAACAGGGTTTATCAAAGTCCTGTGTATTATACCAATTACACTCCAAGGTGTCTTGAGGGGTTGGAACAATACGCTAAATGGTTTCATCCCGAGGTTTTTAAATGAAACAAAAAATAATTCTTTCTGTTTTGTGCACTGTGCTTTTTCTAACTTTGCTTTCAACCCTGACGATTGGTCCGGTGCATATTCCGATAAAAACAGTTGCAAAAATTCTCCTGTCTAAGATTTATAATATCCAAGCAACATGGCCAGAGAATTTTCAATCAATAATACTTTTTGTCCGGTTTCCACGAATACTGTTAGGTATTCTTGTTGGTTGTGCTTTAAGTGTTTCCGGCTGTGCGATGCAGGGTATGTTCAGAAATCCTATGGCAGATTCTTATGTCTGTGGCATTGCATCAGGGGGAGCGTTTGGAGCTTCTCTGGTTATTATTTCCGGGATGGGGCGGGGCTTGATTATGCCTGTTGCATTTGGTTTTTCCCTGCTCGCAATATTTATCGTCTATTATCTTGCAAAGACAGGTAGGAAGGTTCCTGTTGAAACTCTGCTTCTTTCAGGTATAGCGATTTCTCTTTTCTTTTCAGCGCTTACTTCTTTTATCCATTACATTTCCGAAGAATGGCAGTGGCGCGAGATGATTTTCTGGATTATGGGAGGTTTATGGAAGAGTGACTGGAATAGAGTTGCAAGCAGTTCCCCGATTATTATTCTGGGCACATTGGGGTTAATGTTTTTTAGCAGGGAATTGAATATTCTTTTAATAGGCGAAGAACAGGCACAGGACTTAGGGGTTGAAGTGGAGAAAACAAGAAAAATTATCCTTGTTTTAAGTGCACTTGTAGCTTCTTCTGCGGTTGCTGTGTCAGGTATCATTGGTTTTGTAGGATTGATTATTCCTCACACGATGAGACTTATCATAGGTCCTGACCATCGATTTCTTCTTCCGGCATCCTGTCTTGCCGGCGGCATATTCCTTGTCTGGGTTGATACAATTTCCCGCACTCTAATTTCTCCAAGCGAACTTCCAGTTGGTATTATTACTGCGTTGTTCGGGGTTCCGTTCTTCCTGTTCTTGTTGAGAAGAAGAAAGAAGATAATTGGATTTTAAGATGAAATTAAAGGTTTCCCATCTGAATTTTTCTTATGATGATGTTGAGGCGCTGGAAGATGTTTCTCTGGATGTGGAATCCACACAAATTCTGGGAATCATCGGACCGAATGGTTCCGGGAAAACAACACTTCTTAAATGCATAAACAGAAAGTTAAGACCCCGCTACGGGACAATATTGATTGACACTAAAAATATCTCTAATTTTTCGCGCAAAGAAATTGCAAGAAATATAGGTGTGGTTCCTCAGGTTTCCTCAATTTCTTTTTCATTTCTTGTATCTGACATAGTCTCAATGGGAAGATACGCGTATCTTTCAAGATTTGGCAGGGAAACAGAGAAGGACTTATCAGCAGTCAAAAGTTCATTAGAACTAACTGGAACCGCACATTTATCCAATAGGTTCATTAATGAAATTTCAGGCGGGGAATATCAAAGAGTAATTATTGCCAGGGCATTAGCACAAGAGTCAAAAATTCTCCTTCTGGATGAACCAACATTACACCTGGATATCAATCACCAGATAGAAATCCTGGAATTAGTGCGTTCGCTTGCAAGAAAAAGAAATCTTGCAGTAATAATGGTTTTGCATGATTTAAACTTATCTGCCCGGTTTGCAGACAGGTTGCTCCTCTTGAATAAAGGCAGGGTTTACAAGGCCGGTTCTGTGGAAGAGGTGCTTCAACCAGAGAACATAGAGAAGGTTTTCCGGATAAAGGTCAAAATAATCCGTGATACTGAGACAAACATATTGAGTGTTCTCCCGGTTTCAGTAATGAAAGGATAAAAATGAAGAAAGAGCCATGGATTGGGTTTTATCATCCGGGATGCAACAGTGTTTTTCAGCAAAAAGCTGATTATGTAAGGTGGTACGAAAAACAGCAGCCTCATTTAAAATACTGCGCTTCAAAAAAGGTTGGGATATTTTTCTCCCGTTCCCAGTGGATAAAAAAAGATATGAGGTTAGTTAATTTATTGCTTGAAGAACTTGAGAAAAGAAAAATTTTTCCTGTTGCTGTTTTTGCTCAAGCCAGGGAATACGGTGGTCCGGGATGTCCTGGCTTGGAGCCGGGCCTGAAATTGTTGAAGGGAGTTGATTTTATAATAAATCTGCAATCATCTTTTCTTGTTCAATCTGCCATCGGGAAAGAATCATTGCCAGGTATTCTGGAAGATATAGGTGTTCCGATTATGCAGGCAGTGCATGAAAGCTCAAGGACAGAGACGGAATGGAAAGAAAATCCTCAAGGGTTAAGTCCATCTGTCCAGATTTACTGGGTGGCACAACCGGAATTCAATGGACTGATTGAACCCATTCTTGTTTCCGCAAAGGATGAAAGCAGAAAAAGCGAAGGGGGTTTTGGCGGTCCGAGGAAGCCGGTGAAAGAAAGGATAGACTTTCTCATAGAAAGAATCTCTGGCTGGTTAACATTATCCCGAATTCCGCCTCAAGAGAGACGGGTAACCTTCCTTTTGCATAACGCTCCCTGTGCAGGGGTAGAAGCTTCTGTAGGAGGAGGGGCCGGGCTGGATACGCTGGAAAGCGTTGTAAGAATAATGAAGCAGATGAAAGAAAGAGGATATAAAATAGAAAATTGTCCGAAAGACGGCAGGGAATTGATTGATATAATTATGCACAGAAAGGCAGTCAGCGAATTTCGCTGGACAACCATAGACGAAATTGTCCAGAAAGGAGGGGTCAGGGAGTTTATCAGCGTAGAAAAATACAATCAATGGCTGGATGAATTAAGTCCTGCAACAAGAGAAAAAATGATTTCAGGATGGGGCAATCCTCCAGGGGAAGGAATGGTTTATCAGGGGAAAATCGTTGTTACCGGAATTAAATTTGGCAATGTGAATGTGCTTGTTGAACCAAAAAGAGGCTGTTACGGGGCAAGGTGTGACGGAAAGGTGTGCAAGATTCTCCATGACCCTGGTATTGCCCCCACACATCAGTGCCTTGCTACCTATAAATGGGCAGAGGAAAATTCTGATGTAAAAATTTCCGTAGGAACTCATGGATACATAGAATTTCTGCCGGGTAAATCAGTTGGATTGAGCAGGGAATGCTTCCCGGAAATTATTACTGGCAAAAAACCGCATTTGTATATTTATACGGTTGCCAATCCCGCAGAGGGAATACTTGCGAAGCGGCGCGCGTCCGCCACAATTATTGACCATATGACGCCAGTGATGAAGCCATCAGGACTTTATGATAAATTAAACGAAATGGAAGAACTCTTAAAGCAGTGGACTCAAGCAAAAAGTCTGAACCAGGAAAGCCGGGCAAAAGTTATTCTAAAAGATATTTTTTTTCTTGCTGAGAAGTCTAATCTTATTGAAAAAGGCAAAGAGGTGCCAGTAGAAAATTTAATTGAATATTTGCACGGGAAGTTAAATCTTTTTCGGGAAACGCAGATAAATGATGGAATGCATATTTTAAGTAAAATTCCTGACAGGAAAGGTATTGCGAACATAATTGTTTCTATTCTTCGCTTTGAAGGGACGTGGCCATCCATAAGAAGGTTAATTTTAGAGACAATAGGTTATAATTACGGCACAGACCATTCAGAGCTGCTGGATAGAACTACTGGGATTGCATTTGAACTGGTAAAAACCGGGTTGAATATAAAACTGGATAAAGAGAGCAGGGTAATATCATCACAGAAATTGAAAAAGAAAATTTCTGAATTGATGGAGGTAAAGAATAAGGATAAGGCAAAAGAATTAATCCGGCTTATTATGTGGGCAGCAGAAGTAATTTACCCGAAGTTAAAGATGGTTAAAGGAGAAATACCGCAGCTTTTAAGGGCTTTTGATAAGGAGTATATACGGCCTGGCGCCAGTGGCCACATAACTCGCGGGAAAATAGAAGTGTTACCCACAGGTAGAAATCTGTACAGTATGGACACTCGCGCAATCCCCACAAAAGCCGCGTGGGAAGTGGGAATTAAAATGGCACAGGGCTTGCTGGATAAATATCGCAGAGACGATGGGAAATATCCGGAGAATATCGGAATGGTTTTGTGGAGTATTGACGCTTACCTTGCTGATGGAGAACAGATTTCCAAGATTTTATATCTGATAGGTGCAAGACCCGTCTGGATGGAGTCGGGGATTGTAAAGGGGACAGAGGTTATTCCTTTGAAGGAACTTGGAAGACCGCGTCTGGATGTGACCATAAGGACAAGCGGTATTTTCAGGGATACCTTGCCTCATATAATAGAATTACTTGACGAAGCAATCTGTAAGATAGCAAATCTTGATGAGAGTGATGAAGATAATTTTGTAAAGAAACACGGGGCTGGCTATCGGATTTTCTGCGCACGGCCAGGCGGCTATGGCAACGGCGTAAGCTTAATGATTGCAGCCAGTGCATGGGAGAATATGAAGGATTTGGGAGAAATTTATATCGAAAGGGGTGGCTATGCCTACGGGAAAGGAGTTTACGGAAAGGCCTCGCATAATGAATACGCACATCGTCTGAGCAGTGTGGAGGTAGTTTTTCACAAACTGCCTTCCGACGAATTTGACATTCTGTCCTGTTGTAGTTTTTTTGATTTTCAGGGGGGGATGTACTCGGCAGTCAAGTCTCTTTCAGGAAAAGAACCCAGAATTTACTGGGGTGATACAAAAGACCCGCAGAGGCCAAAAATTAGAGACCTAAAGGATGAAATAGAAAAATCTGTGCGCACAAGACTTCTGAATCCTGCTTGGATTGAAGGAATGAAAAGACATGGATATAAAGGAGCAGGTGATATTTCCAAAAGAATCGGGCATGTTTATGGTTGGGATGCATCTGCAGAAGTAGTGGCTGACTGGATATTTGATGACATTGCAAAAGCCTTTGTTTTGAATGATGAAAACAGGAAATTTTTTGAGGATAATAATCCCTGGGCGATGGAAGAAATTTCGCGCCGCTTACTGGAAGCAGAAAAACGCGGCATCTGGAAAGCAGACCCCGATGTTTTAAGGGAATTGAGAAACAAATACCTGGAAATCGAAGGGTGGATAGAAGAAAAAATGGGAGATGTCCAGGGAGAATTCCAGGGAGGAAACATTGATATAATAACAAAGAATGAGATTGAAGACTGGGCAAAGAAATCAAATTTTGATTTGGAAGAGTTTTTAAAAACAGGAGGGAAGAATGCACCATAAATATGTTGTTTATCCATTTACTGCAATTGTGGGCCAGGAAAAAATGAAAAAGGCACTTATTCTTAATGCTATAGATTGGAAAATAAGCGGAGTTTTGATTCGCGGAGAAAAGGGAACTGCAAAATCTACTGCTGTCCGGGCACTTGCGGCCCTACTTCCAGAAATAGAGGTGGTTGCTGATTGTCCTTTCAGCTGTAACCCATATGAGCTGAGAGAGATGTGTAAATCCTGTCAGGAACGTAAAAAATCAAACCAGAAAATTTCGGTTAAAAAGAGGAGAATGCTTGTTGTGGACCTGCCAATCAATGCAACTGAGGACAGGGTTATCGGAACGTTGAACATAGAAAAGGCATTGAAGGAGGGAACCAAGGCCCTGGAGTCGGGCATACTCGCAGAAGCAAACAGAGGGATATTATACATAGACGAAGTAAATCTTTTGGATGACCACATTGCCGACGTTCTTCTGGATGCTGCTGCAATGGGAGTGAACATTATAGAGAGAGAAGGCATATCTGTTTTTCATCCGGCCAAATTCATTCTTATTGGGACTATGAATCCCGAAGAAGGGGAATTGAGGCCGCAGCTGCTGGACAGGTTCGGATTAAGCGTCCGTGTGGAAAAAATAGAAGATAGAGAAAGAAGGGTAGAAATAATCAAACTAAGAGAAGAATTCGATGCCGATTCATTTTCTTTTGAGAAAAGGTTTGGCAAATTCCAAGATGGAATGCAGAAGAAAATAATTAAGGCAAGAGATATTCTGCCCAAAGTCAACATCCCGGAAGACCTTTTGTCGAAAATCAGCCAGACCTGTATAGAATTTGCAGTGGACGGATTGAGGGCAGATATTATTACTGCAAAGACAGCAAAGGCAATTGCCGCTTACGATTGTAGAGAGAAAGTAAATGAAGCTGATATTCTTGAGGCGCTTGAATTTACGCTTGAACACCGTATGAGAAAGAATCCTTTTGAGAAACCCGAGCTAGACAGAGAGAAATTAAGGCAGACAATGGAAAAGGCAGGTCAAAAAGAGAAAAAATCCCCACCACAGAACGATAAGCAAAAAGATTCACCTCGGCAGGATAAAGAAAAATCCCGGGAAAACCCTTCTGCAAAACCAGGAATTCCGAAAGAAGAAATTTTCAAAATAGGGGATGGTATAAAAACAGATAAAATGTTTAATGTTAAAAAAGACAGAATCTATCGCAATTCCACGGGCAGGAGCGTAAAGACACTTACGAAGTCAAAACAGGGGAAGTACGTAAGAACAAAACTGCCGAAAGGAAAAATCAGAGACATTGCAATCGATGCCACCATCCGGGCAGCTGCCGTTAATAAAAAAAACGGTGGGTTTAAGATAAACATTGAGGACATCCGTGAGAAAATAAGGGTTGGGAAAGGAGCTTCACTTGTGGTGTTTGTAGTAGATGCCAGCGGTTCTATGGGGGCAACTGAGAGAATGAAGTCAGCAAAGGGAGCTATATTTTCCTTTCTTAACAGAGCATACCAGAAAAGAGACAGAGTGGCTATGATTGTCTTCAGAAATAAAGAGGCTTATACCTTGCTCCAGCCGACAAGAAGCATGGATCTGGCAATGAAAAAACTTGAGGAGATTCCTACAGGAGGAAAAACACCTCTGCCAGCAGGCATTTTGAAAGGGATGGAAACAATTAAAAGTGAACTTATTAAGAACGATAATTTGATTCCTGTGTTGGTATTAATAACTGACGGTAAAGGAAATGTGCCAATAGAAGAAAATGTTTTTAATGAACTTAAATATTGTGCCGATGAAATTAAGAAACGGAATCTGCGGACAATTGTAATAGATACAGAGTCCGGTTCTCTTAGATTCGGTCTCGCAAAAGAATTTGCAGAAGATTCAAAGGCAAAATATTATCATTTAAATGAAATAGAACCAGGGAAGATCGCGTCAATTGTTAGTTCAGAGGTGCGTTAGAGATATCACTTTCAATCATTCTATTTTGCAAAAATCAAATTTGGCTAACAGAGAAACTGCTGCAAACACGAAGTTGCAAGTGGCACTATAAATGGGGGCAGATCAGGACTGGCCAGCAACAATCCTCATGGTGATTATATAATAGCAGGTTTGTCATAAATGTCAAGTTCTCCAAGGATTTTTCTCCCAGAGGCTTTTTTTCTTTCCCAGGGAGGCATCTATATCGCGGGCAGGTATTTGTCCTTAACCAAGCCAGAAAAACGCCTCTATGGGCATTCATTGAGGGCTACTAGTTAACTGTAAAAGTTTTCGGGTAACTTTTATAATTCAATGCGAATACTTGACTTTTTGTAAGAATTCGCTATAATTATACATTGTAGGGGGGGAGGGAACGAAAAAAAGCGTCCCTTTGTATTTTTCTCCCATCAGAAGGAAAATCGTCCCCCTACATATTATATTCTATTTTCTCTAATTGTAAAGATCTTTTTCAAAAAACTCACAACATAATGCGTGCCAAGAAGTTCTTTGATTTCTAATTGACTGAAAGGTGTCAATCATCGTAATTGTCTGTTAGCGATGTAGTCTGAGATGCAATATGTGGAGAAATCTGCAGTGTTGTAGCTATTTGACAAATTCCGCTTTAGGCGGGAGAGGCAAACAAGCAGACCGTAACAAAAGTGAACCTATATGTAGCCTCGTTAGGAGTAAATGGGAAAGGCGAGCCTGTGTTATGTGGGCGAAGCCAGTAATCTATCCCAAGAGACAGATAAAAGCAGGATAGATTTTCTCCGGGGTAACAGGGACGGTATGCTTGGAAAGAACTCAAGGGAAACTTGGGAGAGCCTACCCTATCACTCGTAAGGAGTAAAACTTTTGCCTATAACCGAAAGGGAAGTGGCAATAAGGGTAGGGAGGTAGTCGGAGGAGTTCATAGTAGCGAAGAGAATAGGGACAACAAAACCCTATATGAGCGAAGGAACTCTGCTTTAACTAATGTTTTCAAAGAAAGGATGGATTTAGTAGATTGGACAATAACCTACCAACTACGGATAAAGTTCAGGAATTTCAGAGAAAACTATACCTTAAGGCAAAGTCACAGCCAAACTTCCGCTTCTATGCTTTATACGACAAGATTTATCGAACAGATGTCCTTCAAAAAGCCTGGCAAAGAGTGAGATTAAATCACGGTTCGCCAGGCATAGATGGGAAAACCATCAAGGACATTGAAGAGGCAGGAGTGGAAGATTTTCTTAAAGGCATTCAGCAAGAGCTGAAAGCAAAGGAATATCAACCATCGCCAGCGAGGAGAGTTTATATCCCCAAGCCTGATGGCAGGTTAAGACCATTGAGCATACCTACTCTAAAAGATAGGGTTGTTCAGATGGCTTTAAAATTGGTAATTGAGCCTATTTTCGAAGCACACTTCGAGGATAACTCATATGGATATAGACCTCAAAGGAATGCCCAGCAGGTAGCTTTGGAAATCCGTAAATATCTTAATTACGGAATGACCGAAGTTATTGAGGCTGACCTTGAAGACTGTTTTGGTTCTATTCCTCACAGGGAACTTCTGGATATGATTGCCAGAAGAGTAGTTGATGGTAGGGTGCTACACTTAATAAAACTATTCCTGAAAACAGGAGTAATGGAGCAAGGAGGGAAAAGGATAGACGAGACAGGCACTCCACAGGGCGGGGTAATATCGCCATTATTGGCAAATATATACCTTGACCAGATGGATAAAGGCTGGAAGCCATTAAATGAAACTGCCCGTCTTTTAAGATATGCAGATGATTTGGTGATTATCACCAAATATAATGCAGAGAAATTTCTCTTTGAACTTCAGAAACTTACTACTAAATTGAAGTTAAAACTTAAGCCAGCAAAAACAAGAGTAGTAAATGCAGAAGAAGAAAGTTTTGACTTTTTGGGATATAGTTTTAGGAAAGCATTGAACCCACAGAAGACGAAGAAGGTAGCATATTTTTGGCCATCACAGAAGGCAGAAAAGACAATAAAAGAGAAAGTGAGGAAGATTACAAATCCTGCTCGACCTGTAAAGGTAGGGCAAGTGATAAAAGAACTCAATCCAGTAATTAGGGGATGGGTAAATTACTTTAGAATAGGCAACTCTACAAAGAAATTCGATAATCTTAAGTTGTGTGTAGCAGAGAAAATTAGGAAGTTTATGCGTAGACGCAGGCAGAAGGCAGGATATGGATATAAGAAATATCCTGATGAATATCTATACAGCAAATTAGGTTTGTATAGAGACTATCATCTTGCGTGGACGAAAGCCTTAAGATGAGCGGTTATCGGAAAGCCGTGTGAGGGAAAACCTCACGCACGGTTTGATGAGGGGACGCTGAAAACCCTGTGAGGGCGTCAGTGTTCTACTCTACGTGGTATAATTAAAAATGAAAAAGGAGAGATAAAATGTGCAAAAAAATGGATTATTTTTTGAAACACGGTAAAGAACTCGAGAAAAAATATGCAGGAAGATATATTGCTGTAATAGACAACAAAATGGTCGCCGTTGGTTCTAGTCGTGTCGAAGTTTATCAGAAAGCAATAAAATCCATTCCTCCAGATAAAGATTTAGGGATATTTTATTTACCATTAAAAAAAGAGGTTTTGACTGCTTTATGAAATTTCCTTATTTAGAAGTTAGTAAAGACAATTTTGTTCCTATAATCACTTTTGAGATTTGTGCAGGCCAGAGATGGATTAGACTGGAGGCCTATATCGATTCTGGTGCTACTTATAGTATTTTTCATGTGGATACTGCTGGATTGTTAGATATAGACTATCAAGAAGGGAAAAAGATATTGATTACAGTAGGAGATGGGGGAGTTATTCCTGTATATCTTCATAAATTACCCGTCAGATTTGCTGGGCTTGAATTTGATGCCATAGTAGGATTTTCGAAAAGTTTAGGTGTTGGGTTCAATCTTTTAGGTAGAGCTGGATTTTTTGAGAAATTTAGAATCTGTTTTAACGACAGAGATAAAATTGTTGAGGCAACAAAACTTATTTAAGAAATAAATTTGTTCTTGAAGTTACTTTGGTCGACTTCCTATATGAGGGGTGGCCATATTTCTTCTGATCTAACTACTGCAGGTGTATTACTCTGGCAGTAGTTTTTTTATTTTTAACCTACTCACACAGTTTTTATCTCTTTTATTTGACTTTTTCTATTATATAAGTTATAATATATTATACTTTCTGTTATGAAGGGGAGAGCAACGGTATTCTGTGAAAGTGTTCATCATGTTGCAGGAAGTAGGCACAATTTGGTCCCAAGGGGAGAATTTTAGGAAAAAGTAAATAGAGTTAAAGGGACAGACACATTCTACCCCCCGATGTCACATCGGGACGGTAAATGTGTCAGTCCCTACATACGTGCGCCTGTAGCTCAGGAGGATAGAGCAACGGTTTCCTAAACCTGTTGTCGCGACTGAAATAAGTGCTGTCAAATCAATGCTTTTTGAGTTCTGCCACCAAAGTTCGATTTTCATTAGTTTTCATAGACTTTCACGGACTTTCATTTTCTGCGACCACGGTGTTTTGAATCTCTAATTAAAAATGGAACGATTTTTGTAAAGTTATAAAATATTTAGAAAGTCAGATAAGAGATTTATGAATATGAGAAAAAGTAAAGATTTGTGGGACATAACCGATAAGCCGTCTACTAGAACAAAACTTAAAATATTGAGAAAGTGTTTTGATATATGGCTTACAATTTGGAATAAGCAAGGCTGGATAGACAATGAATGGTATATTATGGATCTTTTTGCAGGAAGAGGTAAATATTCTAGTGACAAGGACACAGTAAGTGGTTCTCCGCTTATTTTTCTTGAAACAATTGCCAGTAAGAAAAAGGATTTGGAAAAGAAAAATCGTAAGATAAATCTTTTTCTTGTTGAACAAAAGAAAAGAAATTACAAATATCTTAAAAATAACATTGATGGGTTTATGGCGAGCAACAAAGGTTTAGAAAATGTTGTTGCGATAATAGACTTTAAGAACGATTGTAATAAAATCATAAATAAAATTATAGATTCAATAGAAAATACAAACAAGCACCCTCTTTTTGTTTTAATAGATCCCTCAGGTATACAGATAAAAGAATCTACAATGGAAATGATTGTGAATTTGAAAAATCCAAAAGAGATATTGTTGAATTATATGTTAGAAGGAGTTAGAAGGACTAGCGGAATATTGAAGAAGGGACATCGTGGCGAAACTTTAACTATAAAAGAATTAAAAACAGTAGAAACCTTAAAAGCATTTATTGGTAAGAATGTTAATATAATTAATGTAAGTGACAGGAAAATTTTAGAAGATTATGTAAGCATATTCACTTCACAAGGATTAAAAGTAATTGGATATGATATGAAATATCCAGATAGAGATGACATATTATATTACCTTTTATTTGCCTCCAGAAAATTATCAATTACGAACATCGTAAAAGACATCTATGGCAGCCAAAAAGAAGAAGACCTAGGTTCCACTCTGTTTGGTGGGAAAGATTTTTATAAAAAGGAGATTTTTAGCTTAAATTCAGGATTAGGAAAAACAGAAAGAAAATCTCTTTTATATAGAACTAAAGTAGAATATGGGAATTGGACAATTAATCACGTTACTGGATGTATGCATGGATGCAAATTTCCTTGCTATGCTATGATGATGGCAAAAAAATTTGGATGGATTAAAAATTATGAAGACTGGAGAAGTCCCAAAATTGCCACAAATGCATTGGAAATTCTGGAAAAAGAGATTCCTAAATATAAAGATGAAATTGATTTTGTTCATCTTTGTTTTATGTCTGATCCGTTTATGTACAACTCTGAAAAAGAGGATTTAATTCCCGAGATAAAAAGTTTAACTTTAAATATAATTGAGAGATTAAATGCAGAGGGAATAAAAGTGACTACCTTAACAAAAGGGATTTATCCTGATGAAATTTTAGATACCAGAAAGTTTTTGCAGTTCAACGAGTACGGTATAACTTTAGTTTCTCTAAACAAAGATTTTAAAAAGGATTTTGAGCCATTTTCAGCACCTTATGAAAAAAGAATAGAGTCTTTACAAAAATTAGCTAAAAAAGGATTAAACACTTGGGTAAGTATGGAACCTTATCCTACCCCAGAACTGGATAATACATCAGCAAATATTGAAAAAATCTTACAGGGCATTTCATTCGTTAAGAAAATAATATTTGGCAAATTAAATTATCACAGAATTGCTTATTGTAACGGCAATAGTGTCCACATATGGAAAAATAATGAAGATTTTTATAAAGAAATGGCTAAAAGAGTAATAGATTTTTGTAGTAAGAATGACATAAAGTATCACATTAAATTTGGCACACCGTTAAGTAAAAGAAATACAATAAATATTTTTAAGAAGTGAGGCAACATAACATAATCGAACGTAGCAAGAGATTTTGAAAGAATTATTCATGAAAATGCAGATAAGATATTAAGTTAATCCGTAGAAAAAGGAGTGATAGAATGCAAAATCTTTTTAATGAATTAAAGACTCTTTTGGAAAAAGACAATAGATTGGTAATCGAAGGCAAACTTTTAAAAAACAAAGTTATTGAACTGGCACTGAAATTAGATTCAGAATTGTTGAAACTACTTCTTAAGAATGAAAGTATAAAGAAACATTTCTTTCAGGAAGTCGAGGGAGCACTTGTTTTTGATAAAATAAAATTCCAAAAATTTGTCAGCAATAAGGCATTTTTACCTGATAGTTATACTTCGTTTAAAAATAAAATAGGACTTGTAACTGAAAATGAAGAATATCTCTCTGAAAGTAAAGAGGTTGTTTTAACCTGGCCATATAAGGACTGTGTGCTTGAAGGTGGTATGGAAAAAGAGGACGAGAAACGAGCTGAAATATTTTACAATGAAATACTTGCTCCAGATGAAATTGACCGCTTACTTGAACCGAAAGTTTTAACTAACTTCAAAAGAATAGATAAAGACGGAGAACATAAAGTAAAAGAAAAAATTATTTTTCTGGATTTCTTGCGTATGGTTCTGCGTTATTCCTTTTGTGCTTTTTGCAGAAGAGGTTCATCTTAAAGATGGTAAAATAATCCCTGGAACCATTGTGTCTTCTGACACTGATTCAGTTAATCTGAAGACAGAGTATGGGGAAATTCGGATAGAACGAAAAGATATAAATAAAGTGGAATACGCAAAGCCAATCGAAAGAAAAAAATTAAGAAAATTTGCAGTTGGGTTTGAAATGAACCCCTATTCTTATTACACTTCTGCAATACCCTTATGGGCGTTCGGCATTTCTTATTTACCTTCACCTAAAGTTGCAATTCAGGCAATGGGAAGTTATTTTTCCTTGTGGGGTAGGAGTGTTTCAAGCATCTACTTTTTTTATGGATATCCAATTAAAGTGGCAGAAAATCCAGAGATTAGCTTATTCATTAACGCCGGATGTGCTTATCAACATGCCCATTATGAAGCAACTTATTACTCATCTTCTTATGATTATGATGCCTGGTCTGCCTTAGTAGGCCTTACCCTCGAGTCCCACCCTCTTTCTTATTTGCCTAATTTTGGATATTCGGTCCGGGGCGGAATTAGTTATTCTTGGTTTCCCAACCTGACTTCTTATTCATACGCTGGAAATGCTATGTGGTACTATTTGAGCGCAGGTCTTTTTTATTATTTGTTCTAAGAATACAGCATAGAAAAATAAATACTACCAAAATTAATGATACAATAACACAATTGGGCTATAGACCTTTTTCCTAAAGGGAATAAATGGTTTATATAGATTCGGCTTGACAGACAAAGATTTTTATGGTATAATGTCTATAAAATCAGACAATTGTCTATAAAATAAGACAAAGGAGAAAAATGGAGTATCAGAAAGTTTTAGATAAAATTCTTGGTCAAAAAACAAAAGTAAAGATTCTTCGTTACATGATAAGTTCTCATAATGAGCAAAGTGGCCGCCAGATTGCGCAGGAGTCTGGAGTAAACCACGAACAGTGTCATCGTGTCTTGCAGGAACTCTATCGGGAAGGATTATTGAACATGCACCATGCTGGCAATGCATACTTGTTCAGTCTGCGAAAGGAACACTACATAGTTAATAAGGCAATTATTCCCCTCTTTCAAACAGAATTAAGATTGCTACAGACTTTAATTGAAGAAATCAAACACATTAAAAATGCCAAAATTTCTTCCCTGGTACTTTTTGGCAGTATTGCCAAGGGGAAGGGGCGACCCCATAGCGACATTGATGTTCTGGTAGTGGTCAGAAACAAAGTGAATAAAGAAAAAATATCTGATGAGATTCACAGGAAAAATGATTATTTTCTCTCGCGCTATGGAAATGCTCTATCACCCTACGTAGTCAGCGAAGAGGAATTTATAAGACGATATAAAAAGGGAGACAAACTTATCAAGGAAATTGTCAGGTGTGGAAAAGTTGTTTCTGGTAAAACACCGGGAGAACTTATTACAAAATGAATCCCAAAAAGATACCTTTCCAAAAAATTGAACATTCAAGATTTGCCATTTATCTAAAGAAAGCGAAAGATTTTTATCAATCAATGCTGAGGGCATACAGCGATAACAATTGGCATTCCGTTGGGTTAGAGGCAGTCCATTGCGCTATTTCGGCTACTGATGCTCTTTTGGTTTATCGGGCAGGGATAAGGTGCACAAGTCAGAGACATCTTGATATAGTTGATGTTTTAGTTGACCAGATAAAGACAGAAAAGTCCCAAGAAAATATCAGAACTCTGATTAAAATTTTAGAAATGAAAAACTTAGTTGAATATGAAGATAGATTGTTCACTCAAAAAGAGGCATCCGAAATACTCAAGCGCACAGAAAGATACTTTAGCTGGGTAAAAAATCAATTGCCATCGGATGTTTGAATTTGTGCGCTTGTAAGAACCCTCCGATTAGCATCGGAGGAACCTTGTTGTTCGGGAGTAGCGTCGGTAAAATGTCACAATATGCTTCCCCCCTGCTTTTTTTCAAAAGCAAGACGGGGGGACGAGCAGTAACCTTCGCTCCAGGATAGTATGTATTAATAGAATTTGTTTTTTTGTGTTAAACTTTGACACTCTGATACTTTGACACTGTTTTTATTGTGCGCCTGTAGCTCAGGAGGATAGAGCAGCGGTTTCCTAAACCTGTATTCACAATTAAAATAAGTCTAGCCAAATCAATTGTTTTTGAGTTCTGCCAGCGAAGGTCGGTTTTTACGGAGTTTCATTTTTGCAACCACATTAACCCAGACATGGAGAGCAAGTGAGGTAAATATTATGATAGCAGAAATAGGTTTTCGTGGTGAATAATATGAGCCTACTCGGAAGGAAGTAGACTTTTTATTTTTGGATTAAAATCAACTTAAAAAGTGTTATAACAAATAGGGATAGGTCATATAGGAATAATTTATGAAAAAATTTGTGATGCTTACATTATTAATTTCTACTTTGATTCCCTCGTTAAGTTTTTGTATGCTTGGAAATGATGAAATAAAAACATATATTCGAAATCTTAAATTTGGGACTCCTGATGATAAAAAGGATGCTGCTTATAGATTAGGTAATAGTGGTGATACAATGGTAGTGCCTTTTCTAGTTGAAGCATTAAAAGATGAAAACGCTGACGTAAGAGCTTGGGTTGCAATGGCACTGGGTTATGCAGAGGATAGATCCGCAGTTCCTGCTCTTGTAGAAGCATTAAAAGATAATGAGGTGGGCGTTCGAGTAAGTGTGGCCATGGCGCTTGGTGAAATAAAAGACCCGCAAGCAGTTGAACCTCTTATAGCGGCTTTGAAGGATAAAAATGAAAGAGTTAGGCAAAATGCAGCAGCAGCACTTGGTCAAATAAAAGACAAAAGGGCAGTAAAACCCTTGATGGAAGCTTTAAAGGATAGTGATCCAACGGTAAGGGAATTTGCTGCGGGATCTTTAGGATACATAAAAGACACTGCAGCTGTTGAAGCCATAGTAGATATTATCAACAGTGATATTAATGACCGTGTCCGGTGGATTGCTTCAGAGGCTTTGGGAAATTTAAAAGATTCTAGAGCCGTGAAATCTTTAATTATAGCTTTAAATGATAAGAACTCGAGTGTTCGAACGGGGGCGGCCTATGCTCTTGGCGAGATAAAAGACCCTCAAGCAGTAGCACCTCTTATTAAAGCATTAAATAATCCAGATTGTCGAGCAGAGGCAGCAAGAGCTCTTGGAAAGATAGGAGATGTTGAAGCAGTGGAGCCTCTCATTACTTTTTTAAAAGATGAAAACCGTTATGTCCGGCAGTTTACAGCAGAGGCTTTAGGAAAAATAGGAGATAATCGAGCTATAGAATTCCTTATTGGAGCTTTGGATGATACAGATTGGGAGGTTCGTGAAAACGTAGTGTGTGCTTTAGGGAAGATAGAAGACCCTAAAATTATAAAACCTTTAATTGCTGCTTTAAAAGATGAAGACAATCGTGTTCGCGAGAAGATAATTGCTGTGTTAATAGAAATGAAAGAACAGCCCGTAAAATCCTTAATTGCATCTTCAAAAGATAAAAATTGCAATGTAAGAGAAGGGGTGATTAAAATTCTGGGAGAAATAAAAGAAACACAAACTTTAGAATATCTGATTGAGGCTTCAAAAGACAAAGATTGGAATGTTCAATATTCAGCCGTACAAGGTTTAACTAAAATGGGAAAATTGGCAGTTAAACCCCTGATTGCTTTACTGGAGGACAAGAAATTAGATTCCGAAATAAAAAGATTCGTGATTAGCGGTTTAGGTGAAATAGGAGGTAATGAAATTACAAAATACCTTATCGCTACTTTGAAAGATAGAAATCCTGCTATTAGGGCTGGTGCGGGATATACTCTTGGCAGAATGAAAGAAACAAAAGCGATAAAATCCTTGATCGCTCTTTTAAAAGATAATACAGTGTTTGAGCATGAAGAAGGCAAAACTGTTGGTATGATGGCTTCAGAGGCATTAGCAGAAATAGGTAAAGAAGCTATCAAACCGCTTGTTTCCTGTCTTCATGATACAAACCCATTAATAAGAGCTGGAGCTGTTTACGCTTTTGGAGAAATAGGTGATACTCAATTTATAGATTCGCTTATTGAAGCATTAAAAGATAAAGATGAAAGAGTTAGAATCAACGCAGTAAGAGCTCTTGATAACATGCATGATATAAGAGCATCTGAACCATTAACTAAAGTTTTGAACGATAAAAGCTCTGAGGTTAGATGGCAGGCAGCATCTATTCTGGGAGATTTAAAATATAAGGGAGCCATTAATTCATTATTAAAACTTGCTTCTGAAGACGAAGATCAATTTGTACGTTGGACTTCGGTAATTGCTCTAAAATATATTGGAGATCCCAAGGTGTTGCCGTATCTTAAAAATTTATTAACAAAAGAGAAAGACGAAGAAGTAAAAGAAGAACTTCAGCAAGCGATAGAAGATTTGTCTGAGCAGCAATAGATGAGATACGACAATTTACTTAACCTCCAAAACTAACCCAATCTTGAAAGTCTGACATCCACTTAAAAAGTGGTACAACAAATGGGGGTCAGGTCACCTACGCTAAAGCTTCGGCGGGCAGGCACGCGAGCAGGAGAAGGGATGGCAATCGTTAAAAACAGGAAGTCCGTCCACCTTATTCTCGCTGTCCCGAGGAGAAAAATTTTACTAAAAAATGCAAACTCTAAAAGTTGACATTAGTCTTTTTCGGAAATCTACATTGTAATCTTATCTCCAGCCAGTAGATTGCTAAGGGTAGTAAAGTAGTATTACCACAAAAGTTGTTTAGGGGAATCCTTCTCGATAAAATAAGTTGCACTGTAAAATTTTGAGTTTTAGTTGTCTATTTTTTTCAAACGCCAGAAAGTCCTGAATTGAAAAGTACCAGGACACTATGTCAAGTTTTAAAATTTACATTAATGCTTAGAGGACGGACTTCCTGAGAAAGGAAAGATGATGAAAAAAATAAAATTTATTTTAGGTTTAGTAGTAATGGGAAGTTTAATTAGTGGAATTACTTTTGCAGGTATAACTAATTTCGCTTCTGTTGAATATATGAATTTAGCCGGAGAAGATACAACCACAAGCTTCTCTAATTTTGTAATTGCTTATTTTCAACCGGGGATAAGCAATGTAAGTGGAAACCCTCCTGATTTTAAATTTAGCCCTAATAATGATGCAAACAAAGATACCTTAACAATTAATTTTACTATTGTTGATACTGATAGCATTGCGGAAACAATCGCTGTCTATATTTACGATAAAGTAATGAATCTTGTTAAGACCATCAAGTATGACACCGAAGTCCCACTCACGTATTGTCCAGAAACAGGTGAAACAAAAGTAGATTGTGTAGCAACCTGGAATGGGGACAGCGGTGGACTAATTGTTCCTTCGGATACTTATATTTATAAAATTGAAGTAAGAGATCCTGAGGGTTCGGAAGCGATTCCGAACACCGGAACAATTGTGCTCGATATAACACCGCCCTTTGGTGCACTCCTTATTAATAATGGCAATATCTATACAAATATTCTAAATGTAACCTTGAATATTTCTGCTTCTGATACTCATACTTTTCCAGAAAAGATGTTTTTAAGTTATGTTTCAGATTTTTCCACTGGCGGTACTCTCTCCTATTCTTTAACATATCCCTGGACATTGTTGGAGGAAGGAGTAAACACTGTTTATATTAAGTTTATTGATTATGTGGGAAATATTTCTGAAGGTTATTCTGATGCAATTATTTATGATCCTAATTTTCCTACCGGTTCTGTTTCTATTAACAGTGATGCTACCTACACAGATACCACAGGTGTTGTTTTGTATTTTACAGCGATTAACACCCACACTGATTTTGATAGTGTGGTGGTGAGTAATACTTCTACTTTTGTTGCAGACCAAATTGAGACCCATACTTACAGCAATACTTTGCCTTGGGGATTGACTGGCGATGGAGAAAAAATTGTTTATGTAAAATTTATTGATAAGGAAGGAAATATTTCTCTTACTGTCTACTCCAATTCCATCATTGTTGACCTTACTCCTCCTGATACTGGTTTAATCTCTATTAATAATAAGGATACCTTTACTAATTCCAATACTGTTACTTTACAAATCTCTGCTGGTGACACTTTGTCCGGTGTTGCCAAGATGGTCATTGATAATACCAGTGCTTTCAACTCTGACAAGGTTAATACTTATACCTTTAATAATACTACTTCTTATAATACCGAAGTGGCGCAATGGGTATTAGAATCTGGAGACAATACCAAGACTGTTTATGTGAAATTTATTGATGCAGTAGGGAATGTTTCCTCTGTCTACTCTGATTCCATCATTGTTGACCTTACTTCTCCTGATACTGGTTTAATCTCTATTAATAATAAGGATACCTTTACTAA